>NZ_CP039889.1:1217500-1557500 GCF_005221325.1 Agrobacterium tumefaciens | reverse complement strand
CTATGACGGGGTTTACCGTGCTGCTCTCGCTTATGGCATGAACCAGAGCATGGTCTCGCAGCTCATCAAGCTTCTCGCCAGCAGCGTCGATTTCCAGGCGCAGCTGAAACCGAGCGATACGCTGGAAGCCTTTTTCTCGGTGGAAGATGCGGACGGCAAGGCGACGGACAAATCCGAACTGCTTTACGTCAATGCCAAGTTCGGTGACAACGAGACACGTTTTTACCGGTTCCAGAGCCCCGAGGATAACAGCGTCGATTATTTCGACGAGAACGGCAAGAGCATCCGGCAATTCCTGTTGCGCAACCCCGTTCCGAACGGCCGCATGACCTCCGGTTTCGGCATGCGTCGCCACCCCGTCCTGAAATTCAGCCGCATGCATACCGGCACCGACTGGGCGGCAGCCCGTGGCACGCCGATCATCGCGACCGGCAACGGCACGGTGGAAAAGGCCGGCTGGGCCTCCGGTTACGGCAACCAGACCCTGATCCGCCATGCCAATGGCTACGTCTCCTCCTATAACCACCAGAGTGCGATCGCCAAGGGCGTCACCGAGGGCTCCAAGGTCCGGCAGGGTCAGGTGATCGGTTATGTCGGTTCGACCGGCCTTTCGACCGGTGCGCATCTGCATTACGAGCTGATCGTCAACGGCACGAAAGTGGACGCGATGAAGGTGCGCCTGCCGGGCGGAAAGTCGCTTTCCGGCGTGGCACTGGCCCGTTTCTCCGATGAGAGAAAACGCATCGACAATCTGCTCAACATCGATGAAAAGCCCAATCAGGTGGCGAGCCGCTGATCCCAGCGAATTCCAAATCAACAGTACCGATCATATGAAAAGGGCTCCGTTTCCGGAGCCCTTTCATTTTATGCTGCATCGGCCGTTTCGGTCTCGGCCTCACCCTTGGCGGGTTTGACCTTGAACAGCAACCGGTCGGTGCCCGAGGTTACCTTGACCCGCGAACCATCGGGGATTTCACCGCCGAGGATCATTTCCGCAAGCCGGTCCTGAACCGATTTCTGGATCACCCGCTTCAGCGGACGCGCACCATAAGCCGGATCGTAACCCTTGTTGGCAAGCCAGTTGCGGGCATCCTCATCCAGTTCGAGCGTGATCTTGCGATCGGCCAGAAGAGATACGAGGCGCTTCAACTGGATTTCCACGATCGCACCCATTTCGTCGCGCCGCAGGCGGTGGAACAGGATGATATCGTCGATACGGTTGAGGAATTCCGGCCGGAAATGCGACCGAACCCTCTCCATGACCAGTTCGCGAACCGAATCCACATCGTCATTGTCGCCCATCTGCGTCATGAATTCCGAACCGAGGTTCGAGGTCATGATGATGATGGTGTTCTTGAAATCGACGGTGCGGCCCTGACCATCCGTCAGGCGGCCATCATCCAGCACCTGCAACAGAACGTTGAAGACATCAGGATGCGCTTTCTCGATCTCGTCGAACAGCACGACCTGATAGGGCCGGCGACGAACCGCTTCCGTCAGGGCACCGCCCTCTTCGTAACCGACATAACCGGGAGGTGCGCCGATCAGCCGGGCAACGGAGTGTTTCTCCATATATTCCGACATATCGAGGCGAACCATCGCGGTTTCGTCGTCGAACAGGAAGCGGGCGAGCGACTTGGTCAGCTCGGTCTTGCCCACGCCCGTCGGGCCGAGGAAGATGAACGAGCCGATCGGTCGGTTCGGATCCTGAAGACCGGCGCGCGAACGGCGAACCGCCTTCGACACCGCCTGCACGGCCTCACCCTGTCCGACAACGGACTTGGCGAGCTCGTCTTCCATGCGCAACAGCTTTTCGCGCTGGCCTTCCAGCATCTTGTCGACCGGAATGCCGGTCCAGCGGGAGACGACGTGGGCAATATTGTCCGGTGTCACCACTTCCTGAACCATCGAACCGGCGCCGCTGCTGTCGCGTGCTTCCGCCGCAGCCAGTTCCTTTTCGAGACCCGGAATGATGCCGTAGGTCAACTCACCGGCCCGCTGGAACTGACCGTTGCGCTGGGCAATCGCCAATTCGTTGCGGGCTTCGTCGAGCCGCTTCTTCAGGTCGGCGGCATGGCCGAGCTTCTGCTTTTCCGCCTGCCAGCGGGCCGTCAGTGCATCTGCCTTTTCTTCCGTATCGGCCAGTTCGTCCTCAAGCTTCTTCAGGCGGTCAACCGACGATTGATCCGTTTCCTGCTTCAGGGCTTCGCGCTCGATCTTCAGCTGAATGATACGGCGATCCAGTTCGTCCAGTTCTTCCGGCTTGGAATCCACCTGCATGCGAAGACGCGAGGCAGCCTCATCCATCAGGTCGATTGCCTTGTCCGGCAGGAAGCGGTCGGTGATATAACGGTTGGAAAGCGTCGCAGCCGCAACCAGGGCCGAATCCGAGATGCGGACCTTGTGATGCTGTTCGTATTTTTCCTTCAGACCGCGCAAGATCGAGATCGTATCCTCGACGTTCGGCTCATCCACCAGAACGGGCTGGAAACGGCGGGCAAGGGCTGGATCCTTCTCTACATGCTTGCGGTATTCATCAAGCGTGGTGGCGCCAACGCAGTGCAGCTCACCACGGGCAAGCGCAGGCTTCAGCAGATTGGACGCATCCATCGCGCCATCGGCCTTGCCGGCGCCGACCAGCGTGTGCATCTCATCGATGAACAGGATGATGCCACCATTCTCGGCCTGCACCTCATTCAGCACAGCCTTCAGGCGCTCTTCGAATTCACCGCGATATTTCGCACCGGCAATCAGCGCGCCCATATCGAGCGCCATCAGCTTTTTGTCCTTCAGGCTCTCCGGCACATCGCCATTGACGATGCGCAGCGCAAGGCCTTCGGCAATCGCCGTTTTACCGACGCCCGGTTCACCGATTAGCACCGGATTGTTCTTGGTGCGGCGCGACAGGACCTGGATGGTGCGACGAATTTCGTCGTCACGACCGATGACAGGGTCGAGTCTACCCTCGCGGGCTTCCTCTGTCAGATCGCGCGCATATTTCTTCAGCGCGTCAAAGCCCTGTTCGGCATTGGCGCTGTCAGCGGTGCGGCCCTTGCGAATGTCGTTGATGACCTGATTGAGCGCCTGCGCACTCGCACCCGCCTTTTTCAGGGAAGCGGAGGTGGAAGCGGAGCTTTCAATCGCAAGCGCCTGCAGAAGACGCTCGACGGTCACGAAACTGTCGCCGGCTTTCTTGGCAAGATCTTCTGCGGTCGAGAATACCTTGGCGAGCGGAGCCGTCAGCGAAAGACCGCCATTGCCGCCGGAAACCTTGGGCAATTTTGCTAGCGCCGCGTCATTGGCAAGACGCGCTTCCCTGGCATCGCCGCCAGCGCGCTCGATCAGCGATGCGGCCATGCCCTGCTCATCATCAAGCAGAACTTTCAAAACATGTTCGGGCGAGAACTGCTGATGGTTTTCGGCAAGCGCAAAGGTCTGCGCCGATTGCAGAAAACCGCGAACGCGCTCGGAGTATTTTTCAATATTCATAGTCGAACCTCCATTGACCGGTCCGCCCGCTTTCGGCACGGACCCGGGTGTTAGGGTTGAGGCTCCCTCAAAGGCAAGCCCCGCTACGACAGCCGTGTTCATAGGATTTCACGATCGCCGCCTCTCGATGGTCGGTCGCCGGCGAATGCGGTTTCCGTCCATCCTGCACGAATATGGGAGGCATTTTCATGGGTTTAAAGGGGCGAAAATCCGCTGTGCGGGAAATTTTCGCCTGACTTGACCGACAGCAATTCCGCCCCGCATCAGACTGGGGCAAAAGCCCGTCTCGCGTCCATCGCCAAAAACAAAAAACTCCGGCAAGCCGGAGTTTTTCAATCGCAGAGCTTATTTGCAGACGCGGCTTATTCAGCAGCATTCTCAAGCGTAGTCGCTGCAGCATCATCACCAGCCGGCGCATCTTCGCCTTCAGCACCTTCCGCAGCGGCGGTGCGACGCGGGCGACGCGGGCGCGGACCGGTTGCCCGGCGCGTCTTGGGTGTGCGTTCGGCCGGCGCTTCCGCCTGCTGCTGCTCTTCCTCGACGGCCACTTCCATGGGCGTGCCTTCGATGACGGGCTGCGGTGCCTGGCTGGCATCGTAGACCGGCGGCTGCTGTTCGGCGGCGACCTGCGGCTGGCGCGGCTGACGCTCCTGCCGTTCGCGGCGATCCGGACGCTCACGACGCTCCTGGCGCGGTTCGTTCCGCTCAGTACGTTCCTGGCGTTCCGGCTGCTGCGCGCGCTCGACCTGTTCGGCCTGCTGCTGCGGTGCAACGAAGTTATCGTCGCCGTCGTTCATATCCATCTCGTCGCCATCGGCGGCATTGAACTCGCCACGGTCGTCGCGCTGGAAGCGTTCCTGCATCTGGGCCTGAGCCGACGCGATGATGCGGTTATAATGTTCAGCGTGCTGCAGATAGTTCTCAGCGATCACGCGGTCGCCGGAACTCTGCGCGTCGCGCGCCAGAGCCGTGTATTTTTCCGCTATGTGCTGGGCTGTGCCACGGATTTTAACATCGGGGCCGGAGCTGTCATAAGTCCTGGTGAGCGGATTACCGCCCTTGCGGTTGAAGTTGTTGTTGTTACCGCCACCATTGTTATTGTTGTTGCTTCCACGCCCCCGGCCGCGCTTGTTTTGCTGTCCTGGCCTCATCAATTGCTCACCTGAATTCTGTTTTGCTGACAATCTGATTATTTTCATGCAATTCCGGGCGGAAAACCGCTGGAAATTTTTCCTGAAATTGCTGCATTACGCGCCCTGCTGAAGATAACCCCAGACAAGACCTCGCGTATGACGACCGGTCGCGCAAAATGCTGCAACGAGCCACCTGCGAACAAAGTTTACTGATTCACATGCCGGAAACGCCCAGCCTTCAGGGTTCTAAAAGAACCCGCTTCGGGACTGAGACCCATACCCTGACGAATCTAAATTCGTCCTCAGCCACCCGGCATGTGGCCGCAAACTATCCCGCTTCCTGCGGAAAACCAAGCCTTTTCTTTTGCTGTGCAAAATATCCTTGCAAAAAATCCGCAGACATATCGCGAACAACTATCTCCGGAAGGTCAAAACTCTGTCGTTACCGCCATAATCCTTCACGGCATCCAGAAGAGAGAAGCCGTGGGAAGCAAATATAGCGGAAACATCAAGCCTTTGATCGAAACC
Source organism: Agrobacterium tumefaciens (assembly GCF_005221325.1). Taxonomy (NCBI): domain Bacteria; kingdom Pseudomonadati; phylum Pseudomonadota; class Alphaproteobacteria; order Hyphomicrobiales; family Rhizobiaceae; genus Agrobacterium; species Agrobacterium tumefaciens. Next base: position 1,552,350 of record NZ_CP039889.1, on the reverse strand, counting down.
GATCTCCACACCGACAATCCCGTTTTCCACAAGAAAGCGGCCTGCGTCGGCAGCAATGAGGCGGTACGGTGCAAGGCCGTCCTGACCTCCATCCAGCGCAGCCATCGGATCGTGGTTACGAACCTCTTGGTCGAGCGTTGCAACGATATCAGTTCTTATATAGGGCGGATTCGACACAATTATGTCAAAGCGACCAGAGATTTTTTCGAACCAGTCACTGCGAATGATTTCGAAGCGTGAATTGAGACCGTTTCGAGCAGCATTTCTGGCCGCCGTTTCCAGCGCATCGGCCGAAATATCACTTCCGATACCGGACGCCTGCGCACATTCCTTTAAAAGCGCCAGACAGATCGCACCCGTTCCCGTGCCCAAGTCCAGAATGCGGGCGCTACCCTTTCGGGAAACCGTCTCTTTTAACGCCGGCAACAGCGTATCGACGAGAACCTCTGTATCCGGGCGGGGTTCGAGCGTTTCCTTCGACAGAAGAAGATCAAGGCCATGAAACTCGCGGTGGCCGAGAATGCGATGCACCGGTTCGCCGCAGGCCCGACGCTCGATCATGGCGACGATACGGGCGTTTTCTTCCACGGTGACTGGCCGTTCGGACTTCATCACGAAATCGGTCAATGAAAAATCGACAACATCAGCAATCAGAAGCCGCGCATCGACAAGCGGATCATCGATCCCGGCTGCCTGCAGCCTTTTGCGGGCGGCGGCAAGCGCGCTCGCGACACTCGCTTCAGTCCCCGTGCTCAAAGCTGCTCGCCAAGCTGTGCCAGCTGGCCGGCCTGATAATCGGCAATCAGCGCATCCACTAGTTCATCGATCTCGCCTTCGATCATGCGATCCAGCTTATAGAGCGTGAGATTGATGCGGTGATCGGTGACGCGGCCCTGCGGAAAATTATAGGTGCGGATGCGCTCGGAACGATCGCCGGAACCGACCTGGCTCTTGCGGTCGGCCGAGCGTTCGCTCTCCACCTTTTGCCGCTCGATGTCATAAAGACGCGAGCGCAGGACCTGCATGGCCTTGGCGCGGTTCTGATGTTGCGATTTTTCCGAGCTGGTGACGATCAGGCCCGTCGGAAGATGGGTGATGCGAACGGCGGAGTCGGTGGTGTTGACGTGCTGGCCGCCCGCACCCGAAGCGCGCATCGTATCGATGCGGATGTCTTCCGGACGAATTTCGACGTCGATGTCCTCCGCTTCCGGCAGCACCGCAACGGTGGCGGCCGACGTGTGGATGCGGCCGCTCGCTTCCGTTTCGGGCACACGTTGCACACGGTGCACGCCGGATTCGAATTTCAGCTTGGAAAACACCCCTCGCCCGCTAATCGTCGCGATGATTTCCTTGTAACCGCCCGCTTCGCCTTCGCTGGCGGAAAGAACTTCAACCTTCCAGCCCTTGGTCGCAGCGAAGCGCTCATACATGCGGAACAGATCGCCGGCGAACAGCGCCGCCTCGGAACCGCCGGTGCCGGCGCGGATTTCAAGGATCGCGCTTTTTTCATCCGCCGCATCCTTGGGAAGCAGCAGGACCTGCATATCTTTTTCAAGCTCACCGATGCGGCTTTCGACCTCCGGCAGCTCCATTTCCGCCAGATCACGCATGTCCTTGTCAGTCGTCTTGTCGGCAAGCAGCGCCTCGAGATCGGCGGCCTCGGAGATCGCCTTCTCGTATTCGCGGATTTTCTTCACCACCGGCTCAAGTTCGGAATATTCCGAAGCCAGCTTCACATAGACATCCGCTGCCGGACCGGCCGACATGCGCGCTTCGATCTCTCCGAAACGCCTTTCCAACTCGCGCATTTTTTCGACGGGAAGCTTCGCCACCAGTCACTCCAATAATGAAACAGGTCTTTTAGAGCGCTTTCGCTTTTCTTCGAAACGCGAAAGCGCTCTAACTTTTTGCTTTAACGCATTTCCGGACGGAAAACCGGGGTCCACTTTTCCTGGAAATGCTCTAAATGGGAATGGAATGCGTCGCGGCAAAGCGTAACAACACCTCGCGCGCGCTTTCCAGCGAATTGTGATCGTCCAGCGCCGCGTTCAGCTCTTCGGCAAGCTTTGTGGCATCAAGCCCGAGCAGCATCGCCTTCACCGGGCCGATCGCCGTCGGCGACATGGAAACAGAACGGAAGCCGAGACCAATCAAAGCCATGGCCGAAAGCGGCTTGCTTGCCATTTCACCGCATAGCGTGACCGACGTATGGTGCCTTTCACCGGCGCGCACGATATCGCGCAAAATGCGCAGGAATGGCTTGCCGAGATTGTCGAAACGATCCGACACCCGTGCATTGCCGCGATCGACCGCCATCGAGAACTGGAACAGGTCGTTCGAGCCGACGGAAACGAAATCCACCTCCTGCATCAGCTCATCGAGCTGCCACATCAGCGAAGGGACCTCCAGCATCGCGCCGAACTGCAACTTTTTCGGCAGCGCATGGCTGAACTTCGAAAGATGCTGCACTTCTTTCTGCAACAGATCGCGTGCGGCGCGGATTTCGGAAACCTCAGTCACCATCGGCAGCATCATGCGCAGCTCCGCACCGGAGGCGGCGCGCAAAAGCGCGCGCATCTGCGTGCGCATCAGGCCCGGCCGGTCGAGCGACAGGCGGATCGCCCGCCAGCCGAGCGCCGGATTTTCCTCTTCCTGACCGCGCATATAAGAAACGACCTTGTCGCCACCGATATCCAGCGTGCGGAAAGTGACGCTCTTGCCCTTGGCCTGGCGCAAAACCGAACGGTAGAAAGCCTCCTGCTCCTCGCCCTTGGGCATGTTGGAGGCGATCATGAATTGCAGCTCGGTGCGGAACAGGCCGATGCCATCGGCGCCGGATTCCTCCAGCTGCGGCAGGTCCACGAGAAGGCCCGCATTCATCTTCAGATTGACCTTCTGGCCATCCTTGGTGATCGGCTCGACATTGCGCAGCGCACGGAACTGCTCCTGCCGCTTGGCGCGCAGGCGCACTTTTTCTTCATAGGCGCGCTGCAAATCCGACATCGGGCGCAGATGCACCTGACCGTCATCACCATCGATGATGATCGGATCGTTGTTTTCGGCCAGCGCAACAATGCCCGCCGCCTGCCCGATGATCGGAATGCCCATGGCGCGCGCCACGATAACGACGTGGCTCGTCACCGCGCCGTCTTCGAGTACCAGCCCGCGCAGTTTTTCACGCGGATAATCCAAAAGTTCGGCCGCACCCATGGCGCGCGCCAGAACGATGGCATCGAGCGGGAAATCCTGTTCCGGTCCACGCCCGCCGAAACCGATCAGCTGGCGCAGCAGCCGGTTGGCGAGATCGTCGAAATCATGCATGCGCTCGCGCAGATAGGGATCGGTCAGGCGCATCATGCGCGCCTTGGTGTCGCTCTGCACCTTCTCGACCGCCGCTTCCGCCGTCAGGCCGTTGCGGATCGCCTCTTCCATGCGCCGCACCCAGCCCTGATCGTGGGCGAACATGCGATAGGTCTCGAGAACCTCGCGGTGCTCACCTTCGGTCGGCACGTCGCGGCGCTGCAACATGTCATCGATCGACAGGCGGAGCGACCCTATAGCATCGGCAAGACGCCGGATTTCCGTATCCGCGTCCTCGTTCAGCAGGTTCGTGACGACGATGCGCGGATCATGCAGCACGACATGGCCAAGACCGATGCCTTCGCCATAACCGTCGCCATCGATGGAGACGGCGCGCGTCAGGTCCAGCTCCACACCGGGGCGGGTGATCTTTTTCAACTCACCGCTCGCCACTATTTCAGCGATAAGCATCGCGGTTGTCTCGAGCGCTTCAACTTCATCCTCCCGGTATGTTCGGCTGGCCTTGTTCTGGACCACAAGAACGCCAAGAGTGCGACCGGAGCGCAAAATCGGCACGCCGAGGAAGGAATGATAAATTTCCTCACCGGTTTCAGGAAGATAACGGAAAGCGGGATGCGCCTGCGCATCGGAAAGATTGAGTGGCTGGGCGGAAGCGGCAATGGTGCCGACAAGACCTTGCCCCATTTTCAGCTGGGCAAGATGCACGGCATCCTTGTTGAGACCTTCGGTGGCATAAAGCTCCAGCACGCTGTCGGAGCGCAGCACGTAAACCGAGCAAACCTCCGCCACCATGTTGCTGGCTATCTGGCGAACGATCTGGTCCAGGCGGTCCTGCGGCTCAAGGTGCTCCGCCATCATTTCGCGCAGCCGCTTGAGCAGGACGCGCGGACCTGCGGAAAGGTCTCTCATCGCGTTTGCTCCCCGACGCTTCCGATCCGAATGTCATAATATTCGAGAATCAAAACGTCATTTAAAAATTTATAGCGCGAGAAGCGCGTCCCGCAAGGGACACGCTTTCATGAAACGCCACATCGGAAGAACGCAACTCCGAAGAATCGGAGCATCGGGAACCGATGTCTCGGCTTAAGCTTTATCGAGACCGTAGGCGGAATGCAAAGTGCGAACCGCAAGTTCGGCGTAGGCGCCGTCGATCAGGATCGAAATCTTGATCTCTGACGTGGTGATCGCCTTGATGTTGATGTTCTTCTCGGCAAGCGCCTTGAACGCGCTGGCGGCAACGCCGGCGTGGCTGCGCATGCCGATACCGATGACCGAAACCTTGGCAAGGCCCGTTTCGTTCTGCGCGACGTCAAAGCCGATCTGCGCCTTGTTGTCATCGAGAACCTTGAGCGCCTTGGCAACGTCGCCCGAGGGGACGGTGAAGGTCATGTCGGTGCGCGAACCGTCTTCGGAGATGTTCTGCACGATCATGTCAACGTTGATATGCGCTTCCGCCAGCGGTCCGAAGATCGCGGCGGAGACGCCCGGACGGTCGGCCACACGGCGCAGCGAAATCTGTGCTTCATCCTTGGCATAGGCGATGCCGGTTACGACTTCCTGTTCCACGATTTCATCCTCGTCACAAATCAAAGTACCGGGCGGGTTGATGAGGTCGCCCATGCCCGGCGCATCGGGATCCTCGAAACTGGAGCGAACGAAGGTGCGCACCTTGTGTACCATGGCAAGCTCAACTGAGCGAACCTGCAGAACCTTCGCGCCGAGAGACGCCATTTCGAGCATTTCCTCGAAGGCGATCTTCTTCATGCGGCGAGCCTTGGGCTCGATGCGCGGATCGGTGGTGTAGACGCCGTCGACATCGGTATAGATGTCGCAGCGATCCGCCTTGACGGCGGCGGCAATGGCCACAGCCGACGTGTCCGAGCCGCCGCGGCCGAGCGTCGCGATGCGGTTATCCGGACCGATGCCCTGGAAACCAGCGACAACGGCAACCTGTCCCTCACCCATGCGCTTGACGATATCGGACCCGTCGATCTCGAGAATACGGGCGGCGCCATGGGCGTTATCGGTGCGGATCGGGATCTGCCAGCCCTGCCAGGAGCGCGCATTGATGCCCATGGACTGCAGGGTGATTGCCAGCAGGCCTGATGTCACCTGCTCGCCGGATGCGACAACCGCGTCATATTCGCGCGCATCATAAAAGGAGGCGGCGTTGGTGCCGGCCACCTTCGCAGCATTCTGCACCCAGTCCACCAATTCGTTGGTTTTGCCGGACATGGCGGAAACGACTACGGCCACTTCATGGCCGGCATCCACTTCGCGTTTCACATGCCGTGCGACATTGTGAATGCGTTCGAGGTTCGCGACGGACGTGCCGCCGAATTTCATGACAATGCGAGCCATAGCCTTGACCAGTACCATCCCATTTTCCCGCCGGCTCCTTCAGGAAAACGGACGGACAAGAACAAACCCAGTCGGCCCTTCCTTAAAAAAGAGCCTCAAGTTGCGGGTCTCTTAGCGAAAAGGTGGGGGGCACGCAATGCCGTTTATGAACCATGCGGTACGCCTTTTGAGCCGCCTTCAAAACGGATGAAGACGCCGCAGAACGGTTAGCAGGATAAAACACCCGTAAAAGAGCGTACCGCAGTGCACTGTACAAACCGGCCTATTCGCAGTATGGAGCGCGGCAATGCAACCGGCCAGATGGCCGAAATGGCCCGTATCGGCTGCCCCGGAGACTTTAGGACCTATTGGTTTCGGGCGGATGCGGGCAGCTTCATATCCGAAAGACGGTAGATGACAGACACCCAGGGTATCGCCCCGGCGATCGCGCAGGCGTTGGAAAAACGCGGTTATAAAGACTTGACCCCCGTACAGCAGGCCATGCTTGCGCCTGAGCTGGCCGACAAGGACGCGCTGGTTTCCGCGCAGACCGGCTCCGGCAAGACGGTTGCCTTCGGCATCGCGCTTGCGACCACGCTGCTTTCGGAAAATACCCGCTTCGGTCAGGCTTCCGCACCACTAGCGCTGGCAATCGCACCAACCCGCGAACTGGCCATGCAGGTCAAGCGCGAGCTGGAATGGCTTTATGAATTCGCTGGCGTGTCGATCGCGTCCTGCGTCGGCGGCATGGATATCCGCAACGAGCGCCGGGCGCTGGAGCGCGGCGCCCATATCGTCGTCGGTACGCCTGGCCGCCTGTGCGACCACATCAAGCGGGGTGCACTCGACCTTTCGTCCATCCGCGCCGTGGTGCTGGATGAAGCCGACGAGATGCTCGATCTCGGCTTCCGCGAAGATCTGGAATTCATTCTGGAAGAATCGCCCGAAAACCGTCGCACGCTGATGTTCTCGGCCACCGTGCCGCGCAGCATCGCCAAGCTGGCCGAAAGCTACCAGAAGAACGCAGTGCGCATCGCCACCGCTTCCGAACAGAAGCAGCATGTGGATATCGAATACCGTGCCCTGCTGGTATCGCCGTCGGACCGCGAAAACGCCATCATCAACGCGCTGCGCTTTTATGAAGCCCGCAACGCCATCGTTTTCTGCTCCACGCGCGCCGCCGTCAACCATCTGACGGCCCGGCTGAACAATCGCGGCTTTTCGGTCGTGGCTCTCTCCGGTGAACTCACCCAGAACGAGCGCACACACGCCCTGCAGGCCATGCGTGACGGCCGCGCCCGCGTTTGCGTGGCAACCGACGTTGCCGCCCGCGGCATCGACCTGCCGGGCCTCGAACTCGTTATCCACGCCGACCTGCCGACCAATTCCGAAACGCTTCTGCACCGTTCGGGCCGTACCGGCCGCGCCGGGCAAAAGGGTGTCAGCGCCATTGTTGTGCCCGTAAGCCAGCGCCGCAAGGCCGAGCGTCTTCTCGAAGGCGCAAAGGTCAGCCCGACGTGGGTTCACCCGCCCTCCGTCGAAGAGATCGTCGAGCGTGATGGTGCAAGGCTTCTGGCCGATCCAACACTCAGCGAAGCCGTGGCCGAGGACGAACGCGATTTCGTCACCAAGCTGCTCGAACAGCATGGCGCGGAAAAAGTCGCCGCCGCCTTCGTGCGTCTCTACCATGCCGGACGTTCCGCGCCTGAAGACATCACCGAAGTTTCGCTCGATAACAGCCGCAAGCCGCGCCGCGACAGCTTCGAGACCGTCGAAAACAACGCACCGCGCCGCGAACGCTCCGACTTCTCCGACAGCGCATGGTTCTCGCTGTCCGTTGGCCGCAAGCAGAGCGCCGAGCCGCGCTGGCTCATCCCGATGCTTTGCCGTTTCGGCAAGATCACCCGCCAGGATATCGGCGCGATCCGCATGCAGCAGACGGAGACCTTCGTGGAACTGGCCGCCGATGCCGTCGACCGTTTCACCTCCGCCATCGGCAAGGACATGATGCTGGAGAAGGGCATTCGCCTGAAGGCGCTGGAAGGCAAGCCGGAAATGACCGGCGGCGTCCGCGAAGACACCCGCCCGGCCAAGGCGCAGCGGAAATTCAGCAAGCCGGACAATGCAAGCGCCCCCCGTGACGACCGCAAGGGCGAAGACAAGCCCTGGAAGAAGAAAAAGCCCTTTGGCGACAAGCCGAAATACGAGGGCAAGAAGGACAAGCCTTTCGAGAAGCGTGGGCCGAAGCCGACGAAAGGTTGAGGTCACTCTGCGACTGACGGCGGCGGCAGGCATACCCGCTCTCAACGTCATCCTCGGGCTTGTCCCGAGGATCTGCAACCTATTGATTTTATTCAACGTGATTGGATCCTCGGCACAGGGCCACTGCTGTCCGGTTTAAATTTCCATTCCGAGAAGTGTCATCTGTCTTGGATCGGCGGTTTTAGCTGGTGGCGGCCTTGTGAGGCTGTCGGTTCTTCGGCGATGCATAAGATTGGCGCGCACCAGGCGTGCGAATGCCAGTGGGCTTTGGACGAGTTTCTGGTCTGCCTGCGCCATGCGCAACAATAGATAGGCGATGAGCGCCACGGCGATCTGGATGCGCACGGCGTTCTCGCTGTTGCCAAGGAAATGCCGGATCCTCAGCGTCTGCTTGACCCAGCGAAAGAACAGTTCGATCGCCCAGCGCCGTTTGTAGAGATCGGCGATCTCCTGTGCGGGCGCGTCGAGATCGTTGGTCAGCAGTCGCAGCACCTTGCCCGTCTGCGTCCTGACTGTGATCTCCCGCACGGGGTCGCCAAACCGATTGCGGCGGCTTGCCGCCATGCGGGCGGGCAGAAGCCCGATGCGATCGAAGAGGACGATGCCATCGCCGCTGACAGCTTGCTGGCTTGTTACGGTCAGCTTCGTATGGGACTTGAACCGCGTGACGATGCGGCAGCCGGCCTTGTCGAGCGCCGCCCACCAGCCGAAATCATAATAGCCAAGATCGAACACATAGGTCGCACCCGCCGCGATCGGCATGGCCTTGGCGGCTGTGATGTCGTTGACATTGGCGGGCGTGACCGCCGCATAGATCGGTCGCTCGGCATCGGCGTCGTAGACGACATGAACCTTGGCGCCGCAGGCCTGATGGGAAAACCGTGCCCAGTCGCACCCGGCCCCGCTCAGCCGAACGCCGGTCGCGTCGATGAGATAGGTGGCCTCCGACACCGACCGGCGCAACCCGCGGCCCGCGCGGGCGACCATCTCGCGAAACAGACCGGCAAAGACCTCGCTTGAGCGCCGTGCATTGGCATCGCACAGCGTCGAGCGCGACACCGGCCTTCCACCGACGTGATAAAGCCGCGCGGCATGGCTTTCGAGGCCGCCGACGATCTCGCGCAGACTGACGGCTCCGGACAACTGGCCGTAAAGCAGGGCGATGAACTGGCTCTTCGTTGACAGCCGGCGCACATGCTTGTCGGCGCCATGCTCATCCACAAGCCTGTCGAACCTGCTCCAAGCCACCCGCTTCAACAGATCGTGGAATACGCTATTGTAGTGCCGCACGGTGTTTTTCCTGTTCGTGTCCGAGATCGTCGCCAAACGTTCGAATACGAGTAGAATCAACACCGTGCGCCATGTCTACAAATTTAAACCGGACAGCAGTGGCACAGGGCCGAGGATGACGTCGCGTAACTGGCTAGACCTCTTTCCATCGTCTGGGCACTACACCCGTTTTGCGTCCAGTGCGCGATAGATAATCTGTATAGCAAAGAAAAAGCCCCGCATTCGCGGGGCTTTTCTGTCTCTATCCGTCAAGAACGCTGCGCTCAGAACTCCAGCGCGCGATCGCCGTTTTCATCCTTGATACGGTTCGGCAGACCAATCTTGTTCAGGATGTTCAGGAACGGCTTCGGCGGCAGTTCTTCAACATTCGCCATCTGCTTAACATCCCATTCGCCTGTCGCAATCAGCATGGCGGCAGCGACCGGGGGAACGCCGGCGGTGTAGGAGATGCCCTGCGAGCCGACTTCCTCGTAAGCTTCCTTGTGGTCGGCCACGTTGTAGATGAAGACTTCGCGTTCCTTGCCGTCCTTGATGCCCTTGACGATATCGCCAATGCAGGTCTTGCCGACATAGTCGGGCGCCAGCGACGACGGATCGGGCAGGACGGCCTTCACCACCTTCAGCGGCACGACTTCCAGACCTTCTGCCGTCTTGACCGGCTTTTCGGACAGGAGACCGAGGTTCTTCAGCACGGTGAAGACGTTGATGTAGTGATCACCGAAGCCCATCCAGAAGCGCACATCGGCACCCTCCATATTTTTGGACAGCGAATGCACCTCATCATGGCCGGTCATATAGGCCTTCTGCTTGCCGACGACGGGCAGGTCGAATTCCTGGCCGACTTCGAACATCTGGTTCGTCTGCCACTGACCATTCTGCCAGGAATAAACGACGCCGGTGAATTCGCGGAAGTTGATTTCCGGATCGAAGTTTGTCGAGAACCAGCGGCCATGGCTGCCGGCATTGATATCGACGATATCGACCGAAGTGACCTTGTCGAAATAGTCATCCTTGGCAAGGCGGGCATAGGCGTTGACGACGCCCGGGTCGAAACCGACGCCGAGAATGGCGGTAATGCCCTTTTCCTTGCATTCTTCCGCGCGCTTCCACTCGTAGTTTCCATACCACGGCGGCGCTTCGCAGATCTTGGTCGGATCCTCGTGGATCGCGGTATCCATATAGGCAACACCCGTGTCCATGCAGGCACGAAGAACGGACATGTTGACGAAAGCCGAACCGACATTGATGACGATTTCCACGCCGGTTTTCCTGATCAAGGCTTTCGTCGCCTCGATATCCATAGCGTCAAGCGCATGGGCCTCAAGCTTCACATCTGTCTTGAGGCTCTTCTTTTCGCGTACGGACTCGACAATCTTGCGGCACTTTTCCAAAGTCCGTGACGCAATATGAATGTCTCCCAATACATCGCTGTTCTGGGCGCATTTATGCGCCACGACCTGTGCTACGCCACCGGCGCCGATGATCAGAACGTTCTTCTTCATTTCAGGTGATGCCTCCTTTTCCCCGCAGGGATAAGCTTCGTTGATGTTAAAAACAGGGTTTAAGACAGGCTTTGCTCGAAATCGGCAAAGTCGAATTCACGAACGGCGCGCACGGAGCCGTCCAGTTCCTTGATGGCGATCGCCGGCATCTTCACGCCGTTGAACCAGTTCTTCTTGACCATGGTGTAACCGGCCGCGTCCTGGAAGGAGATGCGGTCCCCCACCTTCAGCTCCTTGTCGAAGCGGAAATCGCCGAAAATATCGCCGGCAAGGCAGGACTTGCCGCAGACCATGTAAGGATGCTCGCCCTCATTCGGCGAAACCTTCGCGGTTTCGCGGTAGATCAGCAGATCGAGCATGTGGGCTTCGATGGAACTGTCGACGATGGCGAGGTTCTTGCCGTTGAACAGCGTATCGAGAACCGTCACCTCGAGCGTCGTGCTCTTGGTGATCGAGGCCTCGCCCGGCTCCAGATAGACCTGCACGCCATATTTTTCGGAGAAGGCGCGCAGACGGTCGCAGAACTGGTCGAGCGGATAATCGTCACCGGTGAAATGAATGCCGCCACCGAGGCTCACCCATTCGGCACGCGACAACAGCGATCCGAATTTCTCTTCGATCTGCGTCAGCATGCGGTCGAACAGCGAGAAATCACCGTTTTCGCAATTATTGTGGATCATGAAACCGGAAATGCGGTCCATGACCTTATCGACCTTGGCGACATCCCACTCGCCAAGACGGCTGAAGGGGCGTGCAGGATCGGCAAGATCGAAGCTCGAGGAGCTGACCTGCGGATTGAGGCGCAGACCACGGGTGATGCTAGATGCCTTCTCCGCAAAACGCTCCAGCTGGCCGATCGAATTGAAGATGATCTTGTCGGCATTCGCGATCACTTCGTCGATTTCATAATCGGCATAGGCGACGGAATAGGCATGGGTCTCACCACCGAATTTCTCGCGACCGAGACGCACTTCATAGAGCGAAGACGAGGTGGTGCCGTCCATATATTGCGACATGAAATCGAACACCGACCATGTGGCGAAGCATTTCAGCGCCAAGAGCGCCTTGGCGCCGGATTTTTCCCGCACATAGGCAATCTTCTCCATGTTGCGAAGAAGTTTTGTCTTGTCGATGAGGTAATAGGGCGTCTGCAGCATGTCGTTTCACATATTGATTGAAGTCAAGGTCGGTCTTGGATGATGGGCCTTATATGATGCTTGTGACAGGAAAACAAATGTCCGGGGGCGAATTCCTGAAAAATGCCCGGCTCAGCAATATGGTTGAAGAAAACACATGACGTTACGGAACCAAGCGCCAGCGGGCGCGTTTCAATCGCGGACAGGCGGGTTGTTTCTGCCGCCGCAACAAGAGTTAGGCGGCGACGGTCGTTGACATGTCGCCAACTCCATCAACGATGTTCAGGAAGGACTTCACTCATGGCAAGCGTGCGTAGCAGCGTTAATGACAAGATCCAGCAATCCCTCGAAAACGGTGATGCAGCCGATGTGGCCGCACAGCTCGCCCAGCTTCGCGACGATCTGGCAAATCTTGCCAAGAGCGTGAAAGCGCTTGGCGTCGGCGCCTCTTACGAGCTGAAGGCACAGGCCGCCCGGGTCGCAGACGATGCGATTTCTGCGTCGAGCGACATGGCGGATACTGTCCGCAACGAGATTTCCACGCTGAACGACAACCTCACCGATCAGGTCCAGAAGAACCCGCTGCAGTCGCTCGGCATCGCCGTTGGCGTCGGCTTCGTTCTTGCCCTCCTGACGCGTCGATAAGCTCATGCTTGAGGCATTGCTGGTCTATCTGGGGGAGACCCAGCGTGAAGGGCGTGTCGTCACGAGACGGCTGCGCTCCGTCATTATATTATCGGTGCTGGCAGGGATATTTTTCCTGATAGCCTTCGTCGCAGCGGTCGTGGCGGGATCAATCTATCTCGCGCGTCACGTTGGGGCTGGACCGGCGGCGCTCGTCGTTGCGGGCTCTGCCTTTCTGCTCGGTGTTATCATGCTGGTGGCGCTCGCCATCCTCAAACGCCCGAGGGTCTACGCGACCAGACCGATGACACCGCTTGCTGCCGCAGCACCTTTAACGGCAGCGCCGCTCGCTCTGCAATCGCTGCTTTCGCTTGCAATCCAGGCACGCCCTTACGCGACACTTGCCGTCGCTGTTGCGGCCGGATTTCTCGCGACGAGAGCGGGTACAAAAAAGACCAAGTAACTTCTTGGCCGCCTGGCAAGACCAACCGCGCATCCAGACGATGGATGCGCGGTTTTTTTTATGTTACCCGCGAAGGATAGACTGGTTGATGGCATCCTGTGCCACGCCGCCCTTATTTGAACAAAGTGACATACAGTCTCGGGCAGTCTCTGCGCGTCCGTAATTTTCTGAAAGGCAATTGATGAAGAAGAAAGTCCTTGTCGTCGGCGGTGCCGGCTATATCGGTTCGCACACCTGCCTTCTCCTGTCTGAGCGAGGATATGAACCAGTTGTTTTCGACAATCTCTCCAACGGGCATGAGGAATTTGTCCGCTGGGGGCCTTTCGAACAGGGTGATATTCGTGACCGGGCGCGGCTGGACGAAGTCTTCGCCAAACACCAGCCGGAAGCCGTCCTCCACTTCGCCGCGCTGATCGAAGTCGGCGAATCGGTCAAGCAGCCGGTCGCATTTTACGACAATAACGTCATCGGTTCGCTCAACCTGCTTTCCGCCGCCATCGATGCCGGCGTCACGTCCTTCGTTTTCTCCTCCACCTGCGCGACCTACGGATTGCCGGAACAGGTGCCGATCGACGAGACGCACCGGCAGGCGCCGATCAACCCCTATGGCCGCACCAAATGGGTGGTGGAGCAGGCGCTGAAGGATTACAGCACCTATAAGGGGCTGCGCTCGGTAATGTTGCGCTATTTCAACGCTGCGGGTGCGGATTTCGAAGGCCGCATCGGCGAATGGCACAAGCCGGAAACCCACGCGATCCCGCTTGCCATCGAGGCTGCACTGGGCCGGCGTCAGGGCTTCAAGGTGTTCGGCACAGATTACGACACGCGCGACGGCACCTGCGTGCGCGACTATATCCACATTCTCGACCTTGCCGATGCGCATGTGCGGGCAGTGGATTACCTGCTGGAGGGCGGCGAGACTGTCGAGCTTAACCTCGGCACCGGCACCGGCACCACGGTGAAGGAACTGCTGGAGGCAATTTCCGAAGTCTCCGGCCGCCCCTTCCCCGTCGAATATACCGGGCGGCGTGACGGCGATTCCACCACCCTCGTTGCCAATAACGACAAGGCCAGAGAGGTTCTCGGCTGGGAACCGCGTTACTCCCTGTCGGATATCATCAAATCCGCCTGGGCGTGGCACTCCTCCCGCAATGCCGGGGACTGAACAACCTTACGCCCATACCAAAAAAGCACCGGCCAGCTGGCCGGTGCCTTTCGCGGGACGACTGATCGAAGCCCGTCCCGCTCCTGCCTCCCAGGGATTGGGAATTAAGGCTTGGTTGCCGATGTGGTCGTGCTGTCAGGAGCGGCCGGCGCTGCCGCATTCTTCTCGCTGGCCTTCTGCTCCAGCGTCTTGAATTCCGGCGCTGCCTTCAACGTTTCCGCCGTTTCGGTGGTGGTCAGGCGGATGGTGCCATCCTGCGTATTGCGCGTCATCGTGACCTTATCCATGGGAACTGCCACATCCTTGGCGCCGATGCCGAGGAAGCCGCCGACGCCGATCACTGCTGCGACCAGACCGCCGTCTTCTTTCATGATGAGGTTGGTGACGTTACCGATGCTCTCATCGGCGGCGGTATAGACCGACTTGCCGATATAGTCGTTGGCGCTCACCTGGGTTTCACCCTGCTCGGTCAGATAGGCGCCGCCTGTCGTGGTGGCCGCGCTGTCATTGGCCGAAGGAGCCGCAGGCGTCATGGGTGTGGCGGGCGGTGTTGCCGGTTCCGTCTGCGCGCCCGGATTTGCCGGTGCGGGCTGAGTGTTGCCCTGAGCGATGGCCAGCGGCGCGAAAGCCGTCGTGCCCATCAAAGCGGCGGTGACGAGTATCGTAAGTTTCTTTGCCATTTCGTACCTTCCTTTCATCGTTCTCAACTGGCCGGGCGGTGATGGTTTTCACTTTCGCTCCGTGGCCGGTTCGTCTTGCAAACGGGCTCGTCGTTGAAATAGTTCCGATTTTTTCCGGTCGCGCCGATGCGATTGTCGCCTGCTGAGACAATTGAAGGTAAAAAACAGGCATTGCTAACGGAGGACAGCGCGCTATTATCCCTGCCGTAACAATGCCATAACTGCCGGAGTTTTTTATATGCCTGGACCCGGCGACAGACTGAAAGACATGATCTCGGCTTTGCGTCGGCGCAGCGCTAATTTTTTCCCGACGGCCTCCATCGGCACCTATCTGGTGGTGATGGCAACCGTCATCACGCTGCCGCTCATCCTTTTCGTCGGTTATCTGATGCTGCGCCTCGAGGCGGAAAAACGCGATGACCTGCAGCGGGAAACAATCGAGGATGTGCGGGTGGTCTCACGCAATATTGACCGCCGTCTGCAGGAAATCGCCACTTCGCTCAATCTGCTCTCGCAATTCCCCGAGCTTGAGAATGGCAACCTCGCAGCGTTTCAGGGGCGCGTTGCCGAAAGCCTGAAACGGGAGGGCCTCTACGCCATTCTCGCCACAAAGGATGGCCAGCAGCGTCTCAACACGCGCGTGCCCTATGGCGAGCCGCTCGGCAAGGTGGCGGCCGAGGCCAATCTGGCCAGGGCGATCGATTCCCGCCGCATCACCGTTTCGGATCTGTTTTTCGGCTCCGTCAGCAAGGAATGGGTGTTCAACGTCACTCTGCCGCTCGATCCGGACCTTGGATCCGCGGGAGACGCGCTGATCCTGACGCAGAATGCCAGTGATCTCAGCCGGCTCATTCCCACGGAAAACCTGCCGCGCCACTGGGCGGTCGCGATCATCGACGGCACCAACCGCGTCGTCGTTTCCACTGCGCAGGACGAGGCGGAAGTGGGCAAGCCCTTTGTAAACCCCGCCATACTTTCGGAAATGCAGGCCTTCAGCGGTAATTTTTTCGACGGCAAGGGCAACCTCTACGCCTATGCGCAGCTGCCGGGCTGGCAATGGAAGACCGTGATGTGGGGACCGCTTGCCGCGAGCCAGGCGGCGCTGATCGACACCTGGCGGCAGATGATGATCGGCAGCCTTGTGCTGGTGCTGATCGCCATCGGCGGCGCCTATCTGGTCGGTCGGCAATTGCGCAGCTCCATCCGCGATCTGACCCATATGGCCGAGCGCATCGGCGAAGGCGAGATCGTCGCCCCCGTCGATACCAAGATAAAGGAGGCCAACCAGGTCGCCATCGCACTCTCCAACGCCTCCTTCGACAGAAGCCAGTCGGAAGAGCGATTACAACTGCTGCTGCACGAACTGGTACACCGTTCCAAGAACATTCTGACGCTGGTTCAGGCGATGATACGGCAGCTGGGACGCGAAAATAAAAGCATTCCTGAATTCCAGAAGGAAGTGGACCACCGCCTGCGCGGCCTTGGAATGTCGATTCGGGCTCTGGCGGAAGTTCAATGGCAGGGTCTGCCGATCCGCAAGCTGATCGAAACCCATCTCGATGTTTTCGGCACGGTCGTGGAGCGCTTCAGGCTGGAGGGCGACGATTTCATGCTGTCGCCGGAAGCGGCGCAGAACTTCGGGCTCGTGGTGCATGAGCTGACGACGAACTCCATCAAATATGGTGCACTTTCGGTACCGCCGGGAAAAATAACCGTAAGCTGGAAAGCGCTCGAAAAAGATGGTCGGCAGATGCTCCAACTGATCTGGACGGAGACAGGCGGGCCGCCCGCAACCGAGCCGAGCCGCAAGGGCTTCGGCACCACCGTCATCAAACGCCATGCGGAAGGCGCCTTCGGCGGGAACGTCACGACGGAGTATCGCCAGACCGGCTTCGAATGGTCGCTGGAAGCGCCGCTGCGCTATTTCATCCCCAAGCGATCCGAGCAGACACACTGAGCGTCGCCCCGGCAGCTAAAATTTGGCGATTGTCAAAAAAAATGCATTTTGCGGGAACCCAATGCGCCGGTGTGCATTTTTACTGCAGGCCAAGCAATTCCCCCGTCCCCGCCTGAAGCTTGGCTTGATATAAACGGGTTTCACCCCTGAAAACCCGTCATAAAAATAGCACGGCTCTCTTATGGGCCGTGCTTTTTTATTGTGGGCTTTGGCATGGTCGTCAGGCCTCAACCATCCCTCCGCAACCTTCTCAGGAAACCGCACTGTCACCCGAAGGGAACTTCAGGCGATAGACGATCCGCTCCGGTGTCAGCTGGTATTCGGCACTGCCGCCGAGAGCGGAAGGCACCACCTTTTCCAGCACCACGCTGCCGAAACTGCCGCGCCTGGCCTCCGCCGGTTCCTTCGAGGGCATCATCGGCTCATTCCACTCTACAATATAAAAATCACCGTCCTGGCGACATTGGAGAGCGATCGGCGGGTGATAGGCCAGATTGCCACTATGGCTTACGGTGTTGACGACCAGCTCATGGAAGGCGAGCCCGATATAAAGCGCGCCATTCGGGTTGAGCAGCAGGTTTTCGCCTTCCATATGGATGAGGTTCGGATACTCAGGCACATAAAGCTCGAATTGCTGCCGCAGAAGCTCGAATATGCGTGCACCCCGCCAGTCCGAATCCGTGATGAGATCCTGGCTCTGGGCAAGAGCATGCAGCCGGCCGCGGAACTTGCGCAGGAAATCATCCTTGGTGAGGCTGAAACGGGCCGTCTGTCCCGCAAGGCTCTGGATAATCGCCAGCAGGTTCTTGGAGCGGTGGCTGACCTCACGCAGCAACGAGCGCAGGAGCTGCTCGCGCCGCCGTTCCGACGTCACCTCCCGAATGGTGGTCTTCATTACCACCTGGTTCGACTGATTGAAGGTGGAGTGAACCTGAAACTGGAAGACACGATCATTGCCGGCGTTGACTTCCAGCATACCGCGGCTGCCCGCCGTGTTCATGTCCTTCTTCAGTTCAGCCAGCCGGACGGAGAGATCGTTGCCGAACAGATTTTCATCCGTCGGGTACGAATCCACCGGCAGTTTCCAGACATCCGGCAGATTGGCCACGAATATATAATCGCGGTTCCAGTCCTGCAGCATGACCGTCTCGCCCGAATCGAGCAAGGCAAGGACGAGCGAATCGTGAAGTTCGCTCTCGTCCCTCTCCGCGTTATGCCATGCCAGCCGATGCAAATTCATCTCCTTGCAGAAAGCCGCGGGAAGACCCCACGACCATAACCGCCAACGTCCGGGCGCCACACTGGTTCCCGGTCAGGCTGCGGTTTCGGCAAATCTCACGCCGCGACGCGTGAGCTTTCGTTGAAAAACAGGGCCTGGCTGATGAGAGCTTTCACCATGTCCGGGTTAAACGGCTTCGTCACGAGGAAGGTCGGCTCCGGTCGCTCGCCTGTCAAAAGACGCTCGGGGAAGGCCGTGATAAAGATCACCGGGAGGGTGGTCATCTGCAGGATGTCCTTCATCGCATCGAGACCGGAGCTGCCGTCAGCGAGCTGGATATCGGCCAGGATCATTTTCGGCTGAGTGCGATGGAAGAGATCGAGGGCTTCCGTATGGGTGCGGGCGATGCCCGTGACGCGGTGGCCAAGATCGGTGACCATCTGCTCGATATCCATGGCGATCAGAGGTTCGTCCTCGATGATCATGATGTCGGTCGCCACCTGCCTTGCAATTTCAGAGGCCGCCTCGTCGATCAGCCTGCCGACCTGATCCTCGGACACTTTCAGGACCTCTGCGGTTTCCGATGGCGTGAACTCTTCAACCGTCGTCAAAAGGAAAGCCTGACGGGCCAGCGCCGGCACGGCGGAGAGATTGGCGGAGGCGCGCTTTTCCCATCCCGACAGGTTTTCGTCGGTCTTAATATTGATCGTGACGGAACTAAAGATCGATACGAACAATTGATAGAGCGAAACGCGATCGCTGCTTGTCTGCGGAAAAATGCTGATATCGGCGATCAGAGCTTCGAGTGTTGCCGCAACATAGGCATCGCCCGTCGATTGTGAACCGCAAACGGCACGCGCGAACCTGCGCAGATATGGCAGGTGCGGTGCGATGCGTGTAGAAACTGACATGGAATTCTCCCCTTTCATGCGGTCTGCAACGCAAACCCGAGATAGCAACGTGCGCATCACAAAAAAAGTTCCAAACTGCCGGAACTATTTTTTTTACCGCGCATTATTTGCCACGACGAAAAAGGAATACCGGACGTTATGAGCATGTTTCAATCGGATCAAGATCAGCCGGACAATTCGGCGCCCCCCCAGGTTCCACATTCCGGGCGGGCGGTGATTTCCCGTAAGCTCAGAGAGCTTTATGATGCCGTTCAGGATGAAGGCATCCCTGACAAATTCCTCGACCTTCTCGAAAAACTCGATGAAGCCGAAAGTAAAGCCAAAATGAAGGCTTCGGAGGAATGATGGCGAAAGAGCCGGAGCAGACAGAATACAATTTCAAGCGGGAAATGCTGGCAGCGCTGCCGAACCTGCGCGCCTTCGCGATTTCGCTCATCCGTTCGAGGGACCGTGCAGACGACCTCGTGCAGGACACAATCATGAAGGCCTGGGCCAAACAGGACAGTTTTCAGCCCGGCACCAATATGCGGGCATGGCTGGTGACGATCCTGCGCAACGAATTCTACAGCCAGATTCGTAAGTCCGGCCGTGAAGTGCAGGATACGGACGGGGTCTATACCTCGCGCCTTTCCGTGCCGCCGGAACAGCATGGTTCCGTCGATCTTCAGGATTTCCGCGCAGCACTCGCAAAATTGCCCGACGACCAGCGTGAAGCCATCCTGCTGATCGGCGCCTCGGGTTTTGCCTATGAGGAAGCCGCCGAGATTTGCGGTTGCCCTGTTGGCACGATCAAGAGCCGCGTGAGCCGTGCAAGGCTGCGCCTCCAGGAACTGCTTGGTATCGAAAACGAAAACGAATTCGGTCCGGATGCGCAGATGAGCGCGGTGACAGCCGCGGCCACGGCGCGCTGAAAGAACGAAATTGGAATGACAATGAACGGGTAGGCTCACGTCTGCCCGTTTTTCCATTTCCGCTTTTCAAATACCCGTTTCCTTGACCGACTGCATGACCACGAAGGTCGAGGTATTGGCGACAGACGGCAGGCTTGAGATTTTTTCGCCGAGCACCCTTCTGTATTTGCGGATGTCGCTGGTGCGCACCTTCAGGAGATAATCGAAGGCGCCGGCGATCATGTGGCACTCTTCCACTTCCTTGATCTTGCGCACCGCCGTGTTGAACTCCTCCAGCGCCTTTTCCCGCGTGTCGGAAAGCTTGACTTCGGCGAAGGCGATGTGATCGACACCGAGCTTCTGCGGATTGAGCATGGCCCGGAAGCCGAGAATATAGCCCTCATCCACCAGCCGCTTCAACCGTGTCTGGCAAGGCGTCTTGGAAAGGCCGACCCTTTTTGAGAGTTGCAGCACCGACATGCGCCCGTCTTCGCTGAGCGCCTCGAGAATCTTGAGATCGAAGTGATCCAGACCGTCTGTTTTCTGACTATTTGCCATGCAATTTTACGCCATTCTCGATTTATAAAAGTTCATATGGCCTGTTTTATCCTGAAAATAAGGCCATAGCAATTTTTCCGGCAATGATATTGTAAGCGCCAGGATGACAAGCGGCGGGCGGAGGACGCGCTGCCGCCGACGATCTGTTTTCAACAGCGTTTTCAGGATTTTCAGAATGGCCGATGGTGCAAGCAACGCCGCTCTTGCGATGAACGGTATCTTCCAGAATTTTGCACCGCCGGTGCGCGAACAGAGCCTGCTGCGCAAGGCGATCACCGCCGCCTATCGCCGCCCGGAGGAAGAGTGCCTGGCGCCGCTGCTCGAGGCAGCAACCGTGGCATCGGAACAGGCGACCGCCATTCGCGCCACGGCACGCAAGCTGATCGAGGCGTTGCGCGCCAAGACCAAGGGCACCGGTGTCGAAGGACTGGTGCAGGAATATTCGCTCTCCAGCCATGAGGGCGTGGCGCTGATGTGCCTTGCCGAAGCGCTTCTGCGCATTCCCGACACCGCGACCCGCGATGCGCTGATCCGCGACAAGATCGCGCGCGGCGACTGGAAGTCCCATATTGGCGGCGGACGCTCGCTTTTTGTCAATGCCGCCACCTGGGGCCTCGTCATCACCGGCAAGCTGACCTCGACGGTCAATGACAGCGGCCTTTCGGCGGCGCTGACCAAGCTGATCGCCCGCGCCGGCGAACCCGTCATCCGCCGTGGCGTCGATATGGCGATGCGCATGATGGGCGAGCAGTTCGTGACCGGCGAGACGATCGGCGAAGCGATCAAGCGTTCCAAACCGCTTGAAGAGCAGGGCTTCCAATATTCCTACGACATGCTGGGCGAAGCCGCGACCACCGCAAAGGATGCGGAGCGCTATTACAAGGATTACGAAAACGCCATCCACGCCATCGGCAAGGCCTCTGCCGGCCGCGGTATCTATGGCGGGCCGGGCATTTCCATCAAGCTTTCAGCGCTGCATCCGCGTTACGCCCGCGCGCAGGCCGAGCGGGTGATGGCGGAGCTTCTGCCGCGCGTGAAGTCGCTGATGCTGCTCAGCAAGACATACGATATCGGCCTCAATATCGATGCCGAGGAAGCCGACCGGCTGGAACTGTCGCTAGATCTTCTCGAAGAACTGGCGCTGGACAAGGACCTTGCCGGCTGGAACGGCCTCGGTTTCGTCGTGCAGGCCTATGGCCGCCGCTGCCCCTTCGTTCTGGATTACATCATCGATCTCGCCCGCCGTTCGGGCCGCCGCATCATGGTGCGCCTCGTCAAGGGCGCTTATTGGGATGCGGAAATCAAGCGCGCGCAGGTGGAGGGGCTGGAAGACTTCCCTGTGTTCACCCGGAAGGTGCACACCGATGTCTCCTACATCGCCTGCGCCCGCAAGCTGCTCGACGCGCGCGATCTGGTCTTCCCGCAATTTGCGACCCACAATGCGCAGTCCATGGCGACGATCTATCACCTCGCCGGCCCCGATTTCAAACTCGGCGACTACGAGTTCCAGTGCCTGCACGGCATGGGCGAACCACTTTACAGCGAAGTCGTCGGCAAGAAGAAACTCGACCGCCCCTGCCGCTTCTACGCCCCGGTCGGCACCCATGAGACACTGCTGGCCTATCTCGTTCGTCGTCTTCTGGAAAACGGCGCGAACTCCTCTTTCGTCAACCGCATTGCCGACCCAGCCGTGCCGGTGGATTCCCTGCTGGAAGACCCGGTTGCGGTAGTCAAAGCCTATGCCGTTCCCGGTGCACAGCACGACCGCATCGCCACCCCCGCCGGTCTCTTCGGCCCGGAACGGAAAAATTCCGCCGGCCTCGACCTCTCCAGTGAAACGACGCTCTCTGCCCTCGACAAGACCTTGAAGGCAGGTGCAGCAACAGAATGGAAGGCTGCCGCACCACAGGCGGGCGGCCAGACACGTCCGGTCCTCAACCCCGGCGATCACACCGATATCGTCGGCCAGGTGACGGAACCCACCGAAGCCGATGTCGAGGCGGCCATGCAACGGGCGGCGGCCTCAAGCTGGTCCTCCACCCCCGTGGAAGACCGCGCCGCCTGCCTGGAGCGCGCAGCTGACGCCATGCAGGCCGAAATGCCCGCGTTGCTCGGCCTCATCATGCGCGAGGCAGGAAAATCCATGCCCAACGCCATTGCCGAGGTGCGCGAGGCCATCGACTTCCTGCGTTATTACGCGGCGGAAGCCCGCAGGAACTTCAAATCAGGCGAAACGCCGCTCGGTCCGATCGTCTGCATCAGCCCATGGAACTTCCCGCTCGCCATCTTCATCGGACAGGTGACGGCGGCGCTGGTTGCCGGCAACCCGGTTCTGGCAAAACCCGCCGAGGAGACACCCCTGATCGCCGCGCAGGGCGTACGCCTGCTGCATGAAGCGGGCGTTCCGCAAGACGCCGTGCAGCTTCTGCCGGGCGACGGCAAGACGGGTGCAGCACTCGTCGGTTCACCACTGACGGCGGGCGTGATGTTCACCGGCTCCACGGAAGTGGCGCGGCTCATTCAGGGCCAGCTTGCCGGCCGGGTTCTGTCCAATGGCCAGCCGGTGCCGCTGATCGCAGAGACCGGCGGCCAGAACGCCATGATCGTCGATTCCTCGGCACTTGCAGAACAGGTCGTCGCCGATGTCATTGCGTCCGCCTTCGACAGTGCCGGACAGCGCTGCTCCGCACTGCGCATTCTCTGCCTGCAGGAAGATGTGGCGGACCGCACGCTGACCATGCTGAAAGGCGCATTGCATGAATTGCGGATCGGCCGTACGGATCGGCTCTCCGTGGATGTCGGTCCCGTCATCACTGCAGAAGCAAAAGGCATCATCGAAAAGCACATTGACGGCATGCGTTCGCTCGGTCACCGCATCGAGCAGATCGCGCTTGCGGGGGAAACCGGCAAGGGCACCTTCGTGCCACCAACCATCATCGAGATGAAATCGCTTGCCGATCTGAAGCGCGAGGTCTTCGGGCCGGTGCTGCACGTCATCCGCTTCAAGCGCGATAATCTCGACCGGCTGATCGACGAGATCAACGCCACCGGCTACGGCCTGACCTTCGGCCTGCATACGCGTCTCGACGATACGATCCAGCATGTGCTCTCCCGCGTCGCGGCCGGCAATCTTTATGTGAACCGCAACATCATCGGCGCGGTGGTCGGCGTGCAACCGTTTGGCGGGCGCGGCCTTTCCGGCACCGGCCCCAAGGCCGGCGGCCCGCTCTATCTTGGCCGCATGACGGAAAAAGCACCGAAGATCGACCGCATCGCCAGCCAGCAGGATCAGGCCGCGGTCGATCTCGCCCGCTGGCTGGATGAAAATGGTCAGACCGTCGCCGCCGAAGCCGCGCGCCAGGCGGCAGCGCTTTCCGGCCTCGGCTTCGAGACCGAACTGGCGGGACCGGTCGGCGAGCGCAACGTCTATGCGCTGCATCCACGCGGCAAGATCCTGCTGGTGCCGGCAACCGAACAGGGGCTTTACCGCCAGCTTGCGGCGGCGCTTTCCACCGGGAACTCGGTTGTCATCGACAATGCTTCCGGACTGGAAAAGGCAATCTACGGCCTGCCGGCAACCGTCACCTCGCGCATCGTCTGGGCGGATGACTGGAAGAAATCAGCACCTTTCGCCGGTGCGCTGGTCGAGGGCGATGCGGAGCGTGTGGTTGCGATCAACAGGAAGATTGCCACCCTGCCCGGCCCGCTGGTTCTCGTTCAGGCAGCGACGACGGACGCACTTTCCGGCGAAAGCCAGCCTTATACTCTCGACTGGTTGGTGGAGGAGGTCTCCGTCAGCGTCAACACCACGGCTGCCGGCGGCAATGCCAGCCTGATGAGCATAGGCTAAGACATGGTCCCGGCAGGGTCTCGACCCTGCCGCGCCACCTATTGTCCAGTAATCTCGCCACGGCCGAAGAGCTGGTTCAGAACCTGTTCTTCCAGCCTTGCGAATTCCGGCGTGCCATGGCGGCGCGGACGCGGCAGCTTCACATCGAGATCGAGCGCGATACGCCCCTCATCGATGACGACGATGCGATCCGCGAGCGCGACGGCCTCCGAAACATCGTGGGTTACGAGCACGGCGGTGAATTTCTGTTTGCGCCAGATACGCTCCAGTAAAAGCTGCATTTCGATGCGGGTGAGCGCATCGAGCGCGCCGAGCGGCTCGTCCAGCGCCAGGATTTGCGGATGGGCGACAAGCGCGCGTGCCAGCGCCACGCGCTGCTTCTGGCCGCCGGAAAGCACATAGGGCCACTCGCCCGCCCGATCCTTTAAGCCGACCTCATCGAGAATGCCAAGCGCCTGTTCCCTTGCAGCTTCGCCTTTGGCGATGCCGGTCAGGCCCACCGAAACATTGTTTGCGATCCGCTCCCACGGCAGAAGGCGCGGCTCCTGAAACATCATGCGGGTGCGGCTTGATGCATCCTTTGAGACGGTTCCGGTCGTCGGCGTGTCGAGGCCGGCCAGAATACGCAAAAGCGTGCTCTTGCCGCAGCCGCTCTTGCCGATGATGGCCAGAAACTCGCCTTCCCGCACATCGAGATCGATGCCGCGCAGAACCGGCTTGTCGCCGAAGCTCTTCGTGACGTTGCGGAAGCTGAAGGCGACCTTGCCTTCGGCCGGTTTGGCACGGTGTTCGATCTTCGCCTCGGTTCCGGGCGGAAGAGGTTGCGGGGCATCGGGGCGTCTCAGCGTCGTCACATTACCGGTCGACATGGGTTACCTCAGACTTTCTTGAAGGCTGGATGCCATTGCAGGAAGACGCTTTCGAGGAAGCGGGCGAAACTGTCGGCGAGCTTGCCGAGAAGCGCATAGATGAGGATCGACAGCACAACGACATCGATCAGCAGGAATTCGCGCGCCTGCATGGCCATGTAGCCGAGGCCGGAGGACGAGGAGATGGTTTCCGCCACGATCAGCGTCAGCCACATGATGCCGAGCGCGTAACGCAGGCCGGTGAAGATGGACGGCAGCGCGCCGGGCAGGATGACCCGCCGGAACAGCGTGAAGGGCGACATGCCGTAGGTGCGGCCCATCTCCACCAGCTGCGGATCGACGCCCTGAATGCCGAGCAGCGTGTTGATGTAGATCGGGAAGAAGACCCCGAGCGCGACGAGAAAGAGCTTCGCTTCCTCATCGATGCCGAACCACAGGATGACGAGCGGAATGAGCGCCAGATGCGGAATATTGCGGATCATCTGCAGCGTCGTATCGGTGAAGCTGCGCGAAAATCTCGACAGACCATTGGCCAAACCGAAGATGAAGCCGATAGCGCCGCCAATGGCGAAACCGGCGAGTGCGCGGGCGGAACTGACGCCGATATTGGCGATGAGTTCACCCGAGAGCAAAAGCCGCCAGAAGGCTTCGGCAACAGCGGAGGGGGCCGGCAGCACGTTGGCGGAAATCAGGCCAACACGCGCCGCCACTTCCCATCCCGCAAGGATGATGGCGGGAAGCAGCCAGCCGGTGGCGGCACCACCTATCTCAGTACGCTTTCCAGTGCTCATGACGTCCCTCCGGTCCGGCTTAGTTGGTCGCGCCCGACCAGACGGCATCCTTGATGCTGATCTGTTTCGGGATGAGGCCAAGACGATAGAAGCGGTCGGCGGTTTCCTGCTGGCTGGCGACGATCTTGTCGTCGATCCTGGTGATGCCGAATTCCGAGCGGTTGGCGGCGAGCGTCTGCGCCTCCAGCGGAACGCCCGTCACTTCATGCAGCGCAGCCGCCACCTTGTCGCGGTTTGCGGCAGACCATTTTGCCGCTTCGCCCAGAGCACCGACGGTGGTGTTGATCGTATCCGCATGGGATTTGGCATAATCGCGATTGGCGAGGAAATAGGTGCTGACGTCAAGAACGTCGCTGGTGCGGGCAAGGGTCACCGGCTTGTAGCGGGTTTCGGCAATCGCGTAGAACGGGTCCCAGACGGCCCAGGCATCAATCTTGTCGCTGGCAAAAGCGGCCGCGGCGTCGGCCGGGCTGAGATAGGTCACCTCGATATCGCTGAATTTCAGGCCGTTCTTCTCCAGCGCCGCAACCAGCAGATTGTGGGCACTGGTGCCCTTGCCGACGCCGACCTTCTTGCCCTTGAGATCGGCAACCGATTTGATACCGCTTTCAGGCTTGGTGAAGATCGCCTCGCCCTTGCCGTTCGAAGGAAGCGCCGCGACATAGACAATGGCCGAACCCGCCGCCTGACCGAAAATCGGCGGCGCGTCGCCTGTCCAGCCGACATTGATGGAGCCGACATTCAGCGCTTCCACCAGCGGCGGGCCTGCCGTGAACTCCACCCAGGACACCTTCACGCCTTTGGCCTCGAGCGCCTTTTCGATGACGCCCTGCTGACGGGCGATCACCGGCAGGCCGGTTTTCTGATAACCGATCTTCAGTTCTTCCGCCGCCTGTGCGGCAAATGCCAGCGTTGAAAAGGCGGCGGCGGCGATGAGACCGGCGGAAAGGACGCGTCGGGTAATGGCTGGCATTTCATCTCCTATCACCAGCCCCACTGGCCGGTCTGCGATATGGAGCAATGCTAGGGTTTCCAACAAAAACGATAGAGAGACAATAATTCAATATAACTGATATCGCAGGAATAAAATTCCGCTGCCATCAGGCATTTCCGCAAATATTGGCGGCGGCTTGTTTTCAGCCCCCAAACGAAAACGCCGGCGCACGAGGCGCCGGCATATGGATCAATCAGGATGCGGTGGGCTTATTCGATATCGAAGGAAACGCCCTGTGCCAAAGGCAGCGCCTTGGAATAGTTGATGGTGTTGGTGGCGCGGCGCATATAGGCCTTCCAGGAATCCGAACCGGATTCACGGCCGCCACCGGTTTCCTTCTCACCGCCGAAGGCGCCACCGATTTCCGCACCCGATGTGCCAATATTGACGTTGGCGATGCCGCAATCCGAGCCCTCCGACGACAGGAAGCGTTCCGATTCCTGAATGTCGCGGGTGAAGATCGATGAAGAAAGACCGGCGGCGACGGCGTTATGGGCGTCGATCGCCTGATCGAGATCGCTATATTTCATGATATAGAGGATCGGCGCGAAGGTTTCTTCCAGAACGGGGCCAACCTGCTTCGGCATTTCGACCAGTGCCGGCTTCACGTAATAAGCGTCTGCCGCACCGGTATCCACGCGGCTGCCGCCATTCACAACGCCACCTGCCGCCTTGGCAGCCTCAAGCGCCTTTTGCATGCCGTCAAAGGCCGCCTTGTCGACCAGCGGGCCGACAAGTGCGGCGCTTTCCAGCGGATTGCCGACGGAGACGGAGGCATAGGCCTTCTTCAGGCGCGGCACGAGTTCGTCATAAACGCTGTCATGCACGAAAAGGCGACGAAGTGTGGTGCAGCGCTGGCCGGCGGTGCCCATGGCGCCGAAGGCGATGGCGCGCAGCGCCATGTCGAGATCGGCCGAGGGGCAGACGATGCCGGCATTGTTGCCGCCAAGCTCCAGAATGGCGCGGGCGAAGCGCTTTGCCAGACGCGGGCCGACATCACGGCCCATGCGGGTGGAACCGGTGGCGGAGACGAGCGGCACCTTGGCATTGTCCACCATGGCTTCACCGACGGCGCGGTCACCGATCAGCAGTTGCGACAGACCTTCCGGCGCATCGCCGAAGCGCGCAGCCGCGCGCTCGAAGATGCCCTGCACGGCAAGGGCCGTCAGCGGGGTCTTCTCCGAAGGCTTCCAAACCACCGAATTGCCGCAGACGATGGCAAGCGCGGCATTCCACGACCAGACGGCGACGGGGAAATTGAAGGCCGAGATGACGCCGACGACACCGAGCGGATGCCAGGTTTCCATCATGCGGTGGCCGGGGCGTTCGGTGGCGATGGTGAGACCATAAAGCTGGCGCGAAAGACCGACGGCGAAATCGCAGATATCGATCATCTCCTGCACTTCACCGAGGCCTTCAGACGGGATCTTGCCCGCTTCCAGCGAAACGAGACGGCCAAGATCGGTCTTGAAGGCGCGGAGTTCTTCGCCGAGCAGGCGGATCAGCTCACCGCGGCGAGGCGCCGGTACATTACGCCAGGTCCTGAAGGCCGCGTCAGCCTTGTCGACCACGGCTGCGACACCCTCTACCGACACAGTCTTGAGGCTCGCGATCTGCTCACCCGTGACGGGGCTGAAGGACGCCATGTCGCCGCCGGTATAAAGATCGCGGGCAACACCCATCCTGTCGAGCAGAGCCGCGGCTTCCTGTTTCACATCAAGCTTCGTCATCGCATCCATGTCCATCGTCCTTTTGGTTGAAAGGGGAGGAAAGGCCGTGTGGATACGGCGCTTTCAACTCCCGGCACTCATCTTTCCCCGAATTTTTCATTCGTTGTTTGAAACTGGGCCCGGCAACGCCGGAAAACACCGTTCCATTCTTTCCCGTAATCATATATGGCCATAACAACCCTTTTCCAATGAGGAAAGCGGGTAAGTTGATGCGAGAATGGAATGGATCCGCGCAGAAGACTGGTTCCTGACATCGTTACCCTGCAAGCGTTCGAATGCGCGGCACGGCATGGCAATTTTACGCGTGCGGCCGAAGAACTCAACCTCACGCAGAGCGCTGTCAGCCGACAGATCGGCGAGCTGGAAGCGCAGACGGGAATGCAGCTGTTCGAGCGCATCCGCCGGCGGGTCGTGCTTTCGGAAGCGGGGCGCAAGTTCCTGCCCGATGTGCGGCGCCTGTTGCAGCAATCCGAACAGCTGATGGTGCGTGCGGTTTCCGCCGGAACCTCGCATGCATCGCTCTCCGTCGCAACATTACCGACATTCGGAAGCCGCTGGCTGATGCCGCGCCTCTCCCGCTTCATCGACGCCAACCCTGATATGACGATCACGATCGGCTCGCGCTCGCATCCCTTCGATTTTGATGAGGAAGGTTTCGATCTCGCCATTCACTACGGCCAGCCAATCTGGGCACACGGCACCTGCACGTTCTTATGCAACGAGGTGATCGTGCCGGTCGCGAGCCCTGCCCTGCTCCGCCGCGCAGGCGTGGACCGGGCGCAGGATCTGGCCGGACAACCGCTGCTGCATGTCACGACGCGGCCGAAACTCTGGACGGAATGGCTGGAAATGAACGGCGTGACGGCTGACAATGCCTATCAGGGCAGCCGTTTCGATCAGTTTTCGATGATCATCGAGGCCGCCGCGAGCGGCATCGGTTTCGCCCTTCTACCCAGATATCTCATCGAGGCGGAACTCGCCTCCGGCCGCCTCGAAATCGTCTTCGACATACCCCTGCAAACCGACAAGAGCTATTACGTCGCCCTGCCGGAAGGGCGGCAGGACAATGCGCTTGCCCGCGCCTTTCAGTCCTGGCTGCTCGATCAGGTTGGCAAGCCGTTATAGCTAGCTGTGCGCATCAGAGGCGATTGCGGAAAAACGGGTTCCATCGCACGGTGCCGAGCCTTACCTTTTCACGGATCATCGTCAAAAGTCCCGATCCAGCGATGACGGCGAGACCCAGCACCGCAACGGCGTCAGGATATTCGTGAAAGAAGGTCATGCCAATCGCCACGGCCCAGAGTATTTGCGAATAATGCGATGGCGCGATCTGGCTCGCCGGCGCGATGCGGGTTGCGACCAGAAGGGTGATCTGTCCCGTCGCCGTGCAAAGGCCGATGAAGGCGAAGGCCAGAAGCTGGTGCAGGTTGGGTATGACGAAATCGGGGATGGAAGCGATGCCGTTGAAGGTAAGGCCGTAAATCAGGAGCACGCCCATGATCGAGGTGCGCTTTTCCTTGCCCGCGAGCGAGCGCAAAAGCACGATGGTCATCGCCGCCAGGAACGCGACGCCGATGGCGGCGATATGGCCGAGTTCCAGCGTCTTGAAGCCCGGCCGCACGACGAGGACGACGCCGACGATGCCGGCCAGAACCGCCGCCCAGCGCCATGGGCCGATATTCTCCTTCAGCACCACGGCGGAAAGTACTGTCACGAAAAGCGGTGACAGGAAGATCAGCGCATAGGCTTCCGCAAGGGGAATGGTGGTGAAGGCATAGATGCCGAAAATGCCGGCAAAGAGACCGGAAATCGCACGCCCATGCACCGCGAATGGCCGGCTCATGCGCCAGAATTCGCGCCACCTTTCCTCACGCGGTTTGCTGAAGAAGATGAAGATGCCGGAGAAGAGAATACTGAAAAAACCGATCTCGAAAACGCTGATCTGCGATCCCAGCGACTTGATCGTGGCATCGCCCATGGAAAAGGTCGCATAAGCGAACAGACCGAGCAGAAAACCCTTTTGCATTTGACTTCCCCGAACATCGACCGCAACGCAAAGCATCCCCCGGCCGCGTGGAACGCGACCCGGACGCCCCCTCCAAGGGGACAGACAGTCTGGCAGATTTGATCCTCGACCCTATGGCTAGACCCGGCTACCTATGAGTGCAAGCCGCAAAACAGGCAAAAATGAGCGATCTCACCGCATCGATGCAATCGGCTGCGAGGTGCGGCAAATTTGTCCCGCCAAGGCCATCACATCACCGTCATGGAAAGAGGTTAGCCGGTGTTGATCGTGGCGCTTGGCGACGGGCATGAAGGCGGCTAAATATCATCATGCGATTTTTCACCCGCCGATTTCCCCGGCCGGTGCTGCCGAGTTAACATGGCCTCGCTAACCGAAAGGAAAAAGAATGCGGATAGTGATGATCGGTTCGGGTTATGTCGGCCTTGTGTCCGGCGCGTGTTTTGCAGATTTCGGCCACGATGTGGTCTGCGTCGACAAGATGCCGGAGAAGATCGAGGCCCTGAAAAACGGCCATATTCCGATCTTCGAACCGGGTCTGGAGACGATCGTCGCCAACAACGCCAGGGCCGGCCGGTTGAGTTTCACCACCGATCTTTCCGCGGCCGTCGCCAATGCCGAGGTCGTCTTCATCGCGGTCGGCACGCCCTCGCGGCGCGGCGATGGCCATGCGGATCTCGGTTACGTCTATGCGGCGGCAAAAGAGATCGCCCATGCGCTGGATGGTTTCACCGTCATCGTCACCAAATCGACCGTTCCGGTCGGCACCGGCGATGAGGTGGAGCGCATCATTCGCGAGGAAAACCCCTCCGCCGATTTCGCCGTGGTGTCCAACCCGGAATTCCTGCGCGAAGGGGCAGCCATCGAGGATTTCAAGCGGCCGGACCGTATCGTCGTTGGCCTTTCCGACGAGCGTGCCCGCCCTGTCATGACGGAGGTTTACCGTCCGCTCTACCTCAATCAGTCGCCGCTACTCTTCACCACGCGGCGCGCGTCGGAACTGATCAAATATGCCGCCAACGCCTTTCTGGCGATGAAGATCACCTTCATCAACGAAATGGCTGACCTCTGCGAAAAGGTCGGCGCCAATGTGCAGGACGTGTCGCGCGGCATCGGTCTCGATGGCCGCATCGGCTCGAAATTCCTGCATGCCGGCCCCGGTTATGGCGGCTCCTGTTTCCCAAAGGATACACTGGCGCTTGCCAAGACCGCGCAGGATTATGATGCGCCGGTGCGGCTGATCGAAACCACCATTGCCATCAACGACAATCGCAAGCGCGCCATGGGCCGCAAGGTCATCAATGCGGTGGGCGGCGACGTTCGTGGCAAGAAGATCGCCGTGCTGGGCCTCACCTTCAAGCCGAACACCGATGACATGCGCGACAGCCCGGCGATCGCCATCATCCAGACCCTGCAGGATGGTGGGGCAAAAGTGGTCGGTTACGATCCCGAAGGCATGGCGAATGCCCGCCATCTGATGGAGGATATCGAATACGCAACAGGCCCCTACGAGGCGGCGCAAGATGCAGATGCCGTGGTGATCGTGACGGAATGGAACCAGTTCCGCGCGCTTGATCTGCCGCGCCTGAAGGCGATCATGAAAAGCCCTGTTCTGGTGGACCTGCGCAATATTTACCGCACGGATGAAGTTGCCGCGCATGGTTTCATCTATGCCGCCGTCGGCCGCCCGCATGAGGATACCGCCGGCAAGGAACTCTAGCGCTTCGTCGTCTGGAATTTCACTGAAACAATTTTCGCGCTTCGGGTTAACCGCAAACGCACCAACAGATTCGGGACATAGTCATCATGCGTTATCTGGTTACCGGTACGGCAGGCTTCATCGGCTTTTACGTCGCAAAGCGGCTGCTGGATGCGGGACACTTCGTGACCGGCTTCGACGGCATGACGAAATATTACGATGTCAGCCTGAAAGAAAAACGCCACGCCATCCTTTCCCGCTCCAACGGCTTCCGGGCTGAAATCGGCATGCTGGAAGATACCGATGCGCTAAAGCGGGCGGCGGAGGCCGCAGAACCTGAGATCATCATCCATCTCGCCGCCCAGGCCGGTGTTCGTTACAGCCTTGAAAATCCGCGCGCCTATATCGATTCCAATCTCATCGGCTCATTCAACATGCTGGAGCTCGCGAGAAGCCTTGATGTCAAGCACCTGATGCTGGCATCGACCTCCTCCATCTACGGCGCCAACGAAAAAATCCCATTTGCGGAGAGCGACAAGGCCGACGAGCCGATGACGCTTTATGCCGCCACCAAAAAATCGATGGAGCTGATGGCGCACAGCTATGCCCATCTGCACAAGCTGCCCACCACCGCCTTCCGTTTCTTCACCGTCTATGGCCCGTGGGGACGGCCGGACATGGCGCCGATCAAATTCGTTGATGCCGTCTCCAACGGCCAGCCGATCGATATTTACGGGCAAGGCAATATGAGCCGTGATTTCACCTATATCGACGATCTGGTCGAAGGCATCGTCCGGCTGAGCACCGTCATCCCCTCCGAGGAAAACCGCGTGACGCAGGAAGGCGTGACCGACACGCTTTCGCACCACGCGCCGTTCCGCGTTGTCAATATCGGCGGCGGCCAGCCGGTAGAACTGATGCACTTCGTCGAAACGATCGAAAAGGCAGTCGGCAAGCCGGCGATCCGCAACATGCTGCCGATGCAGCAGGGCGATGTGCCGCGCACCTTCGCCTCGCCCGATCTTCTGAGGGCATTGACCGGTTATGTGCCGCAGACCCCAGTCGAGGAGGGCATCAAGGCCCTCGTCACCTGGTATCGCCAGATGCAATCGGCCGAGCTGCAGGACTAACTACAAAGTCGCCAGCAGGCGATTTGAGATCGTGCCGGCGGAAGCGCTCTGCATGGCGATCTTGGTTTCCACGGCCTCGATGATGGTATCGCTGAAATCCATCTCTGTCAGATCGCGGATATTGGAAAGGCCACCGGGCGAAAAGACGTTCACCTCCAATATCTTGTCACCAACGATATCGAGCCCCACGAGGAACATGCCGTCCTCCACGAGCTTCGGCCGCACCATCTCGGCAAGCGCCACGATTTCATCCGTCACCTTCACGGCCTCGGCGGTGCCTTTTGCGTGGATATTGGAACGCAGGTCGCCCTTGGCCGGCACGCGGCGAAGGGCGGCATATTTGCCGTCACGCATCAGCGGACGGCCATTCATCATGAAAAAGCGGATATCGCCGTCTTTCGCGGCCGGCAGATAGGCCTGCGCGATCAGATAACCTTCGAGGCTCACCGCCTCGAAAATCTGGTTGAGATTGGTCTCCTTGCTGGAGCCGATCTTGAAGACGTTCTTGCCGCCGGAGCCCTGCAGCGGCTTGACGATGACGCCCTTTGGATGCGCATCGGCAAAGGCGCGGATTTCATCGACATTGCGCGAGATGATCGTGGTCGGGCGAACGATTTCGGGGAAGCTCTGGAAGTAGAGCTTGTTCTGCGCAAGCGCCAGACCCTCTGGATCGTTCAGCACCACGACGCCGCGCTGTTCGGCAAGCCGCCCGAAGAGAATGCCGGCATGCACCGCCCATGGCCGTGTCGTCTGGTCGAGCGAAGGGTCGTTGCGCAGCATCAGCGCATCGATTTCCTCGACATCCATGGTGCGCCGCTCCAGCGCCTTGTCCTGGAGCGTGGAATGGAACGTCTCGCCTTTCTTGATTCTACCCTTCGGCAGGACGGTGGCGTGAATGGTCAGGCTGTCATCCGAGCGCAGGGTAAAATCCCCTGGCGTCAGATAGACCACCTCATGGCCGCGATTGAGCGCCGCCATGGCCAGAAGGCCGGTGGCGTAGTTCGGCCCTTCGGTTTCGATGGAATTGACGAAAAATGCGATACGCATAAAGCCCCTCCTATAATGTCGCCAGTTCGGCAATTGATAATCCCGCCCGTATTTTCTCCAGCCGCTCATTGGCCTTGGCGGGCAGCAGAAAGGCGGGTCTCACACCCGGCGGGCGAAGCAGGCCACGCAGGGCAAGCTCCTGCATGACAGGGAAATGCTGGGCGGCAATCTTGCCCATCCAGAAGGGGTCGAGCGCCCCGCCCCTGCACAGATGGTCCAGCACCTCGGCCAGCCCACGCAGATAGATCGCATCCTTGGAAAGACCGCCGCCGCGATAGATGCGCAGCACCATGTTGAAGGCGCCGGCAGCATCGAAACCATGTTCACGAGTCATGATGCGGAAGGTTTCCACGAAAGTCGCGCCGTCCAGCATGGCAGCGCAGCCGACGACGCGGCCGGCGACCAGCCGCAGGCGTTCGCGCGTCATCCCACCCGCCAGATGTTCCGCCAGCACCGCCAGCCCCTCCTGCACACCCTCGTAACCGGAGAGGCCGGTGCGGAAGAGCCTGAGGCCCTGGGACGAGCCATTGAAATAGGTGAGCAGATGCACGCCGATCTCATGCGACAGCAGCGCCTCGACACGACGCTGCTCCATGACCGTGTGACGGGAGATCAACAGCTTTTCGCCCGTCACCATCAGACCGGGCGGCAGGTCGTCGCGGATTTCGACACGGGCCTTGAATTCCGGTTCTTCCCCCCGATAAGCCTCGACCATTTCCCGTGATTTCTTGGCGACCGCATAACAATCCACCATGGCGATTTCGCTGGTTTCTTGCCCGCGCGGGCAATCCTCTAGCACACGAAGCGCCAACGTCAGAAGGGCGGGTTCGACGGCACCATAAAGGGCGCGCGAAAAATCGGTGAAGGTGCGGTGATGCAGGCTCGCAAGCATCGTCAGTTGCAGGTCGATCTCCCGCTGTTTCTCCCGGTAGAGATGATAGAGAACCGGGTCTTCCAGATGATCGAAAACAACGGAATAGAGCTTGCGCTTCTGCTCTTCCACATCAACGCCCAGCGGCCGGTAAAGCAGGCGCGGCGCAAACTGGAAGTTGCCATCACGAAATTCCTCGAAGGCCCGGCGGGCATTGATCGGCGTGACGGACAGAAGAAAATCGAAGGATGAAACGATCTCGTCAACCGAGCGGTCGGCGCGCCGGACGGCATCGACAAAGGCCTTGCGACCGAGCGCCCGGTGGCTGGTGACCTTCAGCGCATCCATACCGGACGAAAATGACGAGAAGGCCTGCAGACCGGCATCGAAGAGATCGGCGATCATCGTCTCACGCAGGCCGGGATAGTCAGCACCGGATTCGGGCTGGCGATAGATCGGTGCAAAACGCACGCTGATGCAGGGAAAATTCAGTCCGGCATTCTGAAACCGGAGGATCGGATCGGCTTCCGGCTCCGGCCGGGTGATGCGCGGCGTGCGAAAACGCACTTCGGCATCACAGACCGCCTTGATGAAGACCCGGCGGGCTTTCTGGGTTTCCGGTTCCGAAGTCGCCGAGACGGAAACCTCATAATGCGGCAGGAAGGGGGAATCGTCGGCGAGCAGGATATCGTGCTCCAACTCGCCGATATCGAGAACGATGAAGGCGCCGAAACGCTCCCGCATGGCTACGCCAACCGCCTCGATCAGCGGTGCGGCCTCCTGGATGGTGGAAGAGATGAGATAGGATGCATGGGCGGCGGCGATATCGCGGGCGGCGAGATTTTTCGTACCCCCGGTCAGATGCAGGCAGAGGAACGGCAGCGGCCGGTCGATATGCAGCCGGCCATCCTTTCCGACATCACGGCGAATGGCCTTGCCAGCCTCAAGGCAGGAGACGACATCATCCACGAGATCGGCGACGGGGGAGGGTGCGCGGCGTGCGGAGGAAACACTCATCGCCGCGACCTCAGGCACTCTTCGAGAACCGGCTGAAGAGCAGCGACAGTCTCTCTGATATCCGAAACCACACGCCTGTCCGGCTCTCCCGTCCACTCGTCCATGAAGAACTTCTTGAACTCGACTGCAATGGCGCAGCCGTTCTCCGCAAAACGTTCGTGAATGAAGCGGGTCTGTTCCCCCTTGCCCTGAAAGGCCACGTTCTCGCGCACATCAAGGCGGCGACCGCCGATGGTCGCGGATGCGAAATGCTGCCCCACCGCACTGACCACATCGTTCCAGCGGTTGCGATCCATTGAAAACGTGCCGATATTGATATCGGGTGCTTCCGCCTGCGCCGTTGGCGGCTCGCTGGCGCCCTGGCGGCGATGATTGTAGCTGTGCACATCCAGCACCACGAAAGCCCCATACCGCCGCTCGACGGCCGAGAGAACGCTTTCAAGCATCGCGTAATAATCCGCATGAAAACCGAGTGACTGGCGAACCGCGTCTTGTGATGGTTCCTCGTTCCAGACCTCAAGCCCCCAGGATTGCTCCGGCTTCAAATAGATCGCCTGATCGGCCGCGCGGTTGAGATCGATTTCGAAACGTGAATGGTGCACGACGATGCGGTTTGTAAGTCCCGCAATCATGTCAGCGGTGAACGGATCTTCCTCACGCAGCCTTTGTTCCGGAGAAAGAGCCATCAGGTCGACCATATCCGAACGGATGAAATGACCGTCGTGAATAGCCGTGCCGACAACCGGTGACTGCCCGAAGTCGATCGACCAGAAACCTTTGTTTTCAGTATCGCCGCGATATTTGTCGTCGTTTCTGGCTGCCATGCTGCCTCCCCTGCATGGGGTGTAAAACAGTGGAAGACGCCGGTTTGTTCCGGTTAAAATTGCGCACTATTCATTTGCGCGAGCCGATAAAGTCGTTCGGAAAACTGCGGAACTATACCGGAAAGCTGACGTTGTTCAGACAGGAGGGCCGCCGTGTCAAACGGACGCGATGGTGCCGAAGAACACCGGGATTTTTCCGTTTTCTCCCCGTGGCCAACGAAATGGCAGCCGAGCTTCTCACCCATCCGGCGTCCCTCCGTCCCGCTTTCCCTCCATAAGGAGCCGCAACATGGAAAAAACCGAAACGCGCAAACTTGCGGAAGAATATCTGCGGCTTGGCGGCACGCGTCAGGTGATGATCGACGACAACAAGACCTTCGTGCGCCAATGGGAACACGAACCGGCGGAAGCCGAGCGATTCTGGCAAACGCATATCGAAAATCTCGATGCGGAGCGCCGCAAGGACGTGGAGTTTTTCCTGCCCTCCATCAATTCCGACAAGGATGACTGAACCCAAAGGAGACAGACATGACTGCCATCAACGCTGCAAAAATCCTCATTCTCGCAACGGACGGCTATGAGCGTTCCGAATTGCGCGTGCCCTATGATCAGCTGAAGGCCAAGGGTGCAGATGTGAAGATCGCTTCCATCAAGGAGGGCGAGATCAAGAGCTGGGACAAAAAGGACTGGGGTGACAGCATCACCGTCGATCTTTCCGCCAAGGCCGTAAAAATGGAAGATTTTGACGCGCTGGTTCTCCCCGGCGGCCAGATAAACCCGGATATTCTGCGCCATGACGAAAATGCGATGCGGGTGGTCCGCGATTTCGTCACGTCCGGCAAGGTCGTTGCGGCCATCTGCCATGCGCCGTGGCTGCTCATCGAAGCGGATGCCCTGCGGGGCCGCGATGCCACCTCTTACTGGTCGATCAAGACCGACCTCAAGAATGCCGGCGCCAACTGGAAGGATGAAAAGGTAGTGACCGACAAGGGGATCATCACCTCCCGCAGCCCTGACGATCTCGACGCCTTCGTCGCCAAGATCGTGGAAGAGGTCGAGGAAGGTCGCCACGAACGTCGCGCCGCTTAAGGCACGCACCACATCCCCATGCCGCCGGTTTCCCGGCGGCATTTCTATTTGGGAGGAAGATATGAAAAGCAGATTGCTGGCAAGCGGCGCGGAGCGCACCTTCATCCTCGTCATCGATCCCGGGGAAGAAGCCTTCGAGGCCATCAGGCGTTTTGCGAAGGCCGAGAATATCAACGCCGCCTCGGTCACCGCGATTGGCGCCTTCGCTACGGCAACACTGGCCTTTTTTGATCTGTCCACACAGGACTACAGTGAAATTCCGGTCACCGATCAAAGCGAAGTTCTGAGCCTGCTGGGGGACATTACCCTGGACGAGAACGGTGTGCCCAATCCG
This sequence comes from Agrobacterium tumefaciens, assembly GCF_005221325.1. Classification (NCBI taxonomy): domain Bacteria; kingdom Pseudomonadati; phylum Pseudomonadota; class Alphaproteobacteria; order Hyphomicrobiales; family Rhizobiaceae; genus Agrobacterium; species Agrobacterium tumefaciens. Next base: position 1,513,764 of record NZ_CP039889.1, on the reverse strand, counting down.
CATCTGCATGTGGTTCTTGGTTTTGCCGACGGGTCCACAAGAGGCGGACATTTTCTGAAGGGCGTGGTGCGTCCTACTCTGGAGGTGGTCATTCGCGAAACGCCCGCAGAACTGCGGCGCAGTTATAACAGGGAATTCGGCATTGCTCTCATCGACCCTGCAAAATGAGAGCCACAGAACCGGAAAAACCCGATCGCACTAACCCCTCCCATGGAGGGAATGTCATGGCCCTAACTTCGGCGGTAAATGGTCACTGGAAAGTTTGTTGCCGAAGAAAGCGCGGATCGCCCGCCCGGCCATTTGCCAGCCGCCCGAACCGTAAATCTGCGTTTCCATCCAATCGAGTGACGAATGATCGGGGAAAAGCTCCTTGTATCGATCAAACCACTGCATGGCGACAAACTCGCTCTTAGGAACGCCATCGCCGTATTTATAGGCGAGGACGACCTCACCATAGGCTTCGCCGGCAAGATGATCGTCGTCGTGACCAACAAGGGATTTCATGTTGGCAACGGCCTGCTGCTTTTCCTCCGGCGTTCCATGCCGGCGGCTGACACTTGCCACCTTGATCGCGGATAGCTCCACGCCCCCATGCATTGCCCCGACATAGAGGTTGCGAACCCGTTCGAAGTTTGCGCGGATCGTCAGATCGGCTTTTTGAACATTTTCAAGCTGCCAGGCGTAGTTGTAGAACGCAACCGGGTCCCCTTCCTCGACGGCTCGCTCAAGCCAGTGATCCGCCTGGCCCACGTCAAGCAGATGCGGTTTGGCATCATCCCGGGTGCCCCTGACGATATCATACATGCTGGCCGCAGCCCCATAGACACGTCTCTCCGCAAAGGCACGCGTGAGATAAGCCGACTCGTCCTGGAAGCCACCGTCCCAGATCATCCGGCAGGCATGCATCGGCGTGAATTCATCCGGCTCGTAAAGCGGTGCAAGCGCCGCCGCCCGGTCGATCAAACGCGTGGCGATCACGGGGTCCGCCTCTATGCCCCACATGCCGAACTGCCAGGCAAAGGCCCCCATGGTCAGCATCGTCGGTTCATCGAAACGGCGCACGGCAGTTTCCAGCACCCGCGCATAGGCGCCTTCCACATCCTCGACATGGTGGATCAACATCAGGTTGGTGAAGTCCCGGAACGGCCCGTCCACGCCGGGATATGTTCCCGGCTCTCTCAGATAGCGGACAGATTCGACATGGCGCCGATGCGCCAGTTCCGCATCCTGCAGGGAATAGTGCGTAAAGTTGGCATATTTGCCGAGAGCAATGAACCGCAGCCGATCGGGAAGGTCTCGCAACAGCCATTGTTCGAATTTTTTCTTCCGCTCCGCAGCGCCTCGAACATCGTCCGGCTCGGGATAATCAGGAATTGTCAGCGTATCGTGAACGCCTGGCCAGCGGACAGCGTTGCGTTCCTTTTCGCTCAATTGCGAGCACAGGGGGCTGGACGCGAATTTTTCAACCTCACCTTCCGAACCGCCCCAGCGTGCGCTCAGATATTGCGCATATTCCGCAAGCACATCCCCCCAGCCGGGCTTGAACGAAAGGCAATAACGCAGCCAGTAATAACCGGGATTTTGAAGATCTCCCTCCTCTACCGGCGGCGCGGAAACAGGAAGCGTTGCGGTGGCGATGCCGGGCGGTTTCAGCCCGTACCTTGCAAGCTGGGCGCAAGCCGCCTCGTAAATATCCGCCTCGAATTCATCCCGTTGCATGGTGTTTTGAACCGGCCCGCCGTCAAACAGCGCATCGATGAAATCCGGCTGGCCGAGATACTGGCAGATCTGCATCATGGTTTCGCAGGCGACCGCCGGCCTCTGGGACAGCGCCATTGCCTTCAACAGATATTCGGCTGCGTCGATGCAGGCCATATGCGCGGCGATCCACTGATCTTCCCCAACCTCCGATGCCCACGACGCCGTGCGGATATCGCAGGCCCGGCGAAAGTAATATTCACCGGAAATCATATGCGCATGGTAGGAGGCAGGGTGGGATCGAACCCACTCATTCAATAGTTCAAGCCGCAGGGCCGCATCGACACCCGCATTGTCGAACAGGGCGGAGCTGGTTGCAAGAAAGGTGTAGCGATCGTCCGGAACGGCATCGGCTTGCCACCATGCCTCTTCCAGTTCCGCCAAAAGACGTTCGACCTCGTCGAAACGCCGCTCAAGCATCACCTTGCGCAGTTCCTCCTGCTGGCGCAGGCGAATCCACAGCGGCCCATTCAGCGACAAGGGAGGCAAGCTTTCGACAATCGGCATGGGCGATCCTTGAAACGGTTTCGTGAAAGGCGATCTTCAGGCAATTCATTTCATGGCCCGGTTGTAAGGGTTTTGCAACTGCTTGAAATAACCGACAAAGTAGCGGCTCTCGTCCGTAGTCGAGCTGTGATCGTCAACAGCGGTCGTCCTCCGAGGGGGATGCCTCGTGGCCTTCAATGACGAACCCGTTCTGACACCAGGCGCAGCGGGCAGGCTCGCGTAAAACAAACGGACGGAACCGGAAAAACGCCGTTGCGTTATACCTCCACATCAGGGGGCGCCATGGCGGCAGTGGCCAATCGAAAATATGGGAATGATGACGGTGTCAGACAGATTCTGATCGGTCGCACGCGTAGCATCGCGCGCATTGTTATTCGCCCTGCCCATGGCCCCCTTAATATCGCCGGCGACCGGGTAGAGACGCCTTTCAGGACATTTTCATGCCGACATCGGAACTGACGAAAGAACGCGATCTCAGGGATTCAAAGCCGATATGGGCCGATAGCCCACGCATCGGTGTCCGCAGCAGGCATACACCGGCCACCAACCATTACGACACGATCGTCGTCGGGGCCGGCATCAGCGGCGCGCTAGTGTCCCATGCCCTGCACAGGTCGGGACAGACGACGCTCATCATCGACCGGCGCGAACCGGTCATGGGCAGCAGTGTGGCCAGCACGGCGATGATACAGCACGAGATCGACACGCCCCTGACGGAACTCAGAAAGATGATCGGCAAGGATGCCGCCGACAGCGCATGGCAGCGTTCCGCCCGCGCCGTCCTGCGTCTGGAGGAAATCGTTTCTTCGCTCGGCATTTCCTGCAGCATGAAACGCAAACAGGCGCTTTATCTCGCCGGAGACGAAATGGGATCGCGCGCATTGAAAGCCGAAGCGGCCGCGCGCGAAGAGGCCGGCATCGAAGCCCGCTTCCTCTCCACCGGGGAATTGCGAGAGCAATATGGCCTCAATCGTACCGCCGCCATCCTCAGCGACATCTCGGCCTCAGCCAATCCGGCGCAGCTGACGGCCGGCCTGCTGCGCCATACGGCGGCCGCAGGCGCTGAAATCGTCTCGAAGCTTGAGATTACCGATCTCAGAAATCTCGGCGACGAGGTGGTCCTAGCGACCGCCGACGGCAAAATCCTTTCCGCACGCAACGTCGTCTTCTGCACCGGCTATGAATTCCTGAAAATACTGGAGAGCCCGAAACACCAGATCATTTCCACCTGGGCGTTGGCGAGCAAAAAGGGGCTCGATCTACCCGGCTGGCTGGAGAGCCATATCGTCTGGGAAGCGTCCGATCCCTATCTCTACCTGCGCACCGACCGCGACGGGCGGGTGATCGCCGGAGGTGAGGATGAGGAAAATTCCACCTCCTACCAGTCGGAGCGCAAACTGGCCGACAAGGCGCAGACGATCCGCCGCAAGATCGAAAAGCTTCTCGGCATCGATATGGACGAGCCGGACTATCGCTGGGCGGCCGCCTTCGGCACCACCACCACCGGCCTGCCGCTGATCGGCGCGGTGCCGGGCATGAAAAACGTCTATGCCGTGATGGGCTTCGGCGGCAATGGCATCACCTTCAGCCAGATCGCCGCCGAAATCGTGGCGGCCGCCGTCAATGGCGGCAAGGATCCCGACGCCGATCTCTTCCGCTTCGGCTGATACGCTTCAATCATCCTTGATGCCGGCCGCCACCTGCAGGCGGCGGAGCGTCCACAGGACAACGATACCGGCGCCCGCGGCAACAAGGGCGAGTGGCCACATGCCGAGACCGGCGGAAAGGCCGATTGCCGCAGACAGCCACATGCTGGCGCCGGTCGTCAGGCCTTTGACATTGCCTCTGGTATAAACGACCACGCCCGCCGCAAGAAAGGCGATGCCTGCCGTCACGGCTTCCACCAGCCGGATGGGATCGAGCCGCGCCGCCTCATGGCCTTCCGCCATCGTTTCCATCATGTGGATGGTGATGATGCAGAAGGTGACTGCGGCAAGGCCGATCAGCATGTTGGTACGCAGACCGGCGGTATTCTTATGGAATTCCCGCTCCAGACCGATAAGGCCGCACAGGATGACCGCGCCGAACACGCGCACCAGCAGCACCTCGAAGGGGATGGAAATATTCATGGAAAATTCTTCTGCCAGACTTTGGGGCATTATCGCACTCCTCCCGGATTTGCTCACACTAAGTTCGCAAAGGCGGGTTTGTTCCGCGCGTGCAATATAAACGTTGCGCACAACCAACCCGGAACCATAGGACCGGTAAAAAGTTTGTTTCCGGTGCGCATGAGCGCACGTCATCCATTCACTTCATGGGAGAAGGAACAATGGCCGAGAAGAAACTCGACGACCTGTTTTACGATACGCTGAAGGATATCTATTATGCCGAAAGGCAAATCCTGAAAGCCCTGCCGAAAATGGCCCGGGCAGCAACCGACCCGAAGCTGAAACAGGCTTTTGAAAAGCACAAGGAAGAAACCCAGGGCCACGTCGAACGCCTGCAGGAGGTGTTCGAGATCATTGGCAAGCGGGCACAGGGCAAGACCTGTGAAGCCATTCAGGGCATCATCGCAGAAGGTGAAGAGATCATCGACGATTTCAAGGGCACGCCAGCACTCGATGCCGGTCTCGTTTCCTCGGCACAGGCGGTCGAGCACTATGAGATCGCCCGCTACGGCACGCTGAAAGCCTGGGCGGAAAAGCTGGGCCACACGAAGGCGGTCTCGCTGCTGGATGCCACGCTCAAGGAAGAGACAAAGACCGACGAGGCGCTGACCATGCTTGCCAAGACCTCGGTCAATGCCGCTGCGGAGAAAAAGGCGGCGTAAGGCGCGCGGCCCCAAAACAAAAACCGGAATGGTCACCCATTCCGGTTTTTTTGTGCGTGAAAGCCCGAGGACCTTACGGCAGCGTATAAGCGATCACGTAATCACCAGGCTTGGTTCCAACCGAACCGTGGCCGCCTGCGACCATCACCACATATTGCTTTCCGTTTTCAAGCGAATAGGTCATGGGCGTTGCCTGACCGCCGGCCGGCAGACGCGCTTCCCAGAGCTGCTTGCCAGTGGTGAGATCATAGGCGCGCAGATAGTTGTCGACGGCTGCACCGAGGAAGGCGACACCGCCCTTGGTGATCATCGGCCCGCCAATACCCGGCACGCCCACCTTGAAGGGCAGCGGCAGCGGCGTCATGTCATAGACCGTGCCGTTCTTGTGCTTGTAGGCGATATCGCCGGTCCGCAAATCGGCACCCGCGACATAACCCCATGGCGGCGCCTGGCAGGGGATTTTCAGCGGACCAAGGAACGGTCCCATGAAGACACCATAGGGTGCGCCGTCATTGCGGTTGAGGCCCTGCTCGCTGCCCTTTTCGTCCTGTCCCTTCGGCGGAATCTCGGCACGCGGCACGAGCTGCGAGGTGAAAGCGAGATAGGTCGGCATGCCGAACATCACCTGACGCTCGGGATCGACCGCAACGCTGCCCCAGTTGAACGTGCCGAAATTGCCGGGATAGATGATCGAGCCGTTGAGCGAAGGCGGCGTATAGCGACCCTTGTAGTTCAGCTGATGGAAGCGGATGCGGCAGGCGAGCTGGTCGAACATGGAGACGCCCCACATGTCCTTTTCCTTCAGCGGCTCCGGCTTGAAGGACAGCGCCGTCGTCGGCTGCGTCGGGGAGGTGAAGTCCTCGGGAATGGCGCCGGTCGGTGCCGGTTCTTCCGTGATCGGCAAAAGCGGCTCACCCGAGCGCCGATCCAGCACATAGATATCACCCTGCTTGGTGGGGCCAACGAGGGCGGGAACCGTCTGGCCATCCTTGGTGATGTCGAGCAGTACCGGCTGGGCCGGCACGTCCATGTCCCAGAGATCGTGATGGACCGTCTGGCGCACCCAGCGGTCTTTGCCCGTATTGATATCGAGCGCGACAATCGAGGAGGAGTATTTCTCCACATTTTCGCTGCGGCCCATGCCGAGCTGGTCCGGAACCTGATTGCCGAGCGGGACGTAAATGAGGCCGAGACCTTCGTCATAGCTCAGCACCGACCAGCTGTTGGGCGAGTTGGTCGTATAGGTCTCACCCGCCGCGATCGGCTCGGTCTTTTGCGGATTGCCGGAATCCCAGTTCCAGATGAGCGCGCCGCTATTCACATCAAAAGCACGGATGACGCCCGACTGTTCCTGCGTGGAATAGTTGTCGTTTACCGCACCACCGATGATGATCTTGCCCGCAGCGATGACCGGCGGCGAGGTCGAATAATAATAGCCGGCGGGATTGTATTTCATGCCCTGTTCAAGATGCAGCACGCCCTGATCTGCAAAGGAGGTGCAGACCTGACCGGTGGCCGCATCAAGCGCGATCAACCGCGCGTCCGAAGTCGGCAGGTACACACGCTCGGCGCAGGCCGTGCCGGCAGCGGCATTCGGCTCTGCATAATAGGAAACGCCACGGCACGTCTGGTGCTGGCGGTCCGGATTGAGACCGACATTGGGGTCGTATTTCCATTTCTCCTTGCCGGTGGCGGCGTCGATGGCGATCGCCCAATTATGCGGTGTGCAGATGTAAAGCGTATTGCCGATCTTGAGCGGCGTGACCTGATAGGTGGTTTCGCCCACATCGTCAGGCAGCTTTACGTCACCCGTCTGATAACGCCAGGCTTCCTTCAGCTGAGAGACATTGTCGACATTCACCTGGGTCAGCGGCGAATAACGCTGGCCATAGGGCGTGCGGCCATATTGATGCCACTCACCATCAGGCACATCGCCGCCATAGACCGGTGCCGCAGACGCCGTCTCCTGCGGAAGCGAACCCGGCTGATCATGCGGGTCCTGCGCCATGGAATATCCCGCGACCACAATGGAGGCGAGAACGGACAGCGCCAGCGGCCAGGCATTCGGGCCATAGCTGAGCCCCGTCGGGCTGGAAAAACCGAGCGGTTTTCTGACCCATGGCACCAGCAGCCAAAGACCGATGACGATGATGATGCCGCCGCGCGGTCCAAGCTGCCACCAGTCGAAACCGACTTCCCAGATCGCCCAGGCGAGCGTTGCGACGATGAAGAGAGCATAGACGTGAAGGGCGGCGCGATTGCGCTTGAACAGCAGAACGGCCGTCAACAGGAAGGCCAGCCCGGAAAGGACATAATAAAAGCTCCCGCCCAACATGACGAGCTGAGAGCCGAGACCGAACAGCGCAAGGCCGATCAGAGTGAGAATGACTGCAGTGACCGTGACTGCCATGAATGAAACCCCCGATTCCTGTCACTTTGTGTGAAATGAAATCGGGCGCAATCTGGTTCCATACAAATTCTCATCATGAGAATTTCACGCCATGGTTATGGATTTTGCGGTGCCCCGGTCGAATCCTGCGGCGTGGGGTTGGTGTCGGTCGATGCTGGTGGTGCGGCGCGGCCATTGGCAGGATTGTTGTCGAACGTGCCTGATCCCGACGGCTGCTGCGGCACCGGTGCGGTCTCGGTCTGCGGGTTCTGCGGCAGGTTCTCGTCGGGTTCGAAAACCGAATATTCGACGACAGCCCACACGATCAGTGCAAGCAATACGCTGACGATCAGAATGACGAGGACGGGGCGTCCCCTTGATCCTTGCCGCGCGCGCGTGGCGGTCTCGCTTTTCGGCGCATCCTGACCGTGGAGATAGCTGGCGTTTTCTCTGCCCATGTCTTTCACTCCTCTAACCCTTTAGGATTTAATCCCGGGGTCACGGTTTTGTTCCAGAAGCAGAAGAGCGGCCTTAACCGCACTCGACCGGCAAACGGGATCGGTTTGAACCGTCACAATCCGCCACATCCACCGCGCTGAAGCTTTGCCCGAGACCGAGCCAGGAGACCGGCTGCCGGGCTTCGTCCTCACCCATTTCCGACGGATAGTCTGCGACACTGTCGGAACTCGCCAACGGCAAGGGTGGTGTCATGCTCCGAAATTCGGAGCCGGAATTGACAAAGGAAAGGTATCTTTTCACCACGCGGCGCCATGCGCGCCAGAAGGTCAACAGGTCCAGAAAAGCAGGCATTCTCAGCATCATGATCATCAGGCAATATATTCTGTAAAAATAATATGCGCAGTCTGGCATGCCGAACGCCCACGCGCATCCCCGTTGCAGCGCAACTGCAGCGAATGGTCGGATTGTGCCAACAAACCGTCATAAAGTGTCAGGTCGGACCCAACCGATCAGGATCAGCGACCCAGCTACACGATCCAGCGCGTCCATTCCTCACTGTCCGGTTTTATAATATCCGACGTGACGTCACGGTTTTCCGACTCGAAATGCCGCATCTGGCGCGGTGAAAGGCCAAAGGTCTTTTTGAAGGCGCGGCTGAAATTTTCCGGATTGGTGAAACCATAGGCAGCGGCCACATCGGCAATCGTCATATGGCCCGATTGCGGTGCCCGCAGGAAATCCATGGCGCGTTCAAGACGCCGATGGGTAATGCAGGCGGCGCGTATCGAAGCGCGATCGCGCCAGCGGCGCTTCCAAAGACCCTGTGTTCATCATGCCGCTTTTCCGTGAACGTCGCGCTGACCCCGCTGTCCATGAAAACTATATAGGATTGAAATCGCCTAACAATACGGGAAGGAGGCGAGACGGTTCGCTAAAGACGAGTGCGTGAAAATTATTTCGCGGTCCAGCCGCCATCGATGGAAATCGTCGTGCCGGTGATGGAGCGCGCCATATCGCCTGCAAGATAAAGCGCCATTTCCGCCACTTCCTCCGGCTGAACGAACCGTCTGGTCGGCTGTGGGGCAAGCATCACCTTCTTCACCACCTCCTCTTCGCTCATGCCATGCACCCGCGCCTGATCTGCAACCTGAGCGGCGACAAGCGGGGTCCAGACATAACCGGGGCAGATGGCATTGCAGGTGATGCCAAGCTCGGCCACTTCCAGCGCGACGCTTTTCGTCAGCCCCACCACCGCATGTTTGGTCGCCACATAAGGTCCCTTGAAGGGCGAGGCGCGTAATCCATGCGCAGACGCGATGTTGACGATGCGGCCCCAGCCCCTTTCCTTCATGCCCGGCAGAGCCGCATGGATCGTATGGAAAGCGCTGTCGAGCGAGATCGCGGCGATGCGAGAAAAATCGGCAAAATCGAATTCGTCGATCGGCGCGACCTTCTGGATGCCCGCATTGTTGACCAGCACATCGATATGGCCGAATTCGGCGATGACGGCATCCGGTAGCTGCGCGCTCTCGTCATAATGGGCGAGATTGGCGGAAAAATAGACCGGCCGATGCCGCGCCACTTTCGCAACCGCTTCAAGGGCCTGAGCGCCCTCCTCCGTCGTCTCCACGCCATGCACCGCGACCAGAAACCCGGCTTCGGCAAAACGTTTGGCGATGGCGAGCCCGATGCCGCTGGTGGAACCCGTGACCAGCACGGTTTTCGGTTGATCCTCCATCGGCCTAGTCCTTCAGCTGCGGCAGGTTGCGGAAAAGTTCGAGCGATTCCGGATTGGCGAGCGCATCGGCATTCTTCACCGGTCGGCCATGAATGGTATCGCGCACCGCGATTTCGGAAATCTTGCCCGAACGGGTGCGGGGAATGGCGCCGACGGCGATGATCCGCGCCGGCACATGCCGCGGCGTGGCGCCCGAACGGATGCGGCTGCGGATGATCTTTTCCAGCTCTTCCGTGAGGGTGGCACCACCCTTCATGCGCAGGAAGAGGATGACCCGCTGGTCTCCGTCAATATCCTGCCCGACGGCAATGGCCTCCTCGACATCAGGCACGGTTTCCACCTGCCGATATATCTCAGCCGTGCCAATACGCACCCCGCCGGGATTGAGCGTCGTGTCCGAACGCCCATGGATGACATAACCGCCGGACGGACGCAGTTCGGCAAAATCGCCATGCGCCCAGATGCCGGGGAAACGATCGAAATAGGCGGCCTGATAGCGCGAGCCATCCTCATCGCCCCAGAATTTGACCGGCATGGAGAGATGGGCATTACGGCAGACGAGTTCACCGGCAACGCCGGGAACGGAGCGGCCTTCATCATCGAGCGTATCGATATCCATGCCGAGCATCGCGCCCTGCAATTCACCGCGATGGACCGGCTGCAGCGGATTACCGCCGAGGAAACAGGCGCAGATATCCGTGCCGCCGGAAATCGAGGCGAGATGCACATCCGCCTTCCAGTCGCGATAGATGTAATCGAAGGATTGTGGAATGAGCGGCGAGCCGGTGGAGAGGATCGTTCTGAGCGATGAAAGATCGTGGCTTTCGCGCGGCTTCAAGCCTGCCTTCAGGCAGGCATCGATAAACTTGGCCGAGGTTCCAAAGGTCTCGATCCGTTCGGCATCGATGAGATCGATCAGCCGCGCAGGATTTGGATAGCCCGGGTTACCGTCATAGGTAACAAGCGTCGCGCGGAGTGCCAGACCGGAGACCTGCCAGTTCCACATCATCCAGCCGCAGGTGGTGAAATAGAAGAAGCGTTCACCCTCCTGAATATCGCATTGCAGTTTCAGCTCCTTCATGTGCTGAAGAAGCAGACCGCCGCCGGAATGGGTGATGCATTTCGGCTTGCCTGTTGTGCCCGAGGAATAAAGGATGGCCAGCGGCGCCTTCACAGGCAGACGGTTGAAGGCAATCTCACCCGCCGCATATGGCGCGACGAAATCCGCGAGCTTCACACAGCGGAGATCGGCAAGGCCAGCGGGAACGGCGTCGCCGATCAGCACGATCTTTTCAGGCCTCGCACTTTCCGCCACGGCGCGGATAGTCGGGCCGACATCGATGCGTTTGCCGGCATAACCATATTCCGGCACGGCGAGGAGGACTTTCGGGTCGATCTGCGACAGGCGGTCGGAGGCACCCGCCGGGCCGAAATCCGGCGAGCAGGAGGACCAGATGGCTCCGATAGCGCTCACGGCCAGATAGCTGACAATCGCCTCGATATCATGGGTGACGATGGCGCCGACGCGGTCGCCCTCCTGCACACCCGCATGAACGAGCGCCTGCACCATGCGGGACACGTCGTCATAAAGCTCTTTGCGGCTTATCTCGCGCCGTGTGCCATCATCGCGATGGGCGATGATGGCGAGCCGCTCATCGGCATCGCGCAGCAGATTTTCCGCATAATTGAGCCGTGCGCCCGGATAAAACTCGGCGTCCCGGATCGTCGCGCCGGGTTTGAATGCCGCTTCGCCGCGCGTACCGATAATGCCGAGCTCATCCCATAGCGCATCGTAAAATTCATCCGGGGCGTCGATGGACCACCGCAACATACCCGCATAATCATCGGCGGCCAGCCCGTGCAGCGGCGCGGTTTTCGCCGCGAATGCAAAAAGCGCCGAGCGCTCCCGCCTTTCCCGCGACGGCGCCCACAGAATATCTGATGGCATGGCCTCCATCATGCTTCGCCTCCGCGCAGCATTTCGACAATGGCGGAAAAATCGCGCTCACCGCCACCTTCGCCGACGAAGTTTTCATAAAGCGCCGATGCCGCAGCCCCAAGCGGAGTGGAAACACCCGTGCCATTGGCCGCTGCCTGCGACAATTTCAGATCCTTCAGCATCAAGGCCGCAGCAAAACCCGGTTGGTAGTCCTTGTTGGCAGGCGATGTCGGCACCGGCCCCGGCACTGGGCAATAGGTGGTGAGCGACCAGCATTGCCCCGAGGAAGTGGAGGCAACATCGAACAGCGCCTGATGCGAAAGCCCAAGCTTTTCACCGAGCACGAAGGCTTCTGAAACCGCGATCATGGAAATGCCGAGGATCATGTTGTTGCAGATCTTCGCCGCTTGACCATTACCGCCCTTGCCGCAATGCACGATCTTCTTGCCCATCGCCTCCAGCACCGGCTTTGCCGCCGAGAAAGCCTCCGCCTCGCCGCCGCACATGAAGGTCAGGGTGCCGGCTGCCGCGCCACCCGTGCCGCCGGAAACGGGGGCATCGACCGAGGGGCAACCGGCGGAAGCGGCAAGGTCATGCGCTTTCAGCGCGCTTTCCATATCCACCGTCGAGCAATCGATAAGCAGCGTTCCAGCGGAGACCTTTCGAACCAGATCGCCATAGACCGAAACGACATGTTCACCCTTCGGCAACATGGTGATGATCACTTCCGCCGCGTCGGTCGCTTCGGCAGAATCCACTGCCACGGGAATGCCGGCCTCCTTCGCCGCCGCACGGCAGGCTTCGGAAAGGTCGTAACCCCTGACGGTGTAACCCGCCTTGACGAGATTGGCGGCCATCGGCAGGCCCATATGTCCCAGCCCGAGAAAAGCGACGGTCTTCATCGGAGCGCTCCTTTCAGCGATTATCCGCAAGGATCATGTCGGCGGCCTTTTCGGCAATCATGATCGTCGGGGAATTGGTGTTTCCGGAGGTGATGCGCGGCATCACCGAGGCGTCGGCAACGCGCAGCCCCGCAAGCCTGCGGAGTTTCAGCCGCGCATCGACAACGCTCTCCGTATCCGACCCCATGCGCAGCGTGCCGACGGGGTGGAAGATGGTGGTGCCGATATCGCCCGCCGCCTTGGCGAGATCATTGTCGTTTTCGAACGACGGACCGGGCCGGTATTCCTGCGGGTTGAAGCGGGAAAACGCCGGCTGGGCGACGATGCGACGCGTCAGCCGCATGGAATCAATTGCCACCTGGCGGTCGCCTTCGGTGGAAAGATAGTTCGGGCGGATTTCCGGCTGCATGGCGAAATCCGGTCCTTTCACATGCACTGAGCCCCGGCTTTCCGGCCGCAGATTACAGACACTCGCGGTAATGGCCGGAAAAGTGTGAACCGGATCACCGAACTTGTCGAGTGAAACCGGCTGGACATGATATTCCAGATCGGCGGTTTCCTTTTCCGGCGAAGAACGGGTGAAAACACCAAGCTGGCTCGGCGCCATCGACATCGGCCCGGAGCGCGTCAGCGCATATTCAAGGCCGATCCGCGCCTTGCCGAACAGGGTGGAGGCCCGTTCATTCAGCGTCAGGACGCCGGAGACCTTATAAACCATGCGCAATTGCAGATGGTCCTGCAGGTTCTCGCCCACGCCCTGAACTTCCGCCACGGTGTCGATACCGGCGGCCTGAAGCACGTCGCCACGGCCGACACCGGAAAGCTCCAGAATATGCGGTGAGCCGATCGCCCCGGCTGACAGCACTGTCTCGCGCCGTGCACGCATCTTTTTCAGGACGCCGTCATGGTGAAATTCGACGCCCGTAACGCGGCCCTCCTCGATGATCAGGCGCTTGACATGCGCCTTGGTCAGAACCGTAAGATTCTTGCGGCCGAGTGCCGGCTTCAGAAACGCCTTGGCCGTATTCCAGCGCCAGCCCGAACGCTGGTTGACGTCGAAATAACCCGCACCCTCATTGTCGCCCCGGTTGAAATCGTCGGTCGCGGGAATGCCGGCTTCGCCTGCCGCCTTCTGGAAGGCATCAAGCACATCCCAGCGCACGCGGGCTTTCTCCACCCGCCATTCGCCGCCGCTGGAATGCATGTCGTTCTTGCCGCGGTAAAAATCCTCCGACTTCAGGAAATAGGGCAGGATGTCGCTCCAGCCCCAGCCCTCGCAGCCCAGCTGGCGCCAGACGTCATAGTCGCGCGCCTGACCACGCATATAGATCATGCCGTTGATGGAGGAGCAGCCACCCAGAACCTTGCCGCGCGGATAGATCAGCGCGCGGCCGTTGAGCCCCGGCTCTTCCGCCGTCTTGAAACACCAGTCCGTGCGCGGATTGTTGATGCAATAGAGATAACCGACGGGAATATGGATCCAGTGGTAATTGTCATTGCCGCCGGCTTCCAAAAGCAGGACGCGGTTGTTCGGATCCTTCGAAAGGCGGTTGGCGAGAACGCATCCGGCACTCCCCGCTCCGATGACGATATAGTCATAGTCCCCCATGCTCTTCTCCATACGCCACCCTTGCCGCGTCGTCCCTGACGCGGGGGTGGCCTTTTCCAGTGTTTTCAAAAATGTCTAGCCGCGGTGCTGGAAGCCGAGTTTTCTCCCAAGCCGCGACGCGTAAAACTCGCCGATCAAACCGCGCCGGAACACCAGAACGCAGGCCATGAACACAAGGCCGGTAATGATGGTGACCGGAAAATCCGATGTCGCGAGATAGTTCTGCAAGGTGACGACGAGGCCCGCGCCGAAGATCGGGCCGATCATCGTGCCGATGCCGCCGAGCAGCGTCATCAGAATGACCTCGCCGGACATCTGCCAGGTGACGTCGGTCAGCGTCGCAAACTGGAAGACCAGCGCCTTCAGCCCGCCCGCAAGACCGGCAAGCGCCGCCGACATGACGAAAGCACCGAGCTTGTAGCGCTGCACACTGTAGCCCAGCGAAATGGCGCGCTGCTCGTTTTCACGGATGGATTTCAGGATCATGCCGAAAGGCGAATTGACGAAGCGCCAGATGATCAGAAGAGCGAGCACGAAAAATGCCAGCACCGTGTAGTAGATGTTGAGCGGCGCGTTAAGATCGAGAAGGCCGAAGAGGTGGCCGCGCGGCACGCCCTGCAAGCCATCCTCGCCATGGGTAAACGGTGCCTGAAGGCAGAAGAAATAGAACATCTGCGAAAGCGCCAGCGTGATCATGGCGAAATAGATGCCCTGGCGGCGGATGGCGAAAAAGCCGATGACGAGACCGAGAAGGGCCGCACCCGCCATGCCGATGACAAGACCGATCTCCGGCGTCACGCCCCATTCTTTCACCGAATAGGCGGTGAAATAGGCGGCACCGCCGAAAAACGCCGCATGGCCGAAGGACAGCAGCCCGGTGTAACCGATCAACAGATTGAAGGCGCAGGCAAACAGCGCAAAGCACAGGAGCTTCATCAGAAAGATCGGATAAACGAACATCGGCGCGGCGATGAGGACGGCAAGCCCCGCAACAATGAGGACAGTCTTGATGGTGCCGGCAGTCGCGGAAACTTCCGTCTGCGGCATCGCTCCGGCGGTGGGGCTATGGGTGGCTTTGGACATATCAGGCGTCCTTTCCGAAAAGTCCGGCGGGGCGGATGAGCAGCACAAAGGCCATGATGACGAAGATGACGATGTTGGAGGCCTCAGGGTAAAACACCTTGGTCAGACCTTCGGCGATGCCGAGCATGTAACCGGTGACGATGGCCCCCATGATCGACCCCATGCCGCCGACGACCACCACGGCGAAGACGACGATGATGAGGTTGGTGCCCATCAGCGGCGAGACCTGATAGATGGGTGCTGCCAGCACGCCGGTGAAGCCTGCAAGGCTGGCACCCAATGCGTAGGTCAGCGTCAGGAGCACCGGGACGTTGATGCCGAAAGCCTGCACCAGCGTCGGGTTTTCCGTCGCCGCCCGCAGATAGGAACCAAGCCGGGTTTTTTCGATCAGCGCCCAGGTGGCAAGGCAGGCGACCAGTGAAATGACGACAACGAAGGCGCGATAATTCGGCAGGAACATGAAGCCAAGATTGGTGCCGCCGGCAAGCTCGCGCGGCACCGAATAGGGCTGGCCGGCCGCGCCATAAAGCCAGCGGAACGTGCCTTCCACCACCAGCGCCAGGCCGAAGGTGAAAAGCAGACCGTAAAGCGGATCGAGATCATAAAGCCGCGACAGCAGGAAGCGTTCAACGATCGCGCCGAAAAGCGCAACGACGAGCGGCGTCACGACGAGCGCCGCCCAGAAATTGATGCCGAAATATTGCAGGCCGAGGAAGGCGACAAAAGCGCCGAGCATATATTGCGCGCCATGCGCAAAGTTGATGACGCGCAGCAGGCCGAAAATGACGGCAAGGCCGAGCGACAGCAAGGCGTAAAACGAGCCGTTGATGAGGCCGATCAACAATTGCCCGAGCAGGGCCTGAATTGGAATGCCGAAGATCATCGTCATCGTTAAACCCCCAGCACTTTATTAAGTTCGCCCATGCGGCCGGAAAGCTCGCCCACCGGGAAATTGCTGACCATCTGGCCGTGATCCATCAGGTAGAAGCGGTCGGCGATGCGGCTGGCGAAACGGAAATTCTGCTCGACCAGAACCACGGTCATGCCGCGGCTCTTCAGCTTTTGCAGCACCTCGCCAATGCGCTGCACGATAACGGGTGCAAGCCCCTCGGTCGGTTCGTCAAGCAACAGCACCTTCACCCCGGTGCGCAGGATGCGCGCCATGGCCAGCATCTGCTGCTCGCCGCCGGAAAGCTTGGTGCCGGGGCTGGTGCGGCGCTCATGGAGATTGGGGAACAATTCATAGATTTCATCGAGCGTCATGCCGCCGGAGGCGACCACGGGCGGCAGCTTCAGGTTTTCCTCGACACTCAGCGTCGCGAATATGCCGCGCTCTTCCGGTACGAAACCAATGCCGTATTTCGCCGTGCGATGCAGCGGCACCGGCATCATATCCTTGCCACCGAGTTTGATCACGCCTTTGCGGTTGCGGATGATGCCCATGATGGTGCGCAACGTCGTGGTTTTGCCGACACCGTTGCGCCCGAGAATGGTGATGGTTTCGCCTTCGCCGACGGTCAGGTCGACGCCGTGCAGGGCCTGGCTTTCGCCATACCAGGATTTCAGGTTGGAGACTTCGAGCATTGCCGCCATATCAAGCCTCCTCCGTGCCCATATAGGCCGTGCGCACGCGCGGATCAGCGGAAACGGCGGCGTAATCGCCCTCCGCCAGAATTTCACCGCGCTGCAGAACCGTGACGTGGTGGCAGATATCGGCCACGACTTTCAGATTATGTTCGACCATCAGCACCGCGCGTGTCTTTGCCACCTCGCGGATGAGTTCGGCGACATGGGAGACGTCTTCCCCACCCATGCCGGCCATCGGCTCATCCAGCAGCAGAACCTTCGGATCGAGCGCCAGCGTGGTGGCGATTTCCAGAACACGCTTGCGGCCGTAAGACAGATCGGCCGCAAGCGCATGTTTTTCCCTGACCAGACCGACCATGGCGATCAGCTCCTCGGCGCGGGCATTCAGCCTGTCGAGAGAGGAGAGCGGCAACCAGAACTGCGTTGCAAGGCCATTCGGACGCTGCAACGCAACCCGTACGTTTTCCAGAACCGTCAGATGCGGAAACACCGCCGATATCTGGAAAGACCTGACGAGGCCGAGACGCACCACCTTGTCCGGTGGCGTCCTTGTTATATCCGTTCCCATGAAGGTGATCGCTCCGCCCGTCGGCTGGAGAAACTTGGTCAACAGATTAAAGACCGTAGTCTTGCCGGCGCCGTTTGGGCCGATCAGCGCATGAACGCGGGCATGGTGGACGTCGAGATCGACGTTTTTCACGGCCGCGAATGCGCCGAAGGTTTTGCTGAGACCACGCGCCGAAAGAACGACGCGGGGTTCAGCCTGCCCGGCGGGGGCGGGAGCGATCGTCATGAAACTTTCCCCTTTATTGCGTCAGTCTTTTATTGCGTCACCAGCGGGCAACCGCTTTTTGCGGGGTCCATGAAGGCTTCCTTGCCGGGGATGGTGGCAAGCACCTTGTAATAATCCCACGGCTGCTTGCTCTCATCCGGCTTCTTCACTTCCATGAGGTACATGTCGTGAATCATCCGACCATTGGCGGCTACATGGCCATCCTTGGCAAAGACGTCGTTGACGGGCATTTCCTTCATGGCCTTGGCGACGGCGTCTGCATCGTCGGTGCCGGCCTTTTCGATGGCTTTCAGATAATGCAGCACGGCGGAATAGGTGCCGGTATGCACCATGTTCGGCATGGCGCCGGTGCGTTCCTTGAAACGCTCACCGAATTTGCGGGATTCATCGTCACGGTCCCAGTAAAAACCTTCCGTCAGCGTCAGGCCCTGCGCTGCCTCAAGACCGAGACCGTGCACTTCGGCAAGCGTGAAGAGAAGCGCCGCAAGCCGCTGGCCGCCGGCGACGATGCCGAATTCGGCCGCCTGCTTGATGGCGTTGGAGGTGTCGAGGCCGGCATTGGCAAGACCGATGACCTTCGCGCCTGATGACTGCGCCTGCAACAGGAACGAGGAATAATCCGTCGTCGCCAGCGGATGCCGCACGGACCCCAACACCTTGCCACCATTGGCCTTGACGAAATTCGCGGTGTTTTCTTCCAGCGAATAACCGAAAGCATAGTCGGCAGTCAGGAAGAACCAGCTGTCGCCGCCCTGCTTGACGAGCGCGCCGCCGGTGCCGACTGCCAGCGAATAGGTATCATAGGCCCAATGGAAACCATAGGGGCTGCACTGTTTGCCGGTGAGCTCGGTGGTTGCCGCGCCGGTATTGACGGTGATCTTCTTCTTATCCTTCGAGAGCGCCTGCACGGCAAGGCCCACCGACGACGAGGTCAGTTCCATGATCGAATCGACCTGCTCGGTGTCGTACCATTGGCGGGCAATGTTGGACGCCACATCCGCCTTGTTCTGATGGTCGGCCGTCACCACCTCGACCGGCGCACCCAGCACCTTGCCGCCGAAATCCTCAACCGCCATCTTCGCGGCTTCATAAGAGTATTTGCCGCCGAAGTTGGCGTAGACGCCCGATTGGTCGTTCAGGATACCGATCTTGACCTTGCCGTCCGAAATCTCGGCGGCATAAGCGGCGGTGCCGGCGGCCAGTGCCATGGCCGTGGATAAAACGATACTCTTGCGCATGACTTCTCCTCCCAGAGATGATTGCGAGCCTCAGATTGTCTGTGCAACGGTGAACGAAACCGTTGCACCCGAATGGCCGCACCGCCCTCCTCAAAGCGATGCATCCTGAGCCTAGACTTCTCGAATTCGGCCGTTGACACAAGAGCCGGGCATCATCAAATTGCGAACAGGAACTGTTCATTTTTGAACAGAACTCTTGATGGGAGACAAATATGGCCACCCCTTTCACCTGGGACGACCTGCAATATTTCCTGGCCGTGGCCCGCACCGGACAGCTCTCATCGGCGGCCCGCAGCCTGCGCACCAGCCACGCCACCGTCTCCCGCCATATCGACCGGCTGGAATTCTCGCTTAAAACCAAGCTGTTCGAGAGAAACCCGCGCGGTTACGAGCTGACGACAGTGGGACGGCGGCTGGTGGATACCGTCGAGCGCATCGAGGCGGAGGCGGAACGGCTGCAATCGGATATTTCCGAAAGCGGCAGCCTGCTGCGCGGCGTGGTGCGCCTCAGCGCTCCGGAAGGTTTTTCCAATTTTTTCTTCGTGGAAAGGCTGAAAGACTTCGCCATCACCCATCCGCACATCATGTTGGAAATGGTGACGATCCAGCAGATCATGGCATTGTCGCGGAAAGAGGCCGATGTGGCCGTAACGCTCGATCCGCCGAAAGCCGGCCCCTATATCAACGAACAGATCATCGATTACACGCTGCATATCTATGCCTCGCGCTCCTATCTTGCTGGCCACCCGAAAATTACCCGGCGTGAGGATCTGCCGAATCATTTCTTCATCGGTTACGTGCAGGACCTGATCTTCTCGCCCGGCCTAGATTACATGCGCGACGTGTGGCCCGGCCTGCGCCCCAACTTCCAGTCCTCGAGCATTTTCGCGCAGCTGACCGCCACGCTGAGCGGCCGTGGCCTCTGCATCCTGCCGAACTTCATCGCCGCGCGCTTTCCGGATTTGCAGATGGTGCTACCAGGCGATGTCGAGCTGCGGCGCGGTTATTGGCTGACCAGCCATCAAGATTTTGCCAACGTGCCCCGCGTGCGCTCGCTGATGGATTTCATTCTCACCACCGCGCGTGCGCATGAAAATCTCTTCATCCTCGATCGCAAGTCGATCGCCTGACACGGCCATCGTTCACATTTCGGCGACACCGTGTCTACGGGTGGCGGATTGGAGGATGCGCATGGCTGCCTATATGACTGACAACACGAAGCCGGTTTGTAAAAACCGGCATCCTCCGACATCTGGAAGGTCATCATGAAAAAGATCGGATTTTTATCCTTCGGCCACTGGACGCCCTCGCCCCAGTCGCAGACCCGCTCCGCGGCCGACACCCTGCTGCAATCGATCGACCTCGCCGTGGCTGCGGAAGAACTGGGGGCCGATGGCGCCTATTTCCGCGTGCACCATTTCGCCCGCCAGCTGGCCTCGCCCTTCCCGCTTCTGGCCGCCGTCGGCGCCCGCACGAAGAAGATCGAGATCGGCACCGGCGTCATCGACATGCGTTATGAAAACCCGTTCTACATGGTGGAGGATGCCGGCTCGGCAGACCTCATCGCCGGCGGGCGCCTGCAACTCGGCATCAGCCGCGGTTCGCCGGAGCAGGTGATCGATGGCTGGCGTTATTTCGGATATCGCCCGGCCGAGGGTCAGAGCGAAGAAGACATGGCGCGCCAGCACACCGAGGTCTTCCTCGAACTTCTGAAGGGCGAAGGTTTCGCTGAGCCGAACCCACGGCCGATGTTCCCGAACCCACCCGGCCTTTTGCGTCTGGAACCCCATTCCGAGGGGCTGCGCGAGCGCATCTGGTGGGGCTCTAGCTCCAATTCAACGGCGGTATGGGCGGCAAAGCTTGGCATGAACCTGCAAAGCTCCACCCTGAAGACGGACGAAACGGGTGAGCCTTTCCATGTCCAGCAGGCGCAGCAGATCCGCACCTTCCGGGAAGCCTGGAAAGAAGCCGGTCATACGCGTGAACCACGCGTTTCGGTCAGCCGCAGCATCTTCGCGCTCGTTAATGATCGCGACCGGTCCTATTTCGGTTACGGCAATGAAGGCGACGACAAGATCGGCTATATCGACGACAAGACGCGCGCAATCTTCGGGCGCAGCTATGCCGCCGAGCCTGAAAAGCTGATCGAACAGCTGAAGGCCGATGAGGCCATCGCCGAGGCCGATACGCTGCTCCTGACCGTGCCGAACCAGTTGGGCGTCGATTACAATGCCCATGTGATCGAGACGATCCTGAAGCAGGTGGCGCCGGCTCTCGGCTGGCGATAAGTCCGGCACGCCCGCGAAAAAACTCGCCCCGTCATTCCGGCCTTGAGCCGGAATCCAGCCGACGTGCGTCTGCACGGTGAAAAAATTCTTTCAGCCCAAGGACTTGGGCTGGCTGGATACCGGCTCAGGGCCGGCATGACGGAGGGAAGGTTTCGCCCTATCTGTAGGGGGGTAATACCTTCTGGACACTAGCTATCCAGCCATAGGAACTCACAAAGGCTTGTGAAATAAGGGGAAATCGCTCGTATACGCTAACGCGGGGGCTGGACAGGATTGCAAATGGCTGTCCAAAGGCGGGCCGAAATCGCGCATTTCAAACCATTTATCGCGCATTCTGCTGGCAAAGATTGCTCATTGATATGCGCGTCCACTCATCGGGCAAAAAACCTTGCTGCATAAGGCGTTTCGTCGTCTGAGAGGGCAAGCGAGAAATAGAGAACAGCTACTTCACGCGCTTCCATCGCCGAAAATTTCCGGTGGACGAAAGCTGTTAAGTCGGCAGTTTGCGCCGACTTAGACGGCGGATTGCCGACTTGAATTAAGATGCTGTTTTTCAATAGATTTCCGACAGGCGGCATTTTTATGCGCAGAAATATAAGTCGGCAGCCAAGAACTGCGTTCCTGCGTTAGAAACTAAATCACGACTGATGACCGATAAAGATTACTCGTCCCACAACCGTCAGGTCTTCGACCCGATCAGCACGGAAAGTCTCGACAGGATAATTTCCGTCAACGTTGTCTGACGTCAGTTCAAGGGTGCCATCCATGCGCCATTTTGCACGCTTCACCAAGACAGCGTTTCCCACCGCAAAGACGTAAATTCGCCCATGATCCACAACGCGCTGACTTGAATCGACAATTAACAGCGCATTGTCATTAATCGTCGGCAACATGCTGTCGCCAGTTGCCCACATCATAAAGCAAAAATCGGGTGCGCCGCCCATTTTCCTCAGAAACGCTCTTTCGAAGGCTGTTTCTGAGACTGGCATTTCGTTGATCGGAATAAGGCCGCGACCAGCCGACGCCCTTACATCATATTGAGGCAGATTAACAAAATCGGCCTTCTTCAGCTCAAATGGCAGACGCTCTGTCCGGTTTTCTTCGGTGTAGCGAGCGGCTTCAACAAGAAAACTTCCCGATCCGGATGTGGGGTCAATGACGCGGCTGCTTAGCTCGCGAATTACATCTTTTGGCGAGAACATCTCCCCCTCACCAGTGATGAGCCAGTCGAGATTAACAGAGTATCTCTGTTTGTAGGTTGAAAGGAATGCAATGTCTGGTTCCGAATCGCCGCGCTCATACCCTCCCAGAGTTTCAGCATTTATACTGATCTCTTCGGCAAAAGCCTTCCTATGCGGGAAGCCTATAGCTTCTCGCACCTTGGTAAGTCTCTGACCTAAAGGCGTTTTTGCAATTGCTGTGCGCGCCATAGCAAAACAGAAAAACACTGTTTTCAAAACAGAGAATCTCTGCTAATACTCCTAACTGCGAAGCGCTTACGCGGTTCGCACTTGTACCAAAGAAGTCCCAAAAAAACGGGCGCTGCAACGCCCGTTTTCTCAGCGGAGAAAACCTATGAGCAAATCAAAGCCGGTGATGGACTGGCAAGCCATAAAGGCCGAAGTCCACCGTAGAGGCATGACGCTAACCGAACTCGCAATTCGTTCTGGATTGCATAGCTCCCTGCTACGAAAACTGAACACCATCACGCACTACGAAGGTCAGGCAACTCTTGCTTCGTTCATAGAACAGAAGCCCGAACACCTCTGGCCGAATCGTTACCCAAAGAAAAGCTCCGGCATCTTGGATACAGCAAAGTACCCTCCGTTAGAAAGTCAAAAATCTAACGCGGCGGCTGACACGCGGGTGGCAGCATGAGCAACATGTTGTCCAACTCCGTTCGCTCTGCTGACAGTGAAGTCATTCCTTTTTTCCATGACTTGCCTAAACCCGCCATCTCGTCTGCCGCCCGTCTATGGGATGAAGCGCAGTCTGCCAGCTACAACGGCCAGACTGCTTATCAGGATTTCGCTCAGGATTTGCGTTTCCTCCATATCGAGCCGCCGCCGCGCGCCATTGTGAAGCGCTGGATTGCCGGTGTTCAGGCAAACCTCATTCCTCGCCCAGGTGGCGAGGGGCCAAACGCCGCTATTTCCGTTCCGGTTGCGTCCACCGCCCAGCAGGAAAAGCGATGGGAATCGCAGAACGACCGCCGTCACCGTCGCGCCACCGCGCAGGAAAAGCTTGCAGCCGCGCTGCCTGAATTTCAGCCGTCATCGGTGAAGGCGAAAGCGGAGTTTGCGGTCCATGCGGTCGATGCCATGGTGGCAGTGCCGGAGAGTGCGGGGCCAGTTCGCCCATCGATTGTCCCTGAAATCGATCCCGAGACGCGTGGGATCAGCGTGCTTGCGATGATTACGGAAATCCCTGCGTCCAGCGACTTCGACACACTCGCTGCGCAGCTGTACGCCGCAACCCTTGCCGAAATCAGACGTGACGCTGAGGCCAAGGCCGCGAAGCTTGTGGCCAGCCGCCTGCGTGAGATCGCGGACAGATACGACGCTTCCGCCGCCTGATCCTTCTCTTTCATCGCGCCGATCCGGTTCTTGCGTCCGGCGCGATCCTGCGGAGCCGCCGTGCCGTCCCCCGCTGGCGGCTCCGCTCAGACAACATCACCTATATTTCAGGTCTCATAGATGCCCAAACCGCAAAACGTCGCCAAGATTGATGTTCGCACGAAAGAGGTGCGTGACATTCCCCTCTCCGAGATCGACATTCCCGAAAACCGCGCCCGCTCGTTCGATCCTGACGAAGCCAAGGCGCTTGCCTTCGTCATTGCCAGTTCTGGCCTTCAGCATCCCATCCGTGTCCGCGCCGTGGGCAACCGTTTTCGTCTGGTTGCGGGGCGCAAACGCCTCGAAGCAATCCGCCTTCTCGAATGGGAGGCAATCCCTTCTACCGTTTCGAATGCGGAAACCGACGACGATGCACGGCTTGAGGAGGTGATGGAGAACCTTGGCCGGTACGATCTTAACAAACTCGACCGCTGCCAGCACCTTTACGAATTGAAGCAGGTCTATGAACGCCTGCATCCGGAAAGCAAAAATGGTGGCGACCGCAAGTCGGAAATCAGAACGCAAAATTTGCGTTCTGATGCGGAAAACCCGGAAATCTTCGGTTTTGCCGCCACGATGGCTGAGAAAATCGGCATGTCCCGCCGCTCCATTGAGCTTGCCGTTGAAATCTGGACTGGCCTGACCCCGGAAAGCCGCCAGCGCTTGGCTGGAACACGTTTGGCAAATCACCAGTCTGGCCTGAAAGAGCTTTCCGAGCAATCACCGGCTGCTCAGGCTGGTGTTCTGGACCTGCTTCTTTCTGACACCCCTGCCGCGTCTACGGTCAGCGAGGCGGTGACGATTTTCCGCAAGGGAACAGCGATGACACCAGCGGAAAAGAAGCTGGAGACCGTCAAGCGCACCCTGAATTCCCTTCCTGCACCCGTCGCTGACGCGGCGGTGTCTGCGCAAGTCGATGCCCGCATCGCGGAGATGAAGAAGAACATCGCGATCCTGAGCAAGTTCTTTGCTGACCTGAAGGACGACGATCTGGATAGCGTCATCGACCAGAATGAAGACCGCGTCATCGCTTCGCTCAAGCGCCGGGGACGCATCCAATAATGGCCCGCCGCCGCGATCCCCTCACCAAAGACCTGTTCAGCTGGGAGCCTCCCAAGGTGGCTGTCGGCTACAGCGATGACGTGGCCGGTCGCGGGCGGCTGGAAAATAAAATTGCACGGTTGATTGCCCATGCCCTTCGTGATGCCCGCGAGGACGGCTTCAGCCGCGATGAAATCGCCCAGCAGATCAGCAAATTTCTCGACCGGAAGGTATCGGTGGAAATGCTCAACAAGTGGACCTCCGAAGGCTCGGAGGGCCACCGCATCCCGCTCGATGCCTTCATCGCACTCGTTCACGCCACCGGCGCGAAAGACCTGCTCGGCTTTGTGCCGGGGCAGTTCGGGCTGACCGTGATCGAGAACGAGTATGCCGACCTGATTGAGCAGCGCCTTCTGGAAGAACATCGCGAGGAAATCGACGCCCGTATTCGGGCGCTCGATACCCGCAGGAGAGCAAAACGATGACAGCCAATGTTTGGTTTACCGCAGGGGAACTGGCGAAGATCGCCAAGGAACGCGGCTTGAAAAGCAGCACTTTTCCCAACTCGGAACGAGGCGTTAGAGATCGCGCCAAAGAAGAAGGCTGGAACGACCTTCCGGAAAATCTGTGCCGCGACCGCGCCGCCGTTGGTGGCGGTCGGGAATATCACCTGAATGTATTGCCGGATATCATGCATACGGTCATCACCGGTCGCGAAATCAGGGCGCACCAGCTTGCCGCTCAGGAGAAAGAGCGCGAGACCGCCCGCAAAAAGGTTGCGGCGCTGCCGGTCACGTCGCTGCGGTTTCGCCAGCGTCAGGCCATGGAGGCACGCGGCGAAATCCTGCTCGCCATCGACCGCTATATCGCCATGAAGGGCGGTTGGGGCCGCCGCAAGGCCATACTGGACTTTGTCCAGGCACAGGAAGAACATGCCGAGCGTAACATCGCCAAGGAGAAGGTCGAAGCCGGTGAGGCTCTGACGGGACGGGAGCGCGTCCTGCTGGAACGCGTCTCGCTTCTTGCCGATCCGGATGGTTTTGGCCTGCTGGAAGATACCCTGCGCCTTGCCAATGACCGGTCGGGCGACAAGTTTCGGATTTCCCGCGCCACCCTCTATGAGTGGTTCAGCGCCCGCGATGCTGGCGGCATCACCGCCCTTGCACCTGCACTAACGAAGACAGAAGAACCTATCTCGGCAGAGTTTTCCGCCTTCCTCAAATTCTACTGCAAACCGTCCAAGCTGGCGGCAACGGAAGCGTTGGAAGACTATAAGGCTGAAAACCCCGGCAGCAAGCTTACCATTGAGCATGTGCGCTATACGCTGAAGCACAAGCTGAACGACATTGAAAAGAATGTCGGTCGCGAGGGACTTCTAACGCTTCGGTCGCGCATGGCCTATATCCAACGCTCGACGGAAAACCTGTTCCCGACCACGATCTATACGGCAGACGGGAAGACGTTCGACGCCGAAGTCGAAAACCCGTTTTCGAAGAAGCCCTTCAAGCCGGAAATTACCTCCATCCTTGACGTGGCGACCCGGAGGTGTGTCGGCTTCTCCATTGCGCTCAAGGAAAACGTCATCTCGGTGACGGAGGCCCTACGCAACTCCTGCTGCGACCACGGCATTCCGGCCATCTTCTATACCGACCGTGGCCCGGGCTACAAAAACAAGACATTCGACGGCGATGTAAACGGCCTGATGGGCCGCCTGTCCATCACCAAGATGCATGCGCTGCCGTACAATTCGCAGGCCAAGGGCATTATCGAACGTTTCAACGGCACGGTCTGGAACCCGCTGGCCCGCAAGCTGCCCACCTATCTCGGCGCGGAAATGGACAAGGAAGCCGCCAAGATCGCCCACAAGGCGACCCGCAGCGACCTGAAGGAATTCGGCTCATCCCGCCTTCTGCCGTCATGGGACGATTTCCGCGCGATGTGCGAGGAAGCCATCGCCAAGTACAATAACCGCCCGCATGACGGTCTGCCGCGCTTCCGCGATGAACGCACCGGAAAGTACCGGCACTATTCCCCCAACGAGTTTTGGGCGCTGCATGTCGCTGACGGTTTCGAGCCGGTCCCGGTTGATGACGATCTGCGTGACGATCTGTTCCGCCCCTACGAAATCCGTGTCGCTCGTCGCGGTCTCGTGGAATGGAACACCAACCAGTATTACCACGCGGCGCTGGAGCGTTACCACGGCGAAGAGGTCATGGTCGGCTATGATTTCGCGCAGGCCCGCTATGTATGGGTGCGCGAGATCGACCGCGAGGAAGGCCAGCCGGGGCCACTGATCTGCGTTGCCGATTTCACCGGAAACAAGGCCGATTATGTGCCGCGCACCTTCCAGCAGGCGGCGGAGGAAGCCCGCCACAAGGGTCGCGTCAAGCGCAACGAGGCGAAGCGCCGCGACATCGATGCCGAATACATCGCCCCGTATCTGCTGGAAGAGACCCCGATCCAGCCGATGCCCTTCATCGACATTACCCCCGAACCGGTTCCCGCCGGTCCCGTTCTGGTGATCGACAATTCGGAAACCCCTTCAGCGGCGTCCGGAGCCGCAGAGACCAACCGCAGGCTGACCTTCGCGACCGATGAGGCGCTTGCGGCATGGGCGTTAGAAAATTCGGAAAAACTGACAGCCAATCAGGTGGGTGTTTTGCGTCGATGCCTCCAGAGGCAAACCACCATTGAGCTGTTTCGACTGTCAGGCATCGACGTGGACGCCCTTCGAAACGTCATCCGCGCCGCTGCCTGACGCCAACACACACGAGGAAAAATACGCATGAAAAATACATTTGTCGAGACCAGCAACGTGAAGCGCTTTCTTTCGGCGCTGTCGGCTCTGGAAGATCGTGGCGCGCAGGAGGCTTGCCTTGCCGTGGTCGATGGCGAACCCGGCTTGGGTAAAACCACGACGCTCAAGAATTGGGTGGCGCAAAGCGGCTGGGTCTATCTGCGCGCCAAAAAGGAATGGAAATCCGCGTGGATGATGAACGAGCTGCTGGAAGCGCTGCCCGTCAAGCCGCCCTACAGCATCGAGAAAAAATACGAAACTATCCTCCGCGAGCTTGGCAGCAGACATTCTGCCGCCCTGATGTCCAAGCGCACCTTCGGCCTCGTCATTGACGAGGCGGACCATATTTCGACCAAGGAAGCCTTGCTCGAAACGGTGCGGGACATTTCCGACATGCTGGAAATGCCCGTCATCCTCGTGGGTATGGGCAAGATCAACGACAATATCTCCCGCTTCCCGCAGATTTCCAGCCGCATCAGCCAGCGCGTCAAATTCCAGAAGGCCAGCCGTGAGGATATTCGGCTGCTGATCGACCGCAAATGCGAAGTGAAGGTGGCGGATTGCCTCATTGATTTCGTGCTGAAGGTTTCGCAGGGCTTTAACCGTGAAGTTCTGGAAGCCATCGCCAACATCGAGAAATTCGGCCTGCGCGCCGATCCCGACCCGGCAGGCGTGACCGTGGCCGATATGGCCGGGCTGAAGGTTCTCAGCGACCGGCGCACTAGCAAGCCCATCCATGTCCCGGAGTTTGCATGATGCAACGGGATAGTTCGACTCTTCATTTTGACCGCATTTTTGAGGCGCTCGACGGCACCGTATGCCTGACGCTGGACGCGCTTGAGGAAAAATCGGGCCTGACGCGGACACAGCTTGCCCGCGTCACGGCAAAGATGGTCACTGCCGCTTTGATCGAGCGCCGCAAGATGGGTTGCTACCAGCTTACCGCCGTAGGGCAAAAGGCGAA
This sequence comes from Agrobacterium tumefaciens, assembly GCF_005221325.1. NCBI lineage: Bacteria > Pseudomonadati > Pseudomonadota > Alphaproteobacteria > Hyphomicrobiales > Rhizobiaceae > Agrobacterium > Agrobacterium tumefaciens. The sequence goes on along the minus strand of NZ_CP039889.1, from coordinate 1,485,227 downwards.
ACGCACCGGCAATATTCCGACGCCGGTGCAGCCTATCCGCCCCGCAGCACCTCCTTCCGACAGTTTTCGTCAGCGGCTCTGGTCCGTCATGCGAATGTCAGGGACTTTCATGGCGGCCGAACTGGTTATGGCGGCGAACTGGCCCTTGAAGCAGCCGGAAGTGGAGGCAGGGAAATACCTGCTCGCTTTGAAACGGGCTGGCTATCTCATCGAATTGCCGCGCGGTCCAAGAGGCCAGATGCGCTACCGGCTTAGTCGCAATTCGGGACTGCTGGCGCCTGTCGTCAGCAGTGTTGACGGCAGCGTCTACGATCCCAATACCAGAGAGGCCGTGCCATGCGCCAAGCAAGCCTGATGCCTCTTGTCGATCCCGCATGGCTGGACGTTCTGCGCGCTGAAGCTGCCAAGCCTTATCGCACGAAAAAGCAGATCGGTGACGAATTGGGCGTGTCGCGCACCGCGATCTCGCTGCTTTGCTCCGGCACATACAGCGCGGGCATGAACAAGGTGCAGGCGAAGATCGCGCACAAGGTCATGGCACTCTACGGGCAGCAGGTTTGGTGCCCGCATGTTCGTGACGCCATCGCCCCCGGCACTTGCGAAAGCCACCGCACCGCACCGATGGCGAAAAGCGACCCCGTCAAGCTGAAGCAGTGGCTGGCGTGCCAGTCATGCCCGCAAAACCCGAAAAACCAGAAGAAGCCGGAGGCCGCAAATGCTGTCTGACGCCGCCGCGCAACTGCGCGACCGATTGTTGCCGCTCGTCAACGGGCTGGATGCCCCGGAGCTTTTTCTAACGCTGCGCCTCATGGAAATGGAGGCGAAGCACATGGAAATGACCATCGAATACCTGACCGGCCGCCCGCATGTTCCGCTCAACGGTCAGCTTCTTTCTTCCATCGCCCTTGTCTCCGATCATTGAAAGGAACCCAAAGATGCTGAAGCTCTCGGCTCTCCTGTCTCTCCTGCGCATTCATCTGAAGGCCCACGAAACTGGCGGCGTTGCGATGCCGCCGGAAGCGGCCGGAACCGTTGCCAGCCTTCTTTCGTCCTGCGAGGCCCATGCCAAGGACATGGAGGCGGTGCTGCAATCCGTGACGCCTGCGCCAGTCGATCTGCGCCCGCTGCTTTCGGAGAAGGTGGTGTCCCTTTCCGCCTTCGCCAGCGCTCGCAAGGCCACCCCTTCCAACAATCCTACCGAAACCGCCTGATACGAGGTCCATTCCACATGAAATCTGCACTGAAAAAGAAATCCAAGGCCATCTCCCGCGTTCCCCAGACCCGCGAGGGCGCTATCTGGGCAGTCGGCCGCGTCGGCACACTGCGCCGCGAGATCGCCGCCAAAAAGGCGTTGGCGGACGAAGCAATCAGGATGATCGGCGAAAAGTTCGAAGCCGATACTGCCGATTTTGCTGCCGAGCTGGCGGAACACGAGCGCGGTGTGCAGGCATGGTGCGAAGCCAATCGCATGATCCTCACCAATAACGACAAGGTGAAATTCCATGACTTCGGCACGGGCACCGTCCGGTGGCGCTCACTTCCTGCCAGTGTTTCCATCCGTGGCGCTGAAGCCGTCATTGAGGCTCTCAAGTCTCTCGGCCTGAAGGCGTTCATCCGCGAGAAAGAGGAAATCAACAAGGAAGCGATGCTGAACGATCCCGACAAGGCGCGCACCGTCGCGGGCGTCACGATCAAATCGGAGGGCGAGGTGTTCGCAATCGAGCCTCTCGAACTCGAAATTTCAACGGTTCAGTGAGGCGCGACGATGGAGAAAACAATCACGTTTCAAGACGGCGTTGCACGGTGGCTGCTAGAATGCTTTGGCCCCGCGATTGCTGCCGACAAGACCGAACGCGCCGACCGCTTCATTGAGGGTGAAATGCACCCTTGCTCGCGCTGCCAGTTCGATGCTTTCAGGGCTTGGGCGGACAGCCGCCGCCCCAAGCTGGAAACGGCAGGTGCGGCGTGAGCTACGATTACGTCCGCAACTACTACGGCGTGGAAGTCACCGTCAATCAGTTCGTCCGTCACACCGTGACGGGCCGGATCGGCACGATCATGCCGGAGAACGCCAGCGCCGGTCATTACGTCCAGGTACTGTTTCGCGGCGACAAGCACACCATGTCTTGTCACCCACAAGAGTTGGAGGCCGCCGATGACCTCTGATCGCTCCATACCGTCTTCCTTCGCGCAGGGCTTTGCTCTTTGCAGCCCTGACGGAACGCTGCTGCCGCACAGCTTCCGTCCCACGAAAGCAGAAGCGATTGCTTCCGTTTTCACCGAAGTGGAAAACCGCGACGTGCATTGGATCGCTGCCGAACAGCAGGGCATGACAGTCGAATTTGTCTATGCCCGCGTTTTTACGCCGGTGTTCTTCGCGAAATCCGTACTGGCGGCTATGGCTGAAGCGGAAATGGCAGGTGTGGCATGAACACCATCGCAATGATCAACGTCGCCAAATCGCAGTTTGAACTGGACGAAACCGAGTACCGCGCTTTGCTCGTTCGGGTGACGGGAGTTGCATCGCTTCGCGCCATGTCGGAACGTCAGCGCATTTCCGTGGTGGACGAATTCAAACGCCTTGGCTTCAAGGTTCAGCCGGGGAAGTCGGCTAAGGGAAAGCTAGAAAAACATCGCCCGACAGCCAATCGGCCGTGGTCGCGTTACATACATGCGTTATGGAAGTCTTGCGCACGGCTTGGCGTGATAGACGACGCTTCCGTGAATGCGCTCAACAGCTTCTGCAAGCGGTTCGTTTCACCGGAAGAGACCAACGTTGTGGTCGATGTGGATTTTCTTTCGCAGATACAGGCAGAGCCGATTGTGTCTGCGCTGAAATCAATGGAGAAGCGTGGAAAGGCAGGCAAGAGATGATCTCACTTGCAAGCAGCCGTTCCCATCGGCGTACCGCCAGCCTTGTAGGTTGCGGGGTCGTAAATCCAAACGGTCTTCAACGCGCCAGCCGGGGCAGTGTCGGTGATAACCTCGCACAGATATTCGGCAAAACCATCCCTGCTGCTGCCGTCTGCCGCCATTGCCACCCAAAGTACGTTTTGGCTCGGCATACGCCATTTGGCGTCCAGCACGGTCTTTTCCGCCTTGACGGCGGAGAGCGCCTTTTTCTGCCAATCGGCACCAGCATGGGCCGCGAAAGGCGTAGCGAAAGACAAAATGGCGGCAATAAGCGACTTCATGGAAACACCCCCGTTTCTAACGCTCAACGTGTAGCAGCGGCGCTCATCGTTATGCAATCGGTTTTGCGGAATATGGTTTCCGGCAGTCGGGCGGTACTGGTATGACCGACGCTCGCCCGATGCCCGCATCCATTGAGGAAATCGCTGAAACCATTGGCATGCGTCTGGCGTTAAAGATCGTGCAGACGTATGGCGGCATGGAGATCAAGTTTCCGAAAAACCCGCACGATCAGCATGCCGTCATTCTGGCTCTTGGCAAAGAGGATGGGTATGAGGTATGCAAATATATGGGCGGATCGCTTTTGTCGGTCCCGCACTGCCGCCCGCCGCGCAGCATGAAGGCCGATATTCGGCGGCTGGAGGCGGAGGGGCTGTCCCGCGGGGAAATTGCCCGACGCCTTGGCATCACGCAGCGGTGGGTCCGCGAAGTTGCTAACGCTCCGCCAAGCAATCAGTTTGATCTTTTCGAAAACACCTGACCGGAACCGAGTTCCGGTCATTTTCTTTTGGTGACCTTGCCAATGTCCTCGCAACTGCAAACCGCACCCGCGAGGCGACATGTCCACGATCAAAAACCAGACCACCTTCTTTTCCTACATTCGCCGCGCCCCGTTTGGTGGCCGCCTGACGCAAAGCCAGATTGATGGCATCAACGTCATTCTGGAGCAGTGGGAATATTACAAACTGATCGACCGCCGCTGGCTGGCAAACATTCTCGCGCAGATTTTCCACGAAACGGGCGGCAAGATGCAGCCGATCCGCGAGGCGAATGCCTCTTCCGACCCGCAGGCGAAAAGCCGTCTTGAAGCAGCTTGGAAGGCCGGGAAACTCGGCTCCGTCAAAAATCCATACTGGCGCGACGGCTGGTTCGGGCGTGGTTTCATCCAGATCACCCACAAGGTCAACTACGATGCACTTGGCAAGCGGTTGAATGTCAATCTCGTTGGCAATCCCGCATTGGCGATGGACCCCGTTATCAGCGCCCGCATCGCCATCGTCGGCATGGCCGAAGGGTTGTTCACCAATGGTGCCCACCGGCTTTCCGACTATTTCAACGACAAGGTTGACGATGCCGAAAGTGCGCGCCGGATCGTCAACGGCACCGACAAGGCGAAGCTGATCGCCGGCTATCACAAGAATTTTCTCGACGCCATTGAGGCCGCATCGGTTCCGCTTCAGGAAGCCGACGCCAATCACGCACTGGCAACGGCCGATGACGTGAAGCCCTCCGCCAGTGGTTCGGTGAAAACCCTTCTCAGCAGCACTCTGGTGACGGCCGGGGTTTCCGCCCTTGTCGGGGTTAACAATCCTTGGGCCTTCGGCGTTTCGGCGCTGGCCCTGCTGATGGGCGGCGGCGCGCTTTACATGTTCGGTTCGGGCCGCTGGTCCGTCAATCGCATCAAGGGGATTTGATGATAGCTGCCCTGTTGCGATGGCTTTCCGGTGATCTCGCTGGCGCATTGACCCGCGCCTATGAAATGCGGCTGAAGGCGGACAACGACCAGCAACGGCTTATTGCCGATGCTGCGATTTCCGATGTCAACCGTCAGATCGACGCCGCCCGGAACGCCAAGGAAATCCGGTTGGCCTCTTCCGGCTTCTGGGAAATGCGGCTGATCACGGCGATCATCGCCGGGTGCTTTGCGCTGCATCTCCTGCTCGTCACGCTCGACACCTGTTTCAAGCTGGGCTGGGCAATCCCGAAATTTCCCGCGCCCTTTGACGAGTGGCAGGGCGCGATCCTTCTTTCCTTCTTCGGTATTCAGGCTGTCGGCGGCGGTCTGAATGCGATTGCTGCCGCCATTCGAGGACGCCGATGAACGGCTTTGATTTCCCTGCTCATATCGCCACCAAAGTGGAACAGGCGCACACGAGGATCGATGAAGTGGCCGTTCGTGTAACCGCGTTGGAGCGGGATAGCGCCGTCCGTGATGAGCGGATGGACGGCATCCGAACCAGTCTCACCAAAATCGAAACCTCCATCGGCAAGGTCGTATGGCTGGTGGCCGCTGCGATCATCGGCGGCATCATGACATTTATTCTGAAAGGCGGCTTGAGTGGCTAACGATATGGAAACCCGCCGCAAGGCCCGCTCCGATTATGTCTATCGGCGCATGACGCTTGCCACAATCGCCGTGACGCTGAACGTCAGTCAGGCCACTATCGGGCGCTGGAAGGCGGCGGCGAAGGCCGATGGCGACGATTGGGACATGGCCCGCTCCGGCGCTGTTCTTGCCGGGGAAGGTCTCGACGTTGTCGTGTCATCGGTTGTCGAAGATTTCGTCATCATGGCGCAGGCGCTGCTGGACGATGTCAAGAACAACAAAGACCTCAGCATTGACCAGAAGATCAAGCACATGGTGGCGCTGGGCGATGCCATGGTGAAGGTCACGGCCTCTGCCGGAAAGCTGGCCCCGAAAATCTCCGAGTTGGGCGTGGCGCAGTCCGTTGTCCAGCATCTCATTGCCTTCGTTCAGGAGCAGTTCCCGCAGCACATTTCCGTGGTGCAGGAAATCCTTGTTCCGTTCGGTGACAGGATTGCGAGCGCTTTCTCGTCATGATGAAAAAACCGGTCCTGAAGGCGAAGGTCAGCGACAAGGATTTTCGCGACTGGATATCAAGCGAAGCCGACAAGCTTGCCCGTTGGGTGGACCTGTCGGTTTCCGCCTTTGCGGCCGATCCGAAGGCCAAAGCCGAGCGCCTGGCTAAAGTCAGAATTCCCGAAACGGGCTTCCAGTATTTTCTGGAGACCTACCTGCCGCATTATGTGAAGGGCGAACACAGCCTGTTTCACAAGACGATCTTTGGCCGCGTTCCGGAAATCCTCGCCTCCGAAAAGGGCGTTAGAGATTTGTTTATCGCGCCTCGCGGTTCGTCCAAATCCACGCACCTGTCACTCGGTTTTGCGCTTTATTGCATCTGCCTTGGCTACAAGCGCTATATTCTGGAAGTCTGCGATGTCTATGCGCAGGCCGCGTTGCTGATCGAAGCGATCAAGGCCGAACTGACGGAAAACCCGCGCCTTGCTAATGACTTTCCGGAAGTTACCGGTCAGGGGCGTGTCTGGCGTGAAGGCGAGATCGTCACCAAGAACAATATCCGTGTCGAAGGACTTGGCGCGAACCAGAAACTGCGCGGCCGCCGCCATGGCCCGTATCGTCCGGACCTGATGTTTTTTGACGATCTGGAGAATGACGAGGCCGTGCGTTCGCCCGAGCAGCGCAAGAAGCTGGAAACATGGATCAAGCGCGCTGCCCTCAAGGTGGGTCCGCCTGACGGTTCCATGGACGTGGTCTGGGTCGGGACCGTCCTTCATTATGACGCCGTGCTTGTCCGGGCCGCGAAATCGCCGGTCTGGCGTGTTGCCGAGTTTCAGGCAGTCATTCAGTTTCCCGACCGGATGGACCTTTGGGACCAGTTTGAGGAAGTTTACCAGAATGACGGTGAGGACGCCGCCCGCACATTTTATGCCGAGCGCAAGGCGGACATGGACGCCGGTGCCATCGTCAACTGGCCCGCGATCCAGCCGCTTATCTTCCTCATGCTGGAGCGGGCGTCCGACCATGACAGCTTCGCTACCGAGTACCAGAACAAGCCGGTCAACGAGGCCAGCCCCTTCAAGGATTTGACATTCTGGGTGGTGTCGCAGCCTGACCTTATCCATTTCGGGGCCATCGACCCGTCGCTTGGTAAAAAGGGCCATGGCCGCGATCCGAGCGCTATTCTTATCGGCGGCTTCAACCGGCTGCATGGCACGATGGATTTGCTGGAAGCCTCCATTCGCCGCCGTCTGCCCGATATCATCATTTCCGATGTCATCGCCATGCAGCGGCAATATCGCTGCCTGCTGTGGTTCGTGGAAGCCGTCCAGTTTCAGGAATTCCTGCGCACCACGCTGATGGCGACGGCGGCGCGTCAGGGTGTTGGAATTTCCGCCGTGCCGGTGACGCCGATTGCCGACAAGGATTTACGCATCGAGCGGCTTCAGCCGCCCGTCGCGGGAGGATTGATCCGCCTCAACAAAACACAACAGACGCTGATCGACCAGCTTCAGCAATGGCCGAACGCCGATCACGATGACGGCCCGGACTGCCTCGACATGCTCTGGCAGCACACGCTCGAATATGCGGGCGGTGCGACGGCCGGAGCGGGCGGCGGGATTAATACGGCTGCGAACAGCGGTCAGCAGAGACTTGGAGGGTATCGTCTATGAGCCGTCGCAATAAACAGAAATCGGCCTCTTTTGCAGCGGAAGCGGTGACAGCAGCCGAGCGAAAAAACCTGCCTGCGGATGCCCGCTCGCTGATTGCTAACGCGACGAACGATATCACCATCCCGTTTTTCAGCGGCGCGCTCCAGCACGCCGACGATACGCTGATCCAGCGTGGCGGCGGCAAGGGTCTCAAAATCTATGACGAGATCAAGCGCGACACGCATGCCTCCGCCATCCTCACCAAGCGCAACAAGCATCTTGTCGCCCGCGAGTGGGAGTGCATTGCCGCTTCCGACAAGCCGCAGGATGTGGACGCGGCGGACTTCGTGCGGAAGACACTGAAGAAGCTGCCGTTCGACCGCATTTCCGAAGACCTGTCCGGCGGCGCTATCCTGAAGGGTTTTTCCGTTTCGGAAGTGGTCTGGAAGCGCGATGATAACCGGATCGTGCCCGAAAAGATCGTGACCCATGATCAGCGCCGCTTCGCCTTCGGTCAGGACGGGCGGCCGCGCCTGTTGACCTGGACAAACATGAATGAGGGCGAAGAACTACCCGACCGCAAGTTCATCGTGCATCGCCATGGCGTCGTCGGCAACAACCCTTATGGACTTGGTCTCGGTTCGCAGCTTTTCTGGGCAGTGCTGTTCAAGCGTGAGGGTGTCGCCTTCTGGCTGCATTTTCTGGAGAAGTTCGCAGGCCCGACCGTCATTGCCGAAACGCCCTATGGCATGCTTTCGGACGAGCAGAACCAGCTTCTGCAGAAGCTTGCCAGCATCCAGACCAGCGCCGCCATCACCGTGCCGAAAGGCGCGGATGTAAAGTTTCTGGAAGCAGCGCGCTCCGGATCGGTCAGCTACCGGGAATGGATGGAATATTGGGACCGCCAGATTTCTATTTGTATCCTTGGCGAAACCCTCACCACCGATATCGGTTCTCACGGTTCCAAAGCTGCCGCCGAAACCCATGCCGATATTCTCGACCTGTTGGTGGACAGCGATGCCGATCATCTGTCCGATACGTTCCACGAGCAGCTCGTGCAGTGGCTGATCGATTATAACTTCCCCGGTGCTGGCGTTCCTCGCGTCTGGCGCGTGCGCCCGAGCAACGAAAAGTCCAAGGCCGAAACCCGCAAAGCGAAGGCGGAAGCCGCCACGTCCGAAAACGCGGCGCTGGTTGAAATCCTCAAATCGGCCGCCATGATGGACGATGACGACACTGCCCGCGAGTTCATCGTGTCGTTTGAACTGACGCATGCGCTTTCGGAAACGGCCATTGACCGGCTGGTGGAAGCGCGCTTCGCCTTCTCGGAACGTGGCAAGCGTGATGCCGTGTTGCGCAAAGCCGCCGCCGAGAACCCGGCCTTCGCCGCCCTGTTCGGGCCGCTCGACGTAAAAAAAAACTCCGTAGCTCGGTAGGCTTTGCCGCCGATCCCGACCCGGTCAGCGATCTTGCCGACCGGGTGGAGGAACTGACGGGCGGACATCTCACGCGCCGCCTGAACGCCATCCGCTCAGCCATAGACAGTGCCGCCGATCTCCCGGCTGTCGCCCGCGCCGTTCTCCAGCTCGGCGCGAAATGGTCTCCCGACGCGTTAGGAATTCTGCTCGGTGACGCGCTGGAGCTTTCCGCCCTTCAAGGGCGTGAGGCAGTATTTCTTGATGGCGAGGACGAGGCGAGTTTTGCCGACGCCGATGTTTTCAACCAGCCTTTCAAGGAACAGATAGAGTTCTTCAGGCAGAAACGCGGAAAGCCCACCAAGGTGTGGACCGACGCCATGCGCGGCACCCATGACCGTGCTTTCGTCATCGCCGGTGCCAGTGATCTGGCGATGCTCTCCGATTTCCAGACGGCGATTGCCGACATCATGGAAAAGGGCGGCACCCTTCAGGATTTTCGAAACGACTTCGACCGGATAGTCTCGAAATACGGCTGGACCTACAAGGGCGAATACGGCTGGCGCACCCGCGTCATTTTCGAAACAAACATGCGCACCTCTTATATGGCGGGCCGCCTGAAGCAGATGCGTGATCCGGACGTGCTAAAGCTGCGGCCGTTCTGGGAATACCGGCACGGGGAAACCCGCAAGCCGAAAATTCCCCGGCCATCGCATGAGGCATTGCACGGCAGGATTTATCGCCATGATGATCCATGGTGGAAAAAGCACTTTCCCCCGAACGACTGGTATTGCTCCTGCGGCGTCCGCTCGCTCTCGCTGCGCGACCTGAAGCGCCGGGGCAAGGACGGTCCCGACGAAGCGCCCGCCGATCTGATGATGCCGCTGATCGACCCGATCTCCGGGACGCTGATCGAGCAGCCGCAGGGCATCGGTTACGGCTGGGACTATATGCCGGGTGATCTCTGGGAGCGTGGTCTAACGCCGTCCAGCCTGATGGATGAAGGCCACGAGCTGCTCGACAATCCGCGCATGGCCGTCGCGATCGACACGCCGGAGCCGGTGTCCGATCTCGTCAAGGCGGCAAAACCATTCAAGGCGAAACTGCTGAAGGATGGCCAGACGGCGGAAGATTATGTCCGCGCCTTCCTGAAACCCTTCGGAGCCGATATCGAGCGGGCCGTGTTGTTCGAAGATAAATCCGGCACGAAAATCCCGGTTTCCGATCTGCTCTTCAGAAATCGGCATGGTGAGCTGAAGGCGCTGAAACGTAACCGGCATCGCGTCATGTCGATGATGGCGGAGGCGCTGCTTGATCCGGACGAAATCTGGATGGGCGTCGCCCGCAAGGTCGAAAGCGGCGACCTGGTCGTGGACCGGCGCTATATTCGTGTCGATCCGAAAACCGCCATGCAGATCGTCTTCGAGATCGGGGAGAAGACGTGGGAGGCGGTCACCAGCTTCGATTTCACCGACAAGAAGGGTGACGCAGATTTCGTGGCGCTGGAGAAACGGCGTGTCGGCAAGCTGATTTACAAGCGCCCGAAAAAGTAAAAGGCCGGGAGCGATCCGGCCTTTGTGCCAGCGAACTGGCGTGACCATCGCCGGTCTCGCTCACTGACAATGACAATATAGGCCCAGATAGCGGAAAAGTCCAATGGCAGGCATCAGCTACAAAACCACGATCAACGACGCGGATGTGCGCGAGAAGCTGGCGGAGCTGGTTGAGCGCATGGCGAACCGCGAAGGGTTTCACAAGAATGTCGGTGAGCATCTGCTGAATTCGACAGACGAACGCTTCGATAGCGAAACCGCACCGGACGGTTCGCGCTGGAAAACGTTGTCTTTGGTGACGCGAGATCTGCGCATGAGAAAATACGGCAACGCGCCGATCACGATCCTGCGGGCGTCAGGAGCCTTGCGTGGCTCGATCAACATGGTCGCCAGCCAGAACGATGTCCGTATCGGTTCGGCGCTGGTCTACGCCGCCATTCACCAGCTCGGCGGCGAGGCGGGCCGGAATCGGAAAGTCACCATCCCGGCGCGACCCTATCTCGGTCTTTCGTCCGAAGACGAGACAGAGATTTTTGCCATTGCGGAAGACTGGTTGGAGGTCGAATAACACCCTTGAAATTTTCGCCCGCTGGTGCGCATAAGCCTTTCGGGTGTCCGCTCATACCGATTTTGGGTTAGCCCCGCGTTAGAGACGCGTTAGAAACCGGCTGTGAGCCGGTTGCGGCCTTGCTCCCGCATTCGGGATGCGATCCGGGCTTGAAACCAATCCCGACATGACGCATTGTCTCCATACATGCCAAGTCCAACTGACCGGAACCGAGTTCCGGTCATTTTCTTTTTCGGCGTGCCCCATGGTCGCTTCAGATGATTTCTGGAGCCGACATGACCACCGCTTCCGCAACTGCCCGTATCGAAGTTTTCCGCCCCGGCACCTTCAAGTCGATGGAAGGCATTGAGCTGACCTATACCGCCGCCGACCTGAAGGCGATGGCGGACGGTTACGATTATGAGACTGCGCCAGCACCTGTTGTCGTCGGTCATCCTTCGACCGATGCCCCGGCCTTCGCATGGGCCGAAAGCTTCGATTTCGACGCTACGACCAACCGTCTCTATGCGACGGTCAGCGAGATCAACCCGGCCTTTGCCGAAGAGGTCAAAAAGGGCACCTACAAAAAGGTATCGCTTCAGCTTTTTTCGCCGGATCAGGCGGCCAACCCGACCCCCGGTACATGGTACCCGAAACATATCGGTTTTCTCGGCGGCGCGGCTCCGGCCGTCTCCGGCCTGAAGAACGTTGCCTTTTCCTCCTCTGAAGGCAGCGCCACCTTCGCCTCGTCCTTCGGGGAACGCGGTTTCGAGGAGACCGCCAGCATCATGCGGTCGCTGCGTGATTTCATCATCGAGAAATTCGGCATGGAAGATGCCGACAAGGCGCTGCCCGCCTATCGCCTCGAATGGCTCTCGGAAACCGAGATCGAAAAGCAGCCCGTTTCCCACCCGTCATTTTCCGCCCCCGTTGTTCCCCCTTTGAAGGAGCCAGCCCCCGTGACCACCCCCAATCCGTCCTTTGCGGCTCAGGAAGCCGATCTGAAGGCGCGTGAAGAGCGTATCAAGAAGCGCGAAGCCGACGCCGCCCATGCCGAAAACGTGTCCTTTGCGGAAGGTCTCGTCTCTGACGGCAAGCTTCTGCCGGACAGCAAGGGCAAGGTCGTGTCGATCCTTGATGCCTTGCCTGCCGAAACCTCCGTTTCGTTTGCGGCTGGTGAAACGGCTATCCCCGTCGCCAAGGCGCTCCGCGACATTCTGGCGGCCCAGCCGAAGATCGTTTCGTTCGGGGCTTACGACATGCAGGAACCTGGCAAGCCCGATACGGCTTCCTTTGCGTCGGACGGCAAGCCCGTCGATCCTTCCGGCATGGAACTGCATGCCAAGGCGGCCGCCTACCAGAAAAACCATCCCGGTACCGACTGGCTCTCCGCCGTCGCCGCCGTGTCGTAACCAGAGGTCTCCGCAATGCAGTATTTCCAGTCCGTCTTCAGCGACACGCTGACCGCCACCACAGCCTTTGATGCCTATGATCTTGTCGATTTCAACGACGCCAAGATCACGGTGGATGATGGCCCGGTGAAGGCCGTGGCGCTGAACCCCGCCACACCCGGCCTTGATGTCGCGGGCATGATGATTGGCCGCACGCGCCTGCGCGCCCGTGGTGCCATCGCCAAGGGCGACAAGCTCATTTCCGCAGCGGCCGGGGGCGTCAAGACCGCCGCTGGCAATTCCGTCAACGTCTTCGCCCGTGCGCTCACCGCTGCGGCCGATGGCGAATTCGTCGCCGTTTTCGTCTTCGTCAAGTAAGGAACCCGCTTTAATGACCACACTCAACCAGCGCTCTGCCGCAGTTGTCGATCCGATCCTTTCGACGCATGCACGCGGCTATCGCAACTCAACCTTCATCGCTTCGGCGCTTCTGCCGCGTGTTTCGATCCCGAATCGCTCGATGCTGACAATCAAATTCGGCAAGGAAGCATTTCGCAAGCTCAACACCCGCCGTGCGCCCGGTTCGGCTACCAAACGCGTTCAGTATGGTTATGCGGCTGATCCTGTTTCGCTTGTCCAGGACAGTCTGGAAGGCATCGTGCCAACAGAACACCAGCAGGAAGCCGAAAAGGTTCCGGGCATCAATCTCGGCGCTGGCGCCATCAACATGGTGTTGGATGTGCTTGATCTCAATCTTGAGATCGACAGCGCCAACATCGTTCGCAATGCGGCGAACTACGACGCCAACCATAAGATGGCGCTGGTCGGTGCTGATCGCTGGACCGACCCGAACTCCGATCCGAAAGCCGACTTCGACGATGCGAAGGAAATGATCCGCCGAAGCATCGGGCGTTATCCGAACACGCTGGCGCTTGGGCCAAGTGCGGCCAACGCCTTGAAAAAACACCCGAAGATCAAGGAGCAGTTCAAGTACACGTCGAAGGACAGTATCTCCGACGACATGCTTGCGGCCTATTTCGAGGTGAAGAAGGTGGTTGTCGGTGCTGCTGTCTATCTGCCGGAAACGGCGACGGACGCCGATCTGGCGAATGATGTCTGGGGCAACGACGCGATCCTCGCATTTGTGCCGGAGACCGGGGACAATTTTCAGGTTCCGTCCTTCGCCTACACCTACGAACTTCAGGGCTATCCTCAGGTCGAACAGCCCTACTATGAGCGTTCGATCAAGTCGTGGGTCTATCCGACCACGGTTGAGCGCCGGCCGATCCTCACGGGTGCCGAAGGCGGTTTCCTCTTCCAGAACGCTGGCGCGGCTGCGGCCTGATAGGGGACGATCATGGACGACAAGGAATTTTCCGTCACCCTGACCGGACCTGCCAAGGTCCACGGCGTTAGAGAAAAGGCTGGCAAGACCGTCACCGTTTCCCCGACGCTGGCGCTCCAGCTCGCGGCCTCCGGGGTCATCAATCCCGAGCTTGCCGAGCAGCTCTCCAATGCTCTCGATATGTCGGACACCGTTCTGGAGATCGATTTCCAGAAGGCGGTGGAAGATGCCGCCGCTGGCCGGATCGACCTGCTGAAGGCGGATCATCTGCTCGATACCGCAACGCTCGAAAACCGGATTTTCGATCTGACGCATGAACTGGACCGCGAAAGGAGTGCGGTCGGCACTGCCGTCGCTGATCTTCAGGACGAGCTTGTCGAAGCAGGCGAGAAGATCGCGGATCTCGAAACTGCCCTGACCACCGAAAAGCAGGCCAAAGCCGACGCGGAAACCAAACTGGCGGAGGTGCAGGCCGAACTGGCGAAGGTTGCCGAGCAGTCGGCAGACAAGGCGAAGACGCCCAAGACCCCCAAATAAGGCCCGTTCCGAAGTCTCCCAAGCCGGGCCTTTCGAGCGGGATGGTTCACCACATCCATCCCGCTCGTTTTCACTCTCACCCATGGACGTAACCGATGCCACGTTTTCTAACGGTTGACGAATTTACGACGATGTTCGGCCTTGCCGAAGTCTCGCAGATCGCGGGCATCGGCAATCTGAACGACATGACCGGTCGCACGCTCGACGTGGCGAAGATCGAAACCGCCATCACCTTTGCCGAAGATATTCTTGTCGGTTATTCCCGCGCCCGTTACGCCGTCATCGAAACGCTCACCCCCGAAACCACGCCGCAGCTCGTCAAGGGACTGATCGGTGACGTTGCCCGTTACCGGCTGCGCGACAAGTCGGGCGGACAGGGACAGGTCGAGACCACAGTACGCGAGCGCCATGACGCCGCTATGTCGAACATCAAGGCCGTGGCCACCGGAAAATTCGAGCTTCCGATTGCTGGCGAGCCGATCAATGGCGAGGCCGGATCGACCCGCGCCGACGCCATTATACCGCCCTCCCGCGTGGCCGGTATTTTGTTTGGGTGGAATTCATGAGCGAGGTTCTGCGCACCGCCCGCCCGCCGCTCATCATCGAACAGGTCGAAGATGCGCTTCTGCCGCACCTGAAGGAAAACGTCTCTGGCCAATGCAAGGTTGAGAATTTCCCGAACGATCCAAAGCTCTACGATTTTTCGAACCTGCCCGCAGCGTTGCTTATCCACTACGCCGGTTCCCGCTATGCGGCCCCGAAAGGCCCTGCCAACACCGCACAAGCCCGCGCCATGGAATGGTCGCTCGTGCTGCTGGTCCGGTCGCTGCGCGGTGAAGGCGGCGCTTACACCCATCTTGAGGATATCCGCCTTGCCGTGCAGGGCCGATCCTTTGCTGGTGCTGGCCCAGTCGTCATGACCCGCGACCAACTCATTGAAGAGGTAGACGGCGTTTGGCGCTGGGAACTCCGCATTTCCTTGCCGGTCCCGGCCGTCGCCCGCCACCATCTCCAACCGCCGATCCGGCCCGCAACCGCAACCCCCTGAAGGAAAGAAGGATATGGCCAAGACGCCTTTGAACCGCAAATCGTATCGCTACAGTGGTCCGGTCACGCCGCTGGAAGCGGACGGAACCACCCGCATGCTCTTTCCCGGCACGTCCTACGCCGATCTGCCGGAAGACAACGACACAGTCAAAAACCTGATCGCCCGCAAGCTGCTCATTGTCGAAACCGGCAAGGATGATGCAGCGCCTGCTGACGCATCCGCTGAAGGAGCCTGAGACATGGCGGCAACTTTCCATCACGGCCCCGAGGTCATCGAACATAAGGACGGCGTAACAGTCGTTCGCGACGTGAAATCCGCCGTCACCTACGTCAACGGCACGGCCCCCATTCAGGACGTGCACGCCACGGCTCTGGCGCGGGAAGACTACATCAACAAGCGCGTTATCATCCGCTCGCGGGCGGAAGGTGCGGCGGCGTTCGGCGTACACAAGGCCGGTTACACGATCCCGGCCGCGCTCGATGCGATCTTCGATCAGGGCGACGGCGGCACGATCATCGTCAACAACGTCTTCGATCCGGATGTTCACAAGGAGGGCGCGAACCCCGATCCCTCCAAGGTGACGACCGTTGACATCAACGGCACGATTTCGCCTGCCGGTCTCGCTTCCGGTTTTTCTGGCGCCTACGAGTGCTACAACAATTTCGGCTATTTCCCGAAACTCATCATCGCGCCGGGTTATTCGCCTGCAGCGACGGTTCGCGCCGAAATGGACGTGGTGGCCAGTCGCCTGCATGCCTTGGCGATTGCCGACCTTCCGCTTGGCCTGACGAAGCAGCAGGCCGTCGCGGCTCGCGGCGCGACCGGCACGGCGAACACTTCCAGCGCCCGAACGGTACTGACCTATCCGCATGTCGTCATCGAAGACACGACAGGGGCTGCGGAAACCCGGCTTGATCCGCTGTCATCGCGGCTGGCTGGCGTCATCATTGCCACCGATCTCAACGAAGGCTGGCAGAATTCGCCGTCCAACCGAGAAATCAAGGGCGTTGTCGATCTGGAAGTGCCGATCAACTTTTATCCGTCCGACTACCAGAACGATACCAACTTCCTGAACGAAGCCGGTATCGTCACCGCCATGCGATCCTTCGCAACCGGCATCCGGGTGTTCGGCAACCGCTCGACGGCGTTCCCGACCTCGTCCCATGTCGAGAACTTCATTCATGCCCGCCGCATCCTCGACATGATCCACGAGGCGATCATCTTCTACACGATGAATTACGTGGATCGTCTCGGTTCGCCCATGACCGTCGAAGCGGCAGAAGAAGGCGTGAACGCCTATCTGCGCTCGAAAACCGATATCGCCATCTACGGCGGCACCTTCCGCTTCGACCGGCAGAAAAACACTGCTGAGCAGATCGCGGACGGGAAGTTCTTTTACCGGCTCGAATGCCACCCGATTTCGGTCATGGAGCGCATCACCATCGACTCCTATGTCGATACGAAATTCATCTCCAACGCGCTTTCGCTCGCGGCCTGACAGGAGGCATAATCCATGGCACGTAAAATCGGTCAGATCACGCAGTCCGACTGCTACATCAACGAGGTGGATGTTTGCGGTCGCGTGGCGGAGCTGGACATGGGCGAAATCGCCCATGCCGAGATCGAACACCAGACGCTCGGCATGATCGGCGTCCTCAAGCTGCCCGGTCGCCCGGTGCAGGCGATTGACGGCAAGATCACCTTCGAATGGCTGGATGAGGAAGTGTCCCGCAACATCCTAAATCCGACCAAGGTGAACAAGCTCCAGCTTCATTCCTATGTCGATGTATTCGATGGCGAAGGACTGAACAGCAACCAGTCCCATACCCTGATCACCCATATCGGCTTCCAGATGATGAAGACGGGCGGCCGCACCGCCAAGCTCGGGGAAAATCTCGGGCAGGAGCACGATATTTCCATCAGCTCCTTCAAACAGTCCGTCTATGGCGGCGAAACCCCGATTATCGAATTTGATGCGTGGAGCAATATCTACCGCATCAATGGCGCAGACGTCTGGCCGCGCTGATAGCGCGTCCGGGCACACCTTGAACCCGTTCTGAGGAACCTATGGTAAAGCGATATCTCTCAATTCCTTATCTGGCGCTGTTTGGCGCGGCGACCTTCGTGCTCGCCTCTCTATTCTTCACGTCGCCGGTCCCGGCCGCGACGGAAAGCCGAAGCGATTTCTACAGCGTTATCGTCAGCACCGACAATTTCGGCCCCTTCGTCATGCATGTTTCCCCGGTCACCGTCGCGTCCATGGAGGTGGACGAATTCACGCCCTGGCATCAGGCAGTCAGGACGGCGCACCCTCTTGCCCCTGAATATGCCGAAAGCCTGAAGACGGACGCGCTCAACTTCATCGAAACCCGCATGCGCTGCTGACGCGGCAATCCTTCCTGACTATCGGGCCGCGTTAGAGGCGCGGCCCTTCTTTCAAGTTCTAACGTCACACAGGAGACAACCGTGGCAGAAGAAGTCAAACTGACCGGCGTTCGCGCTAAGCTGAAGGCCCACAAGGATGCCAACGCCGGCAACCGCACCGTCACACTGGATGAAAGTGGCGTCGTTTGCACGGTGCCCAAGTTCATCAATCACGGCAAGTGGATGCGAGCACAGCGCATCGCCAAGCGCGACCATGCCAAGGCGCAGGTTGCCTTTGTTGCGGAAACTGTTCTCTTCGAAGGCGAAAAGCTGAACATCACCGAAGTTTCCGAGCTTCTGTCCGCTGGCGATACGCTCCAGTTGATCGGTGAAGTCTTCGGCGGCGATGATGAAGCAGAAGGCGCTGGCGAAGATGGCGAGGGAAACGGGACGACGCAGACGAAGTAAAACTGTCCGATCCGGCCCAGCACGTCATGATGGTGCAGCAAGGCTGGACAGAGCGTTACCTTGATGCCATGAATGAAGACGAATTCTGTTTCTGGTATGAAGAAACAGTCGCCTTGGAAGAGGCGAAGGCCGAAGCGATAAAAGCAGCTTCAGGCAAAGGCTGACCGGAACCGAGTTCCGGTCATTTCCCTCAGGATAAAATGCGATCTCTGGTCCGGGGTATTCCGTCCCGACCGGAGACGCACGCGCATGAAGTTCCAGATGATTTTCGAGGGCGTGGATCGCGCCAGCAAAATCATGAACAAGCTCAAGGCCGCCGAAGACAAGACGGCGAAGGCCATGCGGGCGGGTGCAAAAGCTGGCGCTGCCGCTTCAGCCGGTGCCACGCGGGCGACGGAACGTCATGCATCTGCACTTTCAAAAATCGGCTCCATCGCCCGGTCGGCTTACAACGGCGTTGTTGCAGGTGCGCAGGCCGCCGCCCGTGCGACCGTTGCTCTGCACAATAAGACCATTGCGTTAGCTAAATCGGGTTTAGGGCAAGTTGCCTCCGGAGCCGGAAAAACCTTTCGGGGACTGGCGCTTGCCGCAGGGGTTGCGACCGTCGCGGTCGGAGCTGCTAGTTTGGCTGCGGGCCAACTGATCGGCACCGCATCAAAATTCGAAAAATTCCAGACCATTCTCGAAACAACAGAAGGCTCCAGCGCCAAAGCGAAAGATGCGATGGCGTGGGTGACCAACTTCGCCGCGAAAACGCCGTACGAACTGGACGGCGTTATGGACAGCTTTGTGAAGCTGCGAGCGTATGGCCTTGACCCCACTAACGGTCTACTTCGTGATCTTGGTGATGCCTCCGCCGCGATGGGGAAGCCGCTCGAACAGGCGGTGGAAGCCATCGCCGACGCCGTGACAGGTGAGAATGAGCGCCTGAAGGAATTTGGTATTCGTGCCGCCAAAGATGGCGATGAGATCGCGTACTCCTACACCATCAACGGCCAAAAAAGGATCGCCAAGGCACTGGCATCGGACCCCGGCGGCATCCAGAAAGTACTGCAAAAAATTATGTCTGATCGCTTTTCCGGAGCGATGGACAAGCTATCCCGCACATGGGAGGGCATGATTTCCAACCTTGGCGATCTGTGGATGCAATTCCAGCTCGCCATAATGAACGCCGGTCTTTTCGACTGGATGAAGTCAAAACTTGAGCTGGTTCTCGCCACTGTCAACCGTATGGCGGACGATGGCACCCTACAACAATGGGCGACCTACATCAGCAACCGCCTTGTGACAGTGCTCACTGCGGCATGGGAATTCGCCACCGGCGTCTATCAGGTGCTCTCACGCCTTGGCGAATACCTTTCTGTCGCTGCTGAATATGTCGGCGGCTGGGAGCGCCTTGCTGCTATTCTCGCGGGTATGGCCTTCGCGCCGATCCTGATTTCCACAGCTGCCGGTCTCGTCCAGATCGCCATGGGCCTATCGATGTTGAGTGCGGCGCTGATGGCCAATCCCATTGCGCTTGCCATTGCCGCCATCGTCGCCGGTGCAGCGCTGATCTATCTCAATTGGGAGCCAATCAAGGCGTTCTTTATCGATCTTTGGAACTCGATGGCCAATGCCGCGACCAATGCCTGGAACACCGTCAAGGGCTGGATCGGCTTTGATCCTATGCCCGTTCTTTCCAAGCTTTGGGATGCCCACCAGCTACTCGCCGCAATGGGTATTGAAGCGTTACGCGCCCTTGTAGAGGCGGCATGGAACAATCTTAAAGCCGTCCTTGAATGGTCTCCTGTCGAGACGATTTCGAGGCTTTGGGCTGGCCTGTCCACGGCAGCAACAGGGGCGGTGGAAAGCGCGTTTGCGGCTGTGGACGCCGTTTGGTCGCGGATCAAGGCGTTGTTCGAATGGTCTCCTGTCGAGGCGATCCAGAAGTCGTGGGCCGGGATTTCCGATGCGCTTGGCGGCTTGATCGACGGCGCAGCCGCCCGAGCTGGAGCAGCATGGGAAAAGGTCAAATCCGTTTTGAGCTTCAGCGGTGATGATACCGCTGAAACGCCAGCCGCGCCCGTCACCATGACGGACGCCGTTGCTTTGCGCGAAAACGCGACCGTCGCCATGCAGAAACTTGCCGAGCTGGACGCCGCAGCCGCCAAACTCGTGCCGTCGATCACCGATGTCATCGGGCAGGTCCGTAGCTATCTTGCCGGGGTATCGTTCTACGATCAGGGCGCAGCGTTGATGGACACCATGGCGGCGGGCATGCGGGCGCGTGCCGCTGTTGTGGTCGAAGAAATCCAGCGCATGACGCAGACGATACGCGATCATCTGCCGTCCTCGCCTGCGAAGATTGGACCGCTTTCGGATATTCACCGCCTGAAGTTTGGCGAGACCATAGCCGGGTCGATCCGGGCAGAACCGATGGTGAAGGCCATGCGTGCTGCGACCGCCGCCACCATGGCGGCCGCCGCGATCTCCGCGCCCAACGTCGCCACTGCATCCACCGGCGCTGACGCCGCCCGTGCGCAAGTTGCCCGCGCTTCCGTCCAGTCCGCTGCGTCGGGTGGCTCCGGTAACATCTACAATTTCCAGCCATCTGTGACGGTTCCGGCCGGAGCCGGTGCGCCCGCCGATGTCAAGCAGGCTGTGCTGGAGGCGCTACGAGAAAGCGGCCGGGAATTTGCGGCCATGATGGAAGAAGAGGATCGCCGCAGGGGCCGAAGGGAGACATGAGGCAATGATCTATCTGCTCGGCTCCATTCCCTTTGGCGTTGCGCCCCTGACCGGTCCCGTGTCGCACGGTATCGAGCGGGCGGGCACATTCGTCCAGCACGCCACCACGCGGGGCAAACCGGCTCTTCAGGAAATTGGCGAAGAACTCGATACGCAGTCCTTCAGCTTCTTCTTTTCTGAGGAATTCTGCGACCCGGCTGCCGAGCGGGCGAAACTGGAAATCGCCTTCGCCATCAAGTCGCCGCTGCCCTTGTCGCTTGGCGACGGCACTTTTACCGGCAAGCGCTATGTGATCGAAAGCCTGTCGGTTGGTATCATCAAAACGAACCGCAGTGGCAGTCCCGTTAGAATTGAGGCCACCATGGGCCTGCTGGAAGACCCGCTGGCTGGCGGCTTGTTTGAGCAACTGACCTCCATCGCCAAGAGCCGGGCCACGGCTCTCTCCGGCAGTGCCACCACCAATCCGCAGGTACGCAAATGACGGTGAAGCTGACGGGGGAATATTTCGAGCACAAGACGATTGCCGGTGACCGATGGGATTTGCTGGCCTATCGCTATTACGGTGACCAGTACAAACAGACGGTCATTCTTGAGGCCAACCGGCACCTGATCCTTGATGACCTGGCTGTGCAGCCGCTTCTGCTTCCGCAGGGTGTTGCGCTTAAAATTCCGGTCATTGAGGAAGAGGCCGCAAACACCAGCCTGTTGCCGCCGTGGAAGCGCGACAACCCGGATTATGGTGTCTGACCATGGCGACGAAACCTTATTTCTCGCTGATCTACAGGGGCGTGGATATCTCATCAGATATCAAGCCCATGACCACGTCCATCACCTATACCGACAAGGCCCATGGCGAGATCGATGAAATCGATGTGACCGTGCAGGACAAGGACGGCCTCTGGAAGAACAGCTGGTTCCCTGAAAAGGGCGACACCATGACGCTCACCATTTACGATGGCTTGGGCGGAGAATTGCCCTGCGGCACCTTCGAAATGGATGAACCGGAAGCCGCCGGAAACCGTGGCGGCGATACCATGACGATACGCGGGCTTGCCGCGCCGATCTCGAAACCACTCCGGACACAGAAAACCCGCGCTTTCGAAAAACAGTCGTTGCGTCAGATCGTGGAAAAGGTCGCGGGCGAAAACAGTCTGTCGGTCGAAGGTGACATCGAGGAGCAAATGTTCCAGCGTGTCACCCAGCGCCGGGAACGCGACCTAGAGTTTCTAACGCGACTTGCCGAAGACACCGGGCATTATTTCAGCGTGCGGGCCAAACGGGCGATTTTCACGAGCATCAAATCCGTAGATGGGCGCGCCGCCGCCCTGACGATCAGCCATGCGCAGCTCGGGCTGCAATTGCTGGATTACCGTTTTCGCTTCCAGACCGACAAAACCTATTCCAAGGCCAAGGTGACGGCCATGGACGAGAACCAGAAAACCAAGATCGAAGCCGAAGTCGAGGATAGCGACGTAACAACTGGCGACGTGCTCAATATCACCGGGGAACGGGTCGAGAATGCCGCGCAGGCCGAAAAGCTCGCGAAATCACGCCTGCATCGCAAGAATCGGAAATCACTCTCCGGATCGGTAGAGATGGTCGGCAATGTTTCGGCCGTCGCCGGCGTCGTGGTCGAGACCAGCGGTTTCGGTCGTTATGACGCGCTTCTGGTCATAGACAGTTCCAGACACACCATGAGCCGCAGCGGCTATACAACGGGGGCAGAGCTTGTCAAAGCGAAGCGATAGCGAATACGGGCAGAACCCGACCGCACGGCGCGGGATCGTCGTTGACCGAGATCCGAAGACGATGCGTGTCAAGGTCCAGTTTGAGGACGAAGACGAGCTGGTGACGCAATGGATCGACGTGCTCGCCAAATCATCGACTGGCGTTTCCGCCTTCCAGATGCCCGGTGAGAAAGACGAGGTCTGGTGCGCCATGGATGCGAAGGGCGAAAGCGGCTGTGTGATAGGCTCCCGTTACAATGCCAAAGATGCGCCATCGGGAAACGCCAATGATCAGGTCGTTTTGCTGTTTGCTGGCGGTTATGTGCGACTGGAAACGGGCAGCGGCAATCTGGACCTCAAGACACCCGGCAGCGTCAATATCGAGGCGGCGGGCGACTTCACCGTCAAGGCCGCGAAAGGACACCTTGCCTGATGCCGAAGATCGTTCGTCTTGGTGATACATCCACGCATGGCGGAACCGTGATCACCAGCGCCGCGAACTGGACCGCCGAAGGAGCATTGATCGCCCGGAAAGGCGATATGCATTCTTGCCCAATTCCCGGCCATGGCGTCACACCAATTGTCACGGGTTCGGGAAAGTACAGTTGCGAGGGAGCGCCCATCGCCCGCGACGGCGATATCTGCGGATGCGGCGCGGTCTTGATCTCCGGAGCATCTAAATGGGAATGCGACTGAGGCGGCAAGAATATGGGAAGCGACCATGCTCACATCGCGGCTGTACCTGATGCCGGAAAAACATATGTGCCGAGCTGGCGCTCGAAACGTCTATATTCTTCATCAATCGCATTCAAAAAGCCCTCAAGTGTGTGAAAAGTGAACTCAACTCTGTAGGCTTTTGCTCGGATTTTATAATCTGGTGATAGGTCGGGAATGCGGTCCACTAAACGCTTCAACGCCTCAAGAATTACGTAAAAATCGGTTCGACTATTCGCGTAATACTCAATTGCGGGGCCATCGTGCCTAATACCAAAGTTAGAATTTAGTCCCTGCAGGCGAATGACGAACGTGTCGATAGAGTGTTCGATTGTCGGAAATGAGTATGCGGCGGTAAACACGCCAGTGCTTTGGGCGGAGTAAAGTTGTTGGTGCTCAGGACCAACTTGGAAGTCATCATGAAAATAGTAAACCGTCAGACGAAGTCCGTCCGCTAGCCCTTTCAGTTGAGAGAAAAATAGGTTTAAATCCTCATCAAACTCCTTGTTAGAGGCGTCCTGAAGCCGCTTCTCGTGTTCAGCCACCAAGATGGCGGTCTGTTTTTCGAACAAACTTGTCGATGCCCTTGTCTCTTTGACCTGCTCTTGAGCGACAATGAGCTGCTGCTTCATAAGCTCTTGCGTTTCATTTAATTCTTCACGTTGCGCTGAGAGTTCTTGGGACTGTATGTACACAGCGCCAGCCAGCCACAAAAACGCGAGAGGGGCAAAAAAACCTGCCAGAGTGTCGCCCACTTCGTTTACAGGGCGGCAAGCGAGGTAACGATAGTAGAACTCCCAAAACTCACGATCACTAGCCACGGCAGGTGCGCAGGCCTCTGTATCGCCGATGAGCATGAAGGCGAAGGGCAAGTAGATGAGTGTCGCAACACTCAACGCGATCTTGACCCAGTTATCCCACATCCAGCGCAAAAACTTCATTCCCTTGCCCTTTTCCCGATTTCCCGCTACAGTTCTGCCACTGTCGATAGCTGATCGGCAAGCCTGACCGGAACCGAGTTCCGGTCATTTTTGTTTGTGGCGTGCGGCACTGTCTCCGCATGATCGACAAGGATAAAATCACCCACCGCCATTGGTCCATGAAGGTCGGCCGCGCCGATCCTCAGACCGCTATTGCGCCCGACACCTATGGCGAGATCGTCACGGCGGTCGAAGACCTGTCGCAGTCGATCACCAATCTTATCCTGACGCCGAAATACTCGGTTCCGACCGAACCGGAAAAAGGCGTCGATATTCTCGGCTCCATCGATCGGCACCCGGATATCGGCATTCCCTATCTGACCCGCGAGATTTGGGACGCGATCACGATTTGGGAGCCGCGTGTCACCGTCGAGCGTGTTGTGGTCGGCATGGTGCAATTTTCGCATTTCCAGACACAGGTTTTCTGGCGGCCGGTTCAGTCCGTGCTGGACGATCTTCAGGTAACGGAGGTCGTTTACAATGGCTGATCCCGTCAAGCGGACCCTTGCAGAACTGCGCGCCAATGGCGCTCCCGAGTTCTTCGAGCGTGATCCTTCTGTGCTGAAGGCGCAGTTCAAGGCGAAGTTCGAAGAGGTTGCCAACCGCACGCTCTATCCGGCGCAGACGGAAATGTACCTGATCGAAGTCGCGGCTTACGCCCTGTCGCTTCTGAACGAGGCGGCGCAGACCGGCGTTCTTCAGAACACTGTCGTTTTCTCTGAAGGCGTCCACCTTGAAAACCGCGCCGCCAACGTCTCGACCTTCCGCCTTCTTGCGCAAGCCGCCGTCACCACCATCGAGTTTCGCCTGTCCGCCGTTCGCCTGCTCGACACGGCAATCCCGAAAGGCACCCGCGTCGGTGCTGGCAATGCCGTGACCTTCGCCACCGATTCGGATCTCGTCATTCCGGCCGGGATGCTGGCGGCGACCGTTGGCGCGAGAGCGACGGCAACCGGCGCGACATGGAACGGTCTGGGTATCGGCAAGGTGACGGATATTCTTGATCCTGTCGCATTCGTCGCCAGCGCCAGCAATCTGACGGATATTTCGGGCGGGACCGACATCGAGGAGAAAGAGCGTTTTCGTCTGCGCGCCGCCAATGCGCTTCACACCATCAGCAAGGCCGGTCCGCGTGACGGCTATCGCGAGCATGTCATGGCGGTCAATCCGGAGATCGTGGACGTTGCGGTCATCCGGCCGGAACCCGGCCATATCGATATTTACCCGCTGATGAAAACCGGTCTTCCATCGAATGAGCTGAAGGCGGAAATCCTCGCCTACCTCGATCCGAACACCCGCCGCCCGATGGGTGATTATGTCGTTGTCCATTCTCCGGAGCCGGTCAATTTCAACATGGCGCTGACGGTCCGCGTTCGCGAGGCGGCGGCCGGTCAACAGGCGCTGTTCGAAAGCGTGGCGCAAGCAGCATTCCAGCCGTGGACACAAGAGCTTGGCCCGCAGATCGCGCCGTCCGTCATCACCTCAGCGCTGAAGGCCATGCCGCGTGTCGCGGACGCCAAGCTGACCAGCTTTGATTTCACCGACCTTGCCGCCCACCAGTTCCCGGTTCTGGCATCGCTTGTCGTCAATATCGTGGTGGTGCCGAATGAGTGATTTCATTCCTGCCATCCTTGTGCCTCCCGGCATCAGCGATCAGCGCGACCGCGATTTCATTGAGGCGTTGTCGCAGACGCTCGCAACCTTCCGGCCGTCCACCCTTGTCGTTCAGGACGCCTTGACAGCACCGGCTTCCCTTTTGCCGATCATGGTTGTGGAAGCCGCATTGCTCGATTTCATCTCTCCGGACATGCGTGAGGATTTGCTGCGCGCCATGATCGACGCCGCTCCGGAAATTCACGCCATGCGCGGGACCGTGGCTGGCGTGAAGATGGCGTTAGAAACCATCGGCGTTTCTGCCCGCTGGACGCAATGGTGGCAGGAAGAGCCGAAGGCGTATCACGATACGCACAAGGTCGTTCTGTTCATCAACGATACCGTCATCAACGGCCATGCACCGCTTGATCTGCCCAATCAGAAGGCGGCGGCGCGGATCATCGCCGCCGCCAAGCGGCACAGTCAGGACATCGCCATCCAGTACGGCGTGCGAGGCGAAGCGACCCTCCGTCTTGGTGCGGCGTCCCGGCGTGGCCGCACCGTTCGCATCATGGCTCCGCAGCTCGGGGACGCGGCCTATTCGATTTCCACCTTCGCGGGGACCGGAGCCTATGCGCTCCGCTCGATCCGCATCAACGCAAAGGCAGCTTGAGGCATGGCGCAGGCTTATTTTTCGCTCGTCACCAATACCGGTAAGATCAAACTGGCACAGAGTGCTGCTGGTGGCGATCCTGTCGTTATCACCCATTTTGCCATCGGTGACGGCAACGGGGCCGAAACCAATCCGACCGCCGCCAGCACGGCGCTGGTCCGCGAGGTCTGGCGAACGGCGGTCGAAAGCGTCGTTACCGATCCTGATAACCCCTCCGCCATTCTGGTGACGGCGATCATTCCGACCAATGCCGGTGGCTGGTGGATGCGCGAGTTCGGCATTTTCGATCAGGCCGGATCGATGATCGCAGTGGCAAAGCCCGTCAGTCAGTACAAGCCTACCGCACTTGAAGGTCAGCTCGAAGACATCCGTTATGAATTCCAGATCATCATTGGTGAAAACGCCAATGTGACGCTTTTGGTCGATCCTTCCATTGTCTTTGCAACGCGTGCGTGGGTCGAAACCCGCAAAGTGCCGATGAGCCAATTAACCCGCCTGCCGTGGCTTCCCGTTGCGTCTATGACGCTCTCCAGTGCTCCGGGAAATCCGCTTCTGGGCGATACGTACGTGGTTCCCTCTAACGCAACGGGCATTTGGGCGGCCAACGTCGGCAAACTTGCTGAATGGACAGGTAGTGGCTGGAATTACATTTCTCCGCCAGATGGGCACGGGATTGGCTTGCCTGACGGCCGTATCTTTGTTCGAATTGCCGGTGTTTATACGTCTCTTGCCGCAACCCAAAGCGAAGTCAATTCCGGCCAGGTCAACAATCGTTTTGTCACCCCCGAAACTCTGGCGAAAGAGCGTCCTAGTTACATGTCGGCACGGTCTGGCAGTCAGTCGATCCCCGCTGATGTCTGGACCACCCTGTCAAGTTACTCGGCGGCCCCAACAAATTTTAGAGGGGCATCTACCTTCTCTGGCGGCGTATTGACCATTGGCGCAGGTGATGAAGGACTTTGGATAGTTACCCTTTCTGCTGCGGAGTTG
Source organism: Agrobacterium tumefaciens (assembly GCF_005221325.1). Lineage (NCBI taxonomy): Bacteria > Pseudomonadati > Pseudomonadota > Alphaproteobacteria > Hyphomicrobiales > Rhizobiaceae > Agrobacterium > Agrobacterium tumefaciens. The sequence goes on along the minus strand of NZ_CP039889.1, from coordinate 1,457,766 downwards.
GGACTTGGGACCTTTGGCCAAGCAACACGCATCACCCTTAACAACCTTCCTCTTTGCTCCGATGGGGGCCAGACCAATAACGATCTTTCCTATGGCCGATCCGCCAGTAGCGCGGTCGTTCCCTTGGTCGTTGGTGACGTGGTGCGGTTTCAGTTGATCCAGACCACAGGCTCACCCCGAACTTTCGATGAATACACCCTGAGCGCCGCTCGTCTCGGCGCAGCGTAGGAGACCCCTGATGAGTAACAGTCTGGTTTTGTCACCCGAAGATGTCTCGCTGCTGGCCCGACATTTCGCATTGGGTGAGACGGCCTCGTACGAAGACGGAAAACTGGTGGTAGATCATACCCTTTTCGAGGTGATTTCGGGGGTTGTTGCCGTACCTGGATGGCAGGGGCCATTGCTTCTCGACATAGTCAAAGCCGCTCGTGTTGAAGTTTTGAGAGCTGCTTGCGAAGCGACCATCACTGGCGGCTTCAAATCGTCGGCGCTCGGTGCTGCTCATACTTACCCGAGCGATATGAAGGCGCAAATCAACTTGATGGGTTCGGTGACGGACAGCTTTATGCCGAACTTGCCACCCGATTGGCAAACGCCGTTCTGGGTCTGCGATGCTGCTAACGTGTGGAGTTACAAAGCGCACAGTGCGCCGCAAATCCAGCAGGCAGGCCGCGACGGCAAGGCGCTTGTAGTCAGGTGCCAAGCAGCGCTCGATGAGCTCACCGCCCGCGTCCTTGCGGCAGCTACGGCCGACGCTGTTACCGAGATCATGTGGACTGAAGGAGCAGCCGCATGACAGAGCATATCAACACTACAGCCGCCGTTTTCGTTGCCGCGCCGTTCAGCCCTTCGGGGGATTTCACGGTGCAGGCGCAAATCCCGCAGGGGTCCAAGGCCCGGGTCGATATCAAAGGTCGTGCGGATGCTAACGCGCCGTGGGTCGTACTCGGCACGATCCGCGCCAGCACCGCGCCGCCCATGCTGCGCTTCGCCAAATGCCCGCTCGTGTGCCTCGATATGTCGGGCAACGGCGACGGAAAATCCATCAAGGCATGGAGTGGCGAGTGAACGGGCTTTCGGTACCAATCACGATCCCGATAGCGTTGCCAGTTGGTCTGCCGTCAGTCGCAACGGCGTTAGGAACTGCCGCCGCGATCATCGAGATTTCGACGCTGGATTTTAATGAGACCGTGCAGGCAGGCGACGTGCTTGCCGCGCTTTCTGTCTATGACGCGGCAGCGGCCCTCTCTGTTGCCAATCTGAATTTTAACGAGACAGCGCAGGCAGGCGATGTGCTCTCTGCCTTGGAGGTTGGTATGTCCTGGACATTCACGCTGATCGATGACGCCGGAGGCCGTTTTGCCCTTTCCGGCAACAACCTTGTGCGCGGGCTGACGGCGCTTGATCACAAGACGACACCGGCACCGACCATTACCGTCGAGGCGACGGATGGCAAGCGCGTGCGCCGCAGAACCTTTGTCGCCAACGTTCGGGGCGTCAACGCATGGTCGCCAATGCACGCCAAGCTCAATGCAGGGCAAAACGCCGTACTACACATAAATGGCGACAGCACAGCTTATCCGGACACGGGCATTTTCTATCGCTTGGTGCGGGCCATTGGCGAGATGCATGATGCCACGGTGATCATCTACCGGTGGGCGGAATGGCAGACTAACGCCGCCACCGGCCCCAAGGCTTACGCCGATCCAGTTACGCTCCGGATCGGCACACGCGGCACGCTCGCCGTCTATCTCGCCTCACTGCCGGGTGGCATGGCAGGTTACATGTTTGCCGATCAGCGCGCCGCCGCGCTGGCGATCCCCACGCCCGATCTTTGCATCATGCATCAGGGCCACAACATGCAGAGTTTCGAGCTTTCGGGCGGCGATGTCCGGTACGTCTCGGGCAAATCCTGCTTCCTTGGTCCAATCGGGATGACCTGCCTGAAATGGCCGGGCGTGCCGCAGATCATAACCACCCAAAATCCAAAGCGTAGCAGCACTGGCTACGACAAGGTGCGGGCGGCAATTCTAGAGATCGGCGCATCGCTGACCGATATCATGGTCATCGACACGCATCAGGTTTTCATGGACGCGGGCAAGCCAAGCGACTGGTATCTGGACGATACTCACCCCAATGACGCGGGCTATGCTGCGATAGCGGATTGCCTCATCGCCAGCTATCGGGGCTCGACCCCGGTTGCCGGATTTATGACCGCACCATGGCCGCTGACAGCGGCAACCAATTTGCATGTGAACCCGGATTTTTCGAACTGGACCGGCGCTGTGCCCCTTAATTGGAGCGCACAGGCTCCAGCGACGGCGACAAAAGACACCAACGTTAAGTGGCCGGGTTTTGCCCACTCTTTTTCCATGGTGCCCAACGGCAATGCTGCTGCGGGCATGGTGCGGTACATCCGCACAACCGAGCTGACCCCGCTCTTGGGTAAGCGCGTTACCGTCGCCATCCTTTTTTACACTGTGGCGGGACAGCGCAGCCCAACGATCAACTGGGTCGTAAAGTCGGGCGGCTCTGTCCGGACGCTGGTTGGAGCTGCTTTGCACTTCGGCGGCGCTGGCGATCAGGTGACAGGTGGGTGGATGATGGCGGTCTTTCATAACATCCTCATCGACGCCGATATCGATGCAAACGGATTCAACACATATTTCTCGATCCGCCCCGGTTTTGGCGTCACGGCTCCCACATCGAACCTGCCTCTACGGCTTCAGAAAATCGTAATGGTCGAAGGCGACAAGCCGCGAATTGCGCTTGCGGCCTAGAAAACTACCGATCTCTTGAAAGGCATCCATTATGAAAACAGTTGAATGCTACCGGGCCGACAATGGCGAACTGGAAAAGAGCCTAGATCGGGCCAAGGCGCACGACCTTCATTGGGCGCTACCCAAAAGAGATAGTCAGGTCTCCAGCGAGAAGGTTCTGGATTGGTTTCAGTGCCTCCGGATCATGGAAAACGCAGACCTCGTGATGCAGCACCTGAAGGAATTCATCGAGCTGCGCGGCAAGCCCAATTCCTGATCGGAATAGCCACCCGGTTTTGACCGGGTGGCTCGGGTGTTTCCACGCACCCAAGCAACGGGCCTTAGTTTGCGACCAGACCCGTTAGACAGCGACACAAGATAACCGTCACACCCGTACCCTGCAGGGCGGGTTCCTTGTGACTGACTCGCAGGCTTTTTGAAATGGTAAATCTAACGCCGGTTGCTCCGGCTGCACCTGCCGCTCCCTACATTGGTGGCAAGCGCGTTCTCTCGAAAACCATCATCGCCAAGATCAACGCAACGCCTCACGAGGGCTATGCGGAAGTCTTCGTGGGCATGGGCGGCGTCTTCCTGCGCCGTGATCTCCAACCGCGTATAGAGGTCATCAACGATATCAGCGGCGACGTGGCCAATCTTTTCCGCATTCTTCAGCGCCACTATCCGCAGTTTATGGAAACCCTTCGGTTCCAGATCACGTCACGGCGCGAGTTTGAGCGGCTCTCGAAAATCGATCCTTCGACGCTCACCGATCTGGAGCGCGCCGCCCGCTTCCTCTATCTCCAGCGCACTGCGTTTGGCGGCAAGGTGGCAGGGCAAAACTTCGGCGTGACGATGACCGGCGCTCGCTTCAATCTTCTGAAGCTCGCCCCACAACTGGAGGCGATCCACGAGCGGATGGCAGGTGTCGTCATAGAGCAGCTGCCGTGGCGAAAATTCATCGAGCGCTATGATCGGCCGGGGATGCTGTTTTATCTCGATCCGCCTTATTGGGGGAATGAGATGGACTACGGCACCAACGTCTTCGGCCGCGAGGAGTTCAGCGAGATGGCCGATGTTTTGAGCGGGATCAAGGGGCGCTTCATTCTTTCCCTCAATGCGGTCAAAGGCGTCTATGAAACCTTCTCTGCATTTAGTGTCGAGGAGGTTGATTGCACCTACTCGCTGAGTTCGACCGGCCAGAAAGCCGTCAAAGAAGTCATCATCGCTAACGTGTAGTGAGAGCAGGCACGGCGGTCGCTGATTGCCGTGCCTAGAAAAATTTCTGTCCAGAAGTTATTTCATTTCTGTCCAGAAGGCGGCGGCGCGCCACACTATCTCAAATACCTGACATTGCCGCTTTTATTTCACCGCCTTGCCATAACGGGCGAAGCTTGCAGCCAGCGGCGTGGTGCTCGCCCCCGGCTGCTCGGGCCGTTTGTAAACACCATCACGCACATGGATCGGCTCTTCGAAATGGTCCTTGATCCACGGAATATATTCGAGAATGGTCGATGCAGGGTGCCAGTAGCTCAGATGCACATGCACCTGGCTCATTTCTCCCGCATGCGGCACCACGGGCAGGCGATGGGCAAGCGCCAGATCGGCGACCTGGATATATTCGGTGATACCGCCAAGCCGCGTCACGTCAGGCTGGACATAGGCAACCGCGCCGGCATCGATGAAGGAACGGAACGCATCCACCGTATAAAGCTGCTCGCCGAGCGCAATCGGAACGGAGGTGTTGCGCGCCAGCCGCGCATGGCTGGTGACATCGTCATACCACATTGGTTCCTCGAACCAGTAAATATCCAGGTCTTTCGCCGCCGCGCAGAAACGCTGGCATGTCGGCAGGTCCCACTTGCCATTGCCGTCAATGGCGATACGAACAGCAGAACCGACACGTTTGCGGACGGCGGCAAGGCGGGCAATATCGATATTCGGATCGTCGTGCCCGACCTTGATCTTCAGGCGCGTGAAACCGTCTTCCTCCACCGCCCGGGCGCTGCCCGCCAGCAAGTCTTCCAGCGTGAAGGACAGCCAGCCAATATCGGTATTATAAGCCTCCACCGCCGCCGTGCGGGCGCCACCGAGATATTGCCAGAGCGGAACACCCGCCTTTTTTGCCTTGATATCCCACAGCGCCACGTCGATCGCGGCCAGCGCCAGATGGGTGATCCCGGCCCGGCCGACCCATTGCAGCGAGGGATAACGGGCGAGTTTCGTCCAGAGCCGTGAATGGTCGGACACATCCTCGCCCAGCAGCAGAGGGGCATAACAATCGCTGATGCAGGATGTGATCAGCCTGTCGGACGGCAGATGCGCATGGGTGCCGGTGAAACCATAACCCTCAATCCCGTCGCTCGTCGTGATTTTCGCACCAACAACGCCCCAATGAGTGATGCTGTGGGTGGAATCGGAAATGGACTCCGATGTCAGCGGCAGATGCAGGATGAAAGGTTCGACAGCAGCTATTTTCATGATCGGTCATTCCTCGTTGCTTGAACGGCTTGCGAGGAGAAACAGAACCACCATTCCGCGATCCAAAGACGCGGTGACGGGTTTTAGGGGAGCGACCTCCCGCCCTCCTCCGGCGGTTGGTATCCAATGGGGATAGAGCTAAAGCAAAAACGGCTTTTGTAAAATAAAAAATTTTTTATTTTTAATATTATGCCATTGCCTGCCCCGCAAAGCTAGGTGATGATGCTGTCATGAACACGCTGGTCAAAGTCACACTCGCCGATCAGGCGCATCGGGAACTGCGCGCCCGCATCGTCAGCGGCAGATTGCGCGGCGGCGAACGCCTGCTGCCCAATGAGCTTGCCGCCGATCTCGGCATCAGCCCCACCCCCGTCAAGGAAGCCTGCCTGAAGCTCGAAGCCGATGGGCTGGTGGTCAATTCCTCAAGGCGCGGCATGGTGGTGCGTGATTTTACGGTGGAGGATGTGGAAGAGCTCTACGCCGCCAGAATACTGCTCGAAAAAGGCGCCGTGGAAGTGGCCTTCGATGCCGGGCAATTGAACGACGCCCTGCATGCGCGGCTCGTGGAAAGCCTTGCGCAACACCGCGCATTCGCCAAGGGCTCAACGCTCGATGAATTGTCGAAAGCGCTTTTTTTCGATCGCAGCTTCCACGCGACCCTTGTTTCAGCCGCTCGCATTCCGGTCATTTCCGGCACGCATGAGCGTATTCTCGACCAGACCCACACGGTGTTCGTGTCGATCCTCGGCGATTACGCCCGCTCTGTCGAGGAACACCAGAATATCGCTGACGCCATCGCCGCCGGCAGCAAGGTCCAGATCGTCGATGCATTATGGCGGCATCTGGAGCGCAGCCGGCAGAACACGTTACGGCAAGTGCGCCTGCTCAAAGAGGCAGGGGCCTGACCTGGAAAAAGAAAGGGCCGGAAATCCGGCCCATTCCACTTGTTGATCGTTCGATCGGTCGATCTCAGGCCGTCGCGGCCTGCCGTGCCGCCTTGCGGCGCTCCACGCGGGCGCGGATGGCATCGACATCCGTGATCGGTGTCGCGGCAAAAAGCTGACGGGTATAAGGATGCTTCGGATCGGCGAAAAGTTCCTCGCGCGAGCCCTGCTCCACGGCTTCGCCCTTGGAGATGACCAGCACGTCGTCGGCGATATAGCGCACCACGGAAAGATCGTGGCTGACGAACACATAGGTCAGCTCGAATTCTTCCTGCAGATCGCGCAAGAGGTTCAGCACTTGCGCCTGCACTGAAAGATCGAGTGCCGAGACCGGCTCATCCAAAACCAGCAGCGCCGGGTTCAGCATCAGTGCGCGCGCAATGGCGATGCGCTGGCGCTGGCCGCCCGAGAACATGTGCGGATAACGGTTAAAATGCTCAGGACCGAGGCCGACCTTCACCAGCATGGCTTCGGCACGCTCGCGGCGCTCGGAAGCCGGAATCTTCGTGTTGATGACGAGCGGTTCCATCAGCACGTCGCCCACCTTCTGGCGTGGGTTGAGACTGCCATAGGGGTTCTGGAACACCATCTGCACCTTGGAGCGCATCTGCGTGTCCGGACGGCGCTTGGCGATATCAACCGGCTTGCCCTCGATCTTGAGTTCACCGCCGGATGCCGGGTCGATCAACGCGATGATGCGGGCAAGCGTCGACTTGCCTGAACCGGATTCACCGACGATGGCCAGCGTCTTGCCACGCTCGACAGCAAAATCGATGCCCTTCAGCGCCTGAACCATCTTCGCGCCGCCGAACAGGCCGCCCGGAACGTGATAATGGCGGGTGATGCCCTTGCCTGCGACAACAATGCTCATTGAACGCCCTCCTTGCCGAAGAAATCGGAGACCGTGGGCAGGCGGTCGCCGGTGGCATTTTCCGGCAGGGCCGAAAGCAGTGCCTTGGTATAGGGATGCTGCGGGGCTTCGAAGAGGCTCAAGACATCCGCCTCCTCCATCTTGCGGCCCTTATATTGCACCACGACGCGGTCGGCGGTTTCCGCCACCACGCCCATGTCATGGGTGATGAGGATCAGTGCCATGCCGTATTCTTCCTGCAGCTTCATCAGCAGGTCGAGGATCTGCTTCTGGATCGTCACATCGAGCGCGGTCGTCGGCTCGTCGGCGATCAAAAGGCGCGGTTTGGAGGCAATCGCGATGGCGATCATCACACGTTGGCACTGGCCGCCCGACATCTGGTGTGGGTAGGCCTTGAGCTTGGTTTCCGGCTCGGGAATGCCAACGGCCCGGAACAGTTCAAGGGCGCGGGCACGCGCAGCAGCGCCGCTCATGCCGAGATTGAGGCGCAGAACTTCCTCGATCTGGAAACCGACCGTGAAGGACGGATTGAGCGAGGCGACGGGTTCCTGGAAGATCATGGTGATCTCCCGGCCGATCACCCTGCGGCGCTCCTGCGACGACATGTTTAAAAGGTTCTTGCCGTCGAAGGTCATCTCATCGGCGGTGATCGTCGCCGTATCGGGCAGCAGACCCATGACGGCGAGCATCGATACCGACTTGCCGGAACCGGACTCACCGACGATGGCCAGCACCTCATGCTTGTCGACGGAGACATCGATGCCGTTGACTGCGGTGAACGCGCCGGTGGCGGTGGCGAATTTGACGGTGAGGTTCTTGATTTTCAGCAGGCTCATTGCTCAGCTCCGCTTCAGTTTGGGATCGAGCGCATCGCGCAGGCCGTCACCCATCAGGTTGATGGCGAGCACCGAGATCAGGATGGTCAGGCCGGGAAGAGTCACGACCCACCAGGCACGCAGGATGAATTCCCGCGCTTCCGCCAGCATCGTGCCCCATTCGGAGGCAGGCGGTTGCGCACCCATGCCGAGGAAGCCGAGAGCGGCTGCATCGAGAACGGCGGACGAGAAGGACAAGGTCGCCTGAACGATCAGCGGCGCAAGGCAGTTCGGCAGGATGGTCTTGAACATCAGCCGGAGATTGCCGGCTCCCGCCACACGGGCAGCGGTGACATATTCACGCCTGAGCTCGCTCATCACGGCAGCGCGCGTCAGACGCGCAAAATGCGGCTGATAGACGATGGCAATGGCGATCATGGCGTTGGTGAGCCCCGGGCCGAGGATAGCGACCAGCACCAGCGCGAGCAGCAGCGACGGAAACGCCAGGATGACGTCCATCACACGCATGATGACGGTATCCACCCAGCCGCCGAAAAAGCCGGCGACGAGACCGATGACAATGCCGCCGACAAGGGCGATGGAAACGACGACGACGCCGATGAACAGCGAGTACTGCGCACCGTAAATCAGGCGGGACAGCATGTCGCGACCGACAGCGTCCGTGCCGAAGAAAAAGCCCGCACGGCCACCTTCCTGCCAGACCGGCGGCACGAGCAGCGCATCGCGATATTGCTGGGTTGGATCATGCGGCGCGATCAGCGGCGCAAAAACCGCCACCAGCACCAGCAGAATGAAAACGGCAAGGCCGATGACGGCACCGCGGTTCTGGCGGAAATAGAACCAGAAATCGGCAATCATCCGGCGGCGGATGGCAGCGTCCGAAAGGCGGACGCCGGGAGTGGTGATCACATCGGTCATTTGTGACGGATCCTCGGATTGATGAGGCCATAGGTCAGATCGACGAGCAGATTGACGATCATCACCAGACCCGCGATCAGAAGCAGGCCGCTCTGCACGACGGGATAGTCGCGGCGCGAGATGGAATCGATCATCCACTTGCCGATACCCGGCCAGGAAAAGATGGTTTCGGTCAGGATGGCGCCCGCCATCAGCACGCCGATCTGCAGGCCGATGGTGGTGATGACCGGGATCATGGCATTACGCAGCGCGTGAATGCCGACGACGCGGGATGCTGACATGCCTTTTGCGCGTGCCGTGCGCACATAATCCTCACCCAGGACTTCCAGCATGGCCGAGCGCGTCTGGCGCGCAATGACCGCGAGCGGAATGGTGGCAAGCACCACCGAGGGCAGGATGAGATGCGACAAGGCCGAGGAGAAAGCACCCTTCTGCCCCGAAATCAGGCTGTCGATCAGCATGAAACCGGTGACGGAGGGGAAGAAATACATCAGCGAGATGCGGCCCGACACCGGTGTCCATTGCAGGATGCCGGAGAACATGATGATGAGCAGCAGCCCCCACCAGAAGATCGGCATGGAGAAACCGACAAGCGCCGTCGTCATGGAAATCTGGTCGAACCAGGAGCCGCGACGAATGGCGGCGATGACGCCGACCGGCACGCCGATCATGGTTGCGATGATGATGGCGACAAGGCCAAGCTCGACCGTCGCGGGGAAGAGCGCCAGGAACTCGGTCAGAACGGGTTTCTTGGTGACCAGCGAATTGCCGAGATCGCCCTGAAGCAGCCGTCCGAGAAAATGCAGATATTGCTGCCAGATGGGCTGGGCAAAACCGAGCTGTTCGGCAAGCTGCGCATGCCGTTCGGGCGATATGCCACGCTCGCCCGCCATCAACAGCACGGGATCGCCCGGCAGGACGCGCACGAAGGCGAAGGCGACGATGGTGATCCCGAGGAAGGTCGGAACGAGATAAAGAAGTTTGCCGAAAATGAACCGGATCATGGTTTTTTCCTGAAAAGACGCGCGGAAGAACAGGGTTCTTCCGCGCGTCCAGTTGTTTGGGATTACTCAGCGATATCGACATTTTCGAAGGTGAAGTCGCCAAGCGGGCTCATGGTGAAGCCGGAAACCTTGGCGGACATCGGAACGAACTGCGTGGAGTGCGCAAGCGTCGCCCACGGAGCCTGTTCCTTGAAGATCACCTGCGCCTGCTCGTAAAGCTTGGTGCGCTCGGCAACGTCAGTAGTCTGCTTTGCCTTGGAAAGAAGTTCGGAGAACTCCTTGTTGCACCATTGCGCACGGTTTGCACCGCCTTCGCCGGTTGCGGCGCAGGAGAGCAGAACGCCCATGAAGTTATCAGGGTCACCATTGTCGCCGGTCCAACCGAGGATGACGGAACCGTCGCGGTTAACTTCGGTCGACTTCTTGAGGTATTCACCCCACTCGAAGGAGACGATCTCGGCCTTGACGCCAACCTTCGCGAAATCCGACTGGATCAGCTCGGCCGTGCGGCGCGCGTTCGGCATGTAGGGACGCTGAACCGGCATCGCCCAGATCTTCATCGTCAGATCCTTGACGCCAGCGGCTTCGAGAGCCTTCTTGGCCGCTTCCGGATCATACGGATCGTCCTTGATGCTGTCGTTATAGGACCACATCGTCGGCGGGATCGGGTTCTTGGCAACCGTGCCAGCACCCTGGAACACAGCGTCGATGATCGCCTGCTTGTTCATCGCCATGTTCAGCGCCTTGCGGACTTCCGGCTTGTCGAAAGGCGCGACGGTGGTGTTGTAGGCGAAGTAGGCAACGTTCAGACCCGGCTGCTCATCGACCTTCAGGTTCTTGTCGGCGCGGATGGCTGCAAGATCAGCCGGGGCCGGGTAAGGCATCAGGTGGCATTCGCCGGCCTTCAGCTTTTGCAGGCGAACAGCAGCATCCGGCGTGATCGCGAAGATCAGGTCGTCGATCTTCGGCGCTTCACCCCAGTAGTCGGCATTCTTCTGGTAGCGGATGACCGCGTCCTTCTGATAGGCGACGAACTTGAACGGACCGGTGCCGATTGGAAGATTGTTGAAGTCTTCCTTGGTGCCGGCCTTATCAAGCGTATCGGCATATTCCTTCGACACGATCGATGCGAAAGGCATGGCGATGTTGGCGAGGAACGGTGCTTCCGGACGCGTCAGCACGAACTTCACGGTGTAATCGTCAACCTTGACGATTTCCTTGATCAGCGACGGCATTTCCATGGAGTTGTAATATTCGTAGGTGATGCCTGCGATATACTGGTTCCAAGGGTTCTTCGCGTCGCCCTGACGGTTGTAGCTGAAGATTACGTCATCGGCGTTGAAATCGCGGCTCGGCGTGAATTTCTCGTTAGAGTGCCACTTCACGCCCTTGCGCAGGTGGAAAGTGTATTCCAGACCGTTGCTCGAAACGTCCCATTTTTCGGCAAGGCCGGGCTCGACCTCGGTCGTGCCTTTCTTGAACTCGGTCAGACGGTTGTAGACCGGATGCGCGGAAGCATCGAAGGTGCCGCCTGCGGTATAAGGCGACGGATCGAAGCCTTCCGGCGATGCCTCGGAGCAATAAACGAAGGTCTTCGCCATGGCTGGCATGGCGGAAGCCATCGCAAGCGCAGAGGCGATAAGCAAACTGCGGGTCAGCGTTTTCATCTGGTGGTCCTTTCCCTCTTTTTCTGAGTTCCTGCGGCCCCGTTTGGGGGCCTACCTCTTCTGGTCAGCGGCGACGCGGGAACCCGTGTCGCCGTTCGGTCTTTTGCCTCCCGACCAATTACCCGGCGACCGGCTGAAACAGCCGGTCGAGGTTCGTTTCCGGTGGGCAGAACCAGCGTGGCCCCGCCTCCGTCATATAAGCGATATCCTCGAGACGGACGCCGCATTCGCCATAAACGCACAGCATCGGCTCGATGGAAAAACACATGCCCGGCTCCAGTGCCGTCGCATTTCCTGCAACGATATAGGGTTCTTCGTGAATATCCAGCCCAAGCCCGTGACCGGTGCGGTGCGGCAGGCCCGGAACCTGATAATCGGGGCCAAAACCGGCCGCTTTCAGGCTGTCGCGCGCGGCCTTGTCGACATCCTGGCAGGCAGCACCGAGGCTGGCAGCCGCAAAGGCTGCAGCCTGTGCGTCGCGTTCGGCGTTCCAGAGAAAACGCTGGCGCTCTGTCGGCGTGCCGAAGACATAGGTGCGGGTGATATCGGAACGATAGCCGTGAAGAATGCCGCCGAGATCGATCAGCACCATATCGCCTTCGCTCAACGTCTGCGCATAGGGCACGCCATGCGGATAGGCCGTTGCCTCGCCGAACTGCACCGCCACGAAAAGCGGTTTCAGGCCGAGCGCAATATGGGCGGCGTTGACGAAATCTGAGACTTCCGTGGTGGAGATACCCGGACGCAGCCCTTCGAAGACAGCCTTCTGCACACCATAGCTCGCATCCATCGCCGTCTGGATGAGGGCGATCTCGGCCGCGGACTTGACCTGCCGCTGGGCGACGATCATTGGCTGGGCGGAAATGATCCGGCCTTGCAGACGCTGCATCAGGGCGGATGCGAAGACAAAGGGGGTTGCGGGATCGATGGCGACGAAATGACCGGGGGAAGAAAGTGCGCCAATGCGGCTTGCCATCAGGTCGAAGGGACTTTCATCCTCTTCCCAGACGGCAACCTCACCCGGAATGCGGATGAGCGTCTGCAGTTTCGGCTCTTCGAAGGTCGGGCTGATATAAAGCGGCGCACCCTCGGCAGGAACGAGAGCACCGTGAATGCGCTCGGAAAGGCCAAGCGACAGGCCGGTATAATAGGTCAGCGACGATGATGCATCGAGCCAGACCGCCTTCACATTTTGCTGTATCATCCGCGCCTGAAGGCCGCGTAGTCGCAGTCTGAACTCGTCTTCAGCGATCGATGAAACCGCGATCGGCTGAAATCGCTTCAGCGCCTCTTTAAAGTCTGCCATTCTCTCCCCGCCGCTTTCGGGCATCCGGACACAAGCGTGCCGGCAGCCTCCCAAGCGTTCTTTTCGACATGCTTAAACACAGGCAGGGGCCTAAGCAATGGGCCGACAGGGCGCAGCGCCGTAAAACTGTGCATATTTATCTAGACATAACGAAATCGTGATCGATGTAGGCCCGATTCCCGCAAAGCTTGCCTTGACGTAGAAATCTGAAATCCCCCGGAAATCCAAGGGGTATAGTGGCGCTTTCCGCGAAAAGCCGGACCGACGCAAAAAACTTCCAAAGGAAAAGATGCCCAGAAAAGGAAAAAGCCTGCCGCGGGAGGAGGTGCGGCAGGCTTCAAACTTGATCGGCGATTGGGAGGAGGAGTACCACCGATCCACATCGAGCGACACTGGGAGGAGGAGTGCGTCGCTTCGATGATTTGAATATAGCGGTTCCTGCGATTTTTAACAGAGCAAGTCTCGCAATGCAGCATTGCATTTCTGCATAGCTCGAAAATTCCTGCTTTGTTTTTTGGCACTCCCGCAGAAACCGTTGAGAAATCAGCTTTCCCGATAGACCTGGAAACCGGCGAAGGACTGGTTGACGGGCATCAGTTCAAGGCTGTTGATGTTGACATGCTTCGGCTGCGAGGCGACCCAATAGATCGTGTTGGCGATATCATCAGCCGTGATCGGGTTGACGCCCTTGTAGAGATTATCCGAGGCTTCCTGATTGCCGCCGGTGCGCACCAGCGTGAATTCCGTTTCGCACATGCCGGGTTCGATGGAGGTCACCCTGACGCCCTTGCCGTGGAGGTCGGAGCGCAGGCCGAGCGAGAACTGCCGAAGGAAGGCCTTGGTGCCGCCATAGACATTGCCGCCCAAATAGGGGTAATGCGCGGCCACCGACGAGAGATTGACGACAATGCCCTTCTGTTGGATCAGCGTCGGCAGAAGATGATGGGTAATGTTCAGAAGACCGGTGATGTTGGTGTCCACCATGGTCTGCCAGTCCTTCAGCGCCACCTGCGGTGCGGGCGCGGTGCCAAGCGCCAGACCGGCATTGTTGACGAGAATGTCGACATTCCTGAAACCATCAGGCAAAGCCGCCAGCGCCTTTTCGGTCGCATCCTCATCTGTGATGTCGAAGGCGACGCCATGAAAGGCCGGGCCGAGTTCAGCCGAAAGCGCCTCCAGCCGTTCCGCCCGCCGGCCCGTGCCGATGACCTTCCAGCCTTCCTTGACAAAACGTCGCGCCGTGGCCTGCCCAAAGCCAGACGTCGCGCCGGTGATGAGGATGATGCCGCTCATGATGATGCCTCCACTATATCGGTTTTTTCAGGGTCAGTCTGTGTCAGTAATTTTTCAGCCGCCGCCGCGAGACACCGTCTGTAGGCGGTCAGATCCGTATAAAGCGCGTCTTCCGGCGCGTCGCCAACGATGATGACACCGCCACGCCGCAGGATCCCGCCATGCAGCATGAGATTGTCGATCATGTCGAAATTCTCGATCGACAGCCCATCCGGGCCGCGATACCGGCCCGTTTCGTCCAGCGCCACGACATCGCTGTAATGCGCCTTGATGCGGGTGAAATGATTGGCCGCGACATTGGTATAGGCGAAAACCGGCTTGCCCAGCGCGCACATGAAGCCCAGCTCGTAGCTCGTGCCCGTATCGGCGGCAACGCCGCGGAACGGCGTGAGATTGGCAATCACCGCATCCGCCTCCAGCATCATCCGCTCGTCGACTTCATTGATGTTGCAGCCATGCCCGATCCGGGTATCTGCCGGTGGAATCTGCAGGTCACCCGGTGAAAGCGGGACAAATCCCGCCTCCCGCGCCAGTGACGCCTTGAGGTCGAGCATTTCACGCGCATTCGGGAGAAAGACTTCCGGGCCGGCGAGATAGATTTTCTTTGTCATCGGGAATTCATGCGATCTGTCAGGAAAGGATGATCCGAAACTAACCCGGTGTGTTTCGCAAAGGCAAGCCGCAGGAGCACGGAAACGACCCATAAAACGGTATCGCCCAGACGCTCTTTCCTTTATAGCCGGTGCCACACAGGAAATATCCGGAGCAAGACATGGCAGCCACCATCCGTTATCACGAAGGCGATATTTCCGCCGAAGATGCCGCGCGCTACACCGGCGCCATCGCCATCGATACGGAAACGCTGGGGCTGGTGCCGCGCCGCGATCGCCTCTGCGTCGTGCAGCTTTCGTCCGGCGACGGCACGGCTGATGTCATCCGCATCGCCGCCGGCCAGAAAGAAGCGCCGAACCTCGTCCGCATGCTGGCTGACCCCGCCCACCAGAAGATTTTTCACTATGGCCGTTTCGATATCGCCGTTCTCTTCCACACCTTCGGGGTCACGACCACGCCTGTTTTCTGCACCAAGATCGCCTCGCGCCTCTGCCGCACCTATACGGATCGGCATGGGCTGAAAGACAATCTCAAGGAAATGCTGGAAGTCGATATTTCCAAGGCCCAGCAATCCTCCGACTGGGCAGCCGAGACGCTGTCGCCCGCACAACTCGAATATGCCGCCTCCGACGTGCTTTATCTGCATGCCCTGCGCGACAAGCTGACCGCGCGCCTTATCCGCGACGGCCGTATCGACCATGCCGACGCCTGTTTTGCCTTTCTGCCGACCCGTGCGAAGCTTGATCTTCTCGGTTGGGACGAAACGGATATTTTCGCCCATAGCTGAGCGCTCTTATCCCTCGCTTAAGGTCTGATTTACCAGAATTGCCTATTCTCGGCTGCAACTTTGGGCGGCCGGGGACTTTGAAGGATGATCACTCCGCTACAGCAGACGGCGGGTATTGCAGTCAACGACCTCATGCGGTCGATGGTGGAAGCCATCGAGGACCGCCAGCGCGAAGAGCATGAAAAGGCGAACGGCACCAAAAAGGACGATGCGGTCAAAACCCAGCCGCAACCGGACGAAAGCCATCGCGTCGCCAATGAAAAGATAAGTTCCTACCTGTTCGGCATCATGAAGCCGGACGCCGATGCTTTCGCCTCCCTTGTCTCGCGCTTTTCCTCCGCCCTCGGCGTCACGCAGGAAGCAGACGAGTCGAGTTTCTCCTTCGCCCGGCGGCTTCAGGATGCGCTGACCCTCACCGACAATTTCGAAAAGGCCGATGCGCAGGGAAAAGCCACGACGATTTCCCTCACCTCCTTCGGCGTTTCGGAAACACAGGTCACGGACGTGCTGAACAACGGCGTCACCGCCAAGACCGATCCCATGGCCGCCCTCGCCGCCCGTATCGCAAAGGGCGCCGGCCTGACCGGCGAGGAAGAGGATTTTGGCGAGCAGATGTCAAAAGCCATCATGGCGATGCGCGCGACCTTGCCGAAAAATGTCAGCGAACTCGAAGAATCCACCGGCCTCAAACAACTCGGCATCTCCGCCCGGCAGATGATCGCCGCCATCGCCAACCCCTATGGCGACGAGGCGCGCGCCGTGAAGGATGCCCTGAACGATCAGGCCCAGGGCAGCCGCTTCATGACGCGGGAAACCCTGAAGATCATCCAGCGCCTCGAAGACGTCGCAGACCCCAAGACCAAGGAAGAGTTGCAGGCCGAACGTGGTGAAGAACGCATCGGCGAAATCAACGATGCCGAGGTGAAGGCCGAGCGCGAAAAAGATATCAAGGCCCTCGATGTGCAGGGCAAGCTTGAAGACGTGCAGGAACTTCAGGACGTCGTGAAGGAGCATATCGATGCTTCCACGGATGAAAAAACCGAAGGCGCTGACGCGCCGAAGCCGGTCGATATCTCACCGGAAACCGCGCTGATCTCGGTGCTTGCGGCAACACCGAAGGAAGAAGCCGCCCCGGCTGAAAACGAAAATGAACCCGTAAGCACAGATGCGGCCGCCAATCCCGCCGATGCGGAAAATGACGCCAAAAAACTGCTCGATGCGCAGGGGCTCGTCAAAGACGCCCGCGCCGCGATTCTGCCGATCTCCATCGACGACAATGGCCTTTACGAACTGCTGAAGAAAAAGGCGGCATGATTGCCGCTTGCGACCGTAACTTGAGCGAAACATGATGTGAGTTCAGACATGACCGATATTTCCGGCCTATCCGGCAGCCTCGTTTACGACAACGAGCCCGATGCGGCGCAGGCGCTGCTGGCCATGGCCGCCCCGCCACTCGTTCCCGATGACGCTGCTTTCACCGCAGCCGGTGACGAGGGCCCGCCCGTCGCGCCCGGGGAGATGCAACCGGAACGAAGCCTTCCCAAAGCAAGCTGGCTCGACGCCATGCCACCCGAGGCTTTTGAGGCTGCAACCAGCGACCCCGACCATATTTCCTCGGTCAATTCTGACGATAACGGCCTTTACCGCATGTTCATCGGCGTTTCACCCTGACCGCATCGTCGCGCGCAATTCGTTAGTTAGCCAAATCTTAATAACTGCAAGCCAAGATTGAACCAGATGATTCTGTATGCGCAGAAACCGGAATAACGGCCGGAGCGCATATGGCGCTCCCGCATGAGCGGGCGAGATGACACCTGTACATCACCGGCGCGGCGATTTTTCAACATTCAAGCCAGATGCGGATCAGAGAGCCAATGGGGATTGGTCTTTTCGCAGCCAGCCGCGGTCACCGATAGGAACGGAGCGCAGCATGTTACCGCCTGTACCGAAAATTGCGGCAGCCGATGCCGCCTATGGCACCACCGTACCGCTGACACCGCGTGCACAGGTGAAGGACGCCGTGCCACCGCAGGCGACCAATCCCGTCCCTGAAAATAGCAGCAACCTTTTCGCCCGTGCCGCAATCGCTTCCCTTACCAGCGAATTCCAGCTTTCCCGCAGCACCGCAGTTCTGGCGGAAGCACTGGGCAAGCTGATGAACCTGCCGCGGCGGGATGGCGAAGCCATAGAGACCTATGTGACGCGGCTGACGGAGGCCCTGCGCACCCTGCCCGCTACCCAGCGTATGGCGCTGGAACAGCAGGTCGGAAAAGCCTTGCAGGGCCTGACCCTTGCGATGCTCGCCGAAATTCTGAAACAACCGACCGGGCCGGATGCTGCCCGCCTGGCGCTGCTGATCGAACTTTCCCGCTACAGGGGAATGGATCTTGCGACAAAGGCGGTGGTGTCTTCCTATCAGCAGAACAACCCCGCTCCCGCACAGCCCACCCAGTCGAAACCGCAGAACGCCCCGAGCCAGAATGGAGAAAGCCGCCAGAACCCGGCCACAACGGCACAACCGGCGAATTCCGCGATAGCGAGCCGGCTGCTGCCCCTGCTTATCGGTCCGCTTGCTTTCAGCGGCGCGGCGGTGAAAGCCACGGTGGCGGCGCTGATCGCACAGCCGGATGCCCGTCTTCCTCTTGCCGCCCCACTTGCCGACACAGCTGAACCACCGGGCGAAGCGACGAAACCGGGTGCTAAAACAGAAAACACGCTGCGTCCGCTTCCAGCGCCAACGAACAGTGCGCCGAAAGAAGTCCCGGCAGAGCCCCGCCCGGCCAATCCGCCACGCGCGGAAGCCAGCGAGACACGCCCTGCCATTCCGCACCGCGAGATGACGAAGATCGAGCAAAAGGATCCTCGCCCGGTCTTACCGTCCATCGTCGCCCAGGCGGAAAACGACGGCGAGACTATGGCCAATCTTCTGCTGGCCGCCGCGACCGGCAAACTTCCCGCCAGAGCGAACACAACACAGCAGCCTCCCGTCGCACCACAGAGCATTCCGGCGCAGCCTCTCGAAGACCAACTCGCCGAAAAAAGCGCGCTCGCGACGGCCGCTGCCCGCCCTTCGGGCGACGAAACTGAGACCACGGCCCATCGCCCCGATGCCCAGCCGCTGTCCCGTGGCACATTGGATCCGGAAGTGAGAATGGCCATGCTGGAGCAATCGGCCTCGCAATCCTTGATCGCTGCTGCTTTCGCAAAAGACGGTACGCCGTTGCCGCTCGTCGCCTACCCGCCAGCGGATGAAGATTATGAATCCGAAACACCGCCCCGTGGCGGCGGTCCATTTTCAGAGGATGAAGCGGAAGGCGAAGCCGAGGCAGGCGCTGACAATTCCGGTGGTCAGGACGATACGGAAGAACGCATCGCCGCCAATGACGTGATCGACGAGCCGGAAAGCGCGCCCGCAGCGACTTCCGACGACAGCGCGGAGAATTATTATCTCAGGATGAGCGGCATGCTTTGAGAAGAGTGCGGCTGTACCCGCTCACCTGCTCAACATACGACCAATAAAAAACCCGCCGGAAATTCCGGCGGGTTCTTCATGTCAAAAGATCGGAGCGATTATTCGCCGCGGTTCTTCAGAGCCGCGCCGAGGATGTCGCCTAGCGAAGCGCCCGAGTCGGAAGAACCGAACTGTGCGACGGCTTCCTTCTCTTCAGCGATTTCCAGAGCCTTGATCGAAAGCATGACCTTGCGGTCCTTCTTCGAGAAGTTGACGACGCGAGCGTCGAAAACCTGGCCAACTGCGAAACGCTCCGGACGCTGATCGTCACGATCGCGTGCGAGGTCGTTGCGGCGGATGAAGGAGGTGATGTCCTCGTGGTTGACGAGCTTCACTTCCACACCACCGTCGTTAACGGCGATGACTTCGCACGAAACGACTGCGTTCTTGCGCAGGTCGCCGGAGGTTGCGGCTTCACCGACAGCATCCTTGCCGAGCTGCTTGATGCCGAGCGAGATGCGTTCCTTTTCGACGTCAACATCGAGAACGACGGCCTTGACCACGTCACCCTTGTTGAACTCTTCGATGACCTGTTCGCCCGGACGGTTCCAGTCGAGATCCGACAGGTGAACCATGCCGTCAACATCGCCTTCGAGGCCAATGAACAGGCCGAATTCGGTCTTGTTCTTGACTTCGCCTTCGACTTCAGTGCCGGCCGGATGGCTGAAGGCAAATGCCTGCCACGGGTTTTCCAGCGTCTGCTTGAGGCCGAGCGAGATACGGCGCTTGGACGGATCGACTTCGAGAACGACAACGTCAACTTCCTGGCTCGTGGACAGGATCTTGCCGGGATGTACGTTCTTCTTGGTCCAGGACATTTCGGAAATGTGGATCAGGCCTTCGATGCCCGGCTCCAGCTCAACGAATGCACCGTAGTCGGTGATGTTCGTGACCGTACCGGAGATCTTCTTGCCAACCGGGTACTTGGCGGAGATGCCATCCCAAGGATCCGACTCGAGCTGCTTCATGCCGAGCGAGATACGGTGGGTTTCCTGGTTGATGCGGATGATCTGAACCTTGACCTGCTGGCCAATGTTGAGGATTTCCGAAGGATGGTTGACGCGGCGCCATGCCATGTCGGTAACGTGCAGCAGGCCGTCGATGCCGCCGAGGTCAACGAACGCACCGTAATCGGTGATGTTCTTGACGACGCCGTCAACAACCTGGCCTTCTTCGAGGTTCTGAACGATTTCAGAACGCTGCTCGGCACGCGACTCTTCGAGAACCGTGCGGCGCGAGACAACGATGTTGCCGCGACGCTTGTCCATCTTGAGGATTTCGAAGGGCTGCGGGTTGTGCATCAGCGGGGTAACGTCGCGGATCGGACGGATGTCGACCTGCGAACGCGGAAGGAAGGCAACAGCGCCGTCCAGATCGACGGTGAAACCACCCTTGACCTGGTTGAAGATGACGCCTTCGACGCGCTCGCCAGCTTCGAACTTGGCTTCGAGCTTGACCCAGCTTTCTTCGCGGCGAGCCTTCTCGCGCGACAGAACAGCTTCGCCGAGAGCGTTTTCGATGCGCTCGACGTAAACTTCGACTTCGTCGCCGACCTTCAGCGTGCCGTCCTTGGACTTCGCGCCGAATTCCTTGAGCGGAACGCGACCTTCGACCTTCAGACCGACGTCAACGATCGCGACGTCCTTCTCGATTGCCGTGACGATACCCTTGGCAACATAGCCTTCGGCAAGATCGTTAGAGGCAAAGGATTCTTCGAGAAGCGCTGCGAAATCGTCGCGCGTGGGGGTAGATACTGACATGAAATCTCCTGAATGCATCCGCTTGAGGGCGAATACAAAGCGCCGGTGGGCTAGTGTTGTTGATACCCGAACCCATGCCCGCCTTTTTAAAAGGCTTTCCGGCGCAAGGACATGTCTTCAGGCAATTCCGGACTAAACGCAGACGGCGGCAAGCCGTTCCGCGAAAAACCTATCTCTTCAGGGCGGCGTCGATAATCGTGCGCGCGGCCTGAAACGCCGCCTCTATACTCATTTCCGACGTATCTAGCAAGTGCGCGTCTTCCGCAGGCCTCAACGGGCTGTCGGCGCGGCCCATGTCGCGCTCATCGCGCTTTTTCACCTCGGCGAAAATGGCATCATAATCGTCATTACCGCCATTGGCCAGAATTTCATCGTAACGGCGCCGTGCCCGCACGTCGGCGGAGGCCGTGACGTAAAGCTTCACCGGCGCCTCAGGGCAGACAACCGTTCCGATATCGCGGCCATCCAGAACCGTGCCCGGCTCCCTCAAGGCAAAAAGCTGCTGGGCCTTGACGAGCGCACGTCTCACCGGCGTCATCACAGCAATTTTCGACGCAGCCTCGCCAATCTCGTGCCGGGAAAGAACGGTGCGGTCGAGCCCGGCAAGGTCGAGTTCCAGCGCCATTTTTTCCGCCACCGCCTCGTTATCGAGCGGCAGGCCGGCATCCAGAAGCGCCTTGGCGGTTGCCCTGTAGGTCAGCCCGGTATCGAGATGATGAAAGCCATAGGTCTCCGCGATCCTGCGCGAAAGCGTTCCTTTGCCCGCCGCAGCCGGCCCGTCTATGGCAATCGTAAAGGTCATGAAGCGTCCCGTCTGTGCATCCGTTATAGATATAATAAAGTGTGTAATGCCTCTCTTTTTATATAAGCATTCACACATAGGGCTTGCGCCATGGGAGGCAGCACCCGAAGTTTGTCTTTGACACGAAAGAGCGCAACGATTAAGGGGACCGGCTATAAATTTTACCGTCTATGCCGGTTTTACGGCGTACACACCGAAACTCATTCGACAATTTGAGGCTTAGACAGTGGCAAAAACGGAACTTGGTACCAAGCGTACAGACCCCGATACCGGCAAGAAATTCTACGATCTGAATCGCGACCCGGTCGTTTCTCCCTATAGCGGCAAGTCCTGGCCGCTCTCCTTCTTCGAGGAAAGCACGGCTCAGGCCAAGATGGAGCAGGCTGAAGAAGAGGAAGTGGCGGAAGTCGACGCCGAAAACACGGAAGTCGAACTCGTGTCGCTGGAAGATGCCGACGGCGACAACAGCGGCGACGAAATCCCCGATATGGGCGACGACGACGACGTCGAAATCGATGACGATGACGACACCTTCCTCGAAACCGACGACGAAGATGACGACGACGACATGTCCGGCATCATCGGCGTACCGGGCGACGACGAAGAAGCTTGATTTGACTTGATAATTCGGCCCGACGACAAAAAAATGACGCCGGGCCGTTTTTTATGCTTGCACTCGCCGGAAAGCCGCAGTAGTAAGCCGCCACCGAACGGAACAACAGCCGCTTCGGTTCCCGGAACCGGAAGAAATGCCGGAACCCTTATGGGGCTATAGCTCAGCTGGGAGAGCGCTTGCATGGCATGCAAGAGGTCAGCGGTTCGATCCCGCTTAGCTCCACCAAATCTTCCCAGACAAAAATATCGCGCATCCGGCCAACCGGTTTATCGTTGCGCAGCACCGCCTGAAGCAATTGTTATTGCAACAACGCCCGCACATCCTGCCCGTTGATCCGGCACTCGACAGGCCGGGGCGCACCGCTCTCCTCCCCCATCTCGCGACACTCCAGATATCTGCCGCGCAGGCGGTTCTGAAGCGCCTTGAAGGCATTCAGCCCGCAGGCGTAACGGCGGCCGTCGGGGCCGGTACAGACTCGGTTGCGCTCGAGCTCCTCCACGCCGGCGAGACGGAATTCCTGGCCCTTGAAGGCGAAACGGCTGCTAGAGATCACCCTCAGGCGCTGATCGGCGTGCATTTTCAGCGGATAGAGATCAGGCGGTGTCGGAATACGCTCAAAAGTCTGGCTGCGAGGATCCACCCGCACCGGCGTGGTCGTCCACAGCAGTTCCGTATTGGCGGCCAGGCCCGCCGGCGCGGAGGTCGCCTCGCCATTGACAAGCGAAGCAATGCGGATGCCTGATATGCCAAGGCCTATGGCCAGGGCGATCTGAAACAGCAAAATTGCGATCTGCCGGACCATGTCACCGCAACATCAAACAATGAACGACATAAAATAGATGGGCCGCCTCATAAAGCGCGGCCGGCTTCACGTCACATCAATAAAACCTTGCCTGCGCTGACATCCCGCACCGTACCCATGGCCATGATCGGAATCCGGTCGCCATCCAGGATCACTCTTCCCGTCGTCCGCAACCAGCGAAAACCACCGGATTTGAGCCGGATGCGATATTCCTGATCGTAGAACACGCCATTCGTCAGCGAATTATAAACCGCCTTGGCGACGCGGGCCCGCGAGCCGCTTTCGATCTGCGCGATGAAGTCTTCGACCGGAATGCCGCGGGCGGCTTCTTCCGGGGAAAATTCACGCAGGCGGGCGGTCACGGCATCCAGATAGACCAGATTTTGCCCGACGTTCCAAGTGTAGTAACCCACAAGTGTCTCTTCGAGAGATATGTTTTCCAGCATCGGCCTTCTACAGTCTGAAATGCTTGTGTCGGGTCTTTAACATACATGACGGCAGACGGCTAACCACAAGAATCATCCTTTCGTCTGACGACAATCCTGTTTTCGCGCCGACCTTATCGACAGGCCTTTTCGGCCGCCATGTTGGCGAAGCAACCTTCCTGTGCCAAGAAGGCTGATACCGCAGCCAGCGACCAGAGGAGCCGCCGTGACCATCGGGCTTGCCCATGCCGAACTCATCGCCGTCGTCACCGCCATCACCACGGATGAACCGCGCGTCATGACCGTTCGCGAAGGTGCTGCCCTTCCCTCGGGCCCGTTCGAATTCGGGCACAGGACGCTTCAGAGCGGGCTGCGGGAATGGATTCACGAACAGACCCATCACCCCGTCGGTTATCTCGAACAGCTCTATACTTTCGCCGACCGCGACCGCAACAACGAGATTTTGGGCGGCAGAACCATCTCCATCGGGTATCTCGGCCTGGTGCGAGAACAGGAAGCTTCCGGCGGCAAACGCGCCCTTTGGCATGGCTGGTACGAATATTTCCCCTGGGAAGACCACCGCCAGGGATCTCCTGATATTCTCGGCGACATCATCGACAGGCTGCGCGCCTGGGCCGATTCCGATCCCGCCAGCAAGACACAGCGTCACCTGCGCGCCGATTTCACCTTCGGGCTGGATGGCGGCGGCTGGAACGAGGAACTGACCCTGCAGCGTTATGAGTTGCTGTATGAGGCGGGGCTGGTCGAGGAAGCGCAGGGTGAACCGCGGGTCAATTTCGGCAGGCCGATGTTTGCCGACCACCGCCGCATCCTTGCCACCGGCATTGCCCGCCTGCGCGCCAAGATCAAATACCGGCCGGTGGTGTTCGAGCTTATGGCTGATAGCTTCACCCTGCTGCAATTGCAGCGCGCCATCGAGGCGCTGGCCGGGCTGACATTGCACAAGCAGAATTTCCGCCGGCTGATCGAACAGCAGCAGCTGGTGGAAGAAACCGGCGATATGGCGACCGAAACCGGCGGCCGCCCCGCAAAGCTTTTCCGCTTCCGCCAGACCGTTCTCGATGAACGCGCCCTTTCCGGAACGAAACTGCCCCTGTCCCGCAATTGACATATACTCACAATGAGAATATGTCTTCGCCCTAGATATACTCAGAAAGAGTATAAATGGGAGAGCACCGTGAACGAGCAGATTTCCGCCGCTAGCCTTTATGACCGCGTTGCCCGCGTCATTCCCAAGGCCGAATGGATGAGCTTTCAGGATGATGTGGAGGCAATTCTCGAGCTAAAGCGCAAGCGCAACGCCGTCATCCTCGCCCATAACTACCAGACACCGGAAATCTTCCACGGCGTCGCCGATATTGTCGGCGACAGTCTCGCGCTTGCCCGCAAGGCGATGGAGGTGGAGGCGGATGTGATCGTTCTTGCCGGCGTGCATTTCATGGCCGAAACGGCAAAGCTGCTCAATCCGGAAAAAACCGTGCTCATTCCGGATATGGCAGCGGGCTGCTCGCTCGCCGATTCCATCACGCCCGAAGACATCGCGCTTCTGCGCAAGGCCTATCCCGGCGTTCCTGTCGTCACCTATGTGAACACGTCTGCGGCAGTGAAAGCGGCTTCAGACATCTGCTGCACGTCAGGCAATGCCCGCCAGGTGGTGGAATCGCTCGGCGTGCCGCGCGTGCTGATGCTGCCGGACGAATATCTGGCGAAGAACGTCGCCAAGGAAACCAATGTCGAGCTGATCGCCTGGCGGGGCCATTGCGAAGTGCATGAGCTTTTCACCGCAGACGACATCAGGGAATTGCGGGAAAGCCATCCCGGCATCGTGGTGCTGGCGCATCCCGAATGTCCGCCTGAGGTCGTAGACGCTGCGGATTTCTCCGGCTCCACCGCCGTCATGTCTGACTATGTCGGCCGCGAGCGCCCCGCCCGCGTGGTGCTTCTGACGGAATGCTCGATGAGCGACAACGTCGCCGTGCATCACCCCGATGTCGAATTCATCCGTCCCTGCAATCTCTGCCCGCATATGAAGCGCATCACGCTTGGCAATATCCGCACGGCACTGGAGGAAAACCGCCATGAGGTGACGGTCGATCCCGCCATCGCCGATGCCGCCCGCCGCGCCGTGGAAAGGATGCTGCAGATATGAGCGAACTTTTGCCGCAGCGGGACTGGACGGTCATTGTCGGCAGCGGCATTGCCGGGTTGATGGCGGCGCTGACGCTGGCGCCGCAGCCCGTGCTGCTTGTGACGCGCGGCGCGCTCGGCGGCGAAACCTCAAGCGCCTGGGCGCAGGGCGGCATTGCGGCCAGCCTCGGGCCGGATGATCGCGCAGCCCTGCATGTCGCCGATACGCTCGCCGCGGGCGACGGCCTTTGCGATGAAGATTTAGCGGTTGGTATCGTTTCCGCCGCCCCCGCCGTCATAGATGCGCTGGAGCGGGCGGGCGTTCGCTTCGACCGCGACGCCGGCGGCAACTATGTCTTCGGGCTGGAAGCCGCCCATAGCCGGCGGCGCATTCTGCATGCCGAAGGCGACGGGTCGGGCGCGGCCATCGTCAGGGCGCTTGCCTATGCCGTTCGCCGTACGCCTTCGATCACGGTTCTGGAAGGCACGGAAGTGCGCCGCCTGTTGACGGAAGACGGCGTCATCGCCGGTCTCGCCTGCGCCGGCCCGAACGGCAGCTTCCTTCTGCCGGCAAGCCGGGTGGTTCTCGCCACCGGCGGCCTTGGCGGACTTTATGACGCCACGACCAATCCTTCCGGCAATTTCGGACAGGGCATCATGCTCGCCGCCCGCGCCGGCGCCATCCTTGCCGACATGGAATTCGTGCAGTTTCACCCGACAGCACTTTCCTCCCCCCGGCGACCGCTGGCGCTGGTGAGCGAAGCTGTGCGGGGTGAAGGCGCCCTGCTTCTCAATGAAAACGGCGAAAGGTTCATGGCGGCGGTCCCGAGCGCGGAACTGGCGTCGCGCGATATTGTCGCCCGCGCCATCGACCGCGAAATTCTGCGCGGCGGCAAGGTCTTTCTCGATGCCCGCCAGGCGCTCGGCTCCGGTTTTTCCACCCGTTTCCCGTCGATCGACCTGCTCTGCCGCGAGGCGGGAATAGACCCCGCCCGTGAACTCGTGCCTGTCCGGCCGGCGGTGCATTATCACATGGGCGGCGTCGCCACTGATGATAAAGGCCGAAGCTCGGTGCCGGGCCTCTGGGTTGCGGGTGAAACCGCCTGCACGGGCCTGCACGGCGCAAACCGGCTTGCCAGCAACTCCCTGCTGGAAGCGGCCGCGATGGGGATGCGTGCGGCGCAGGATATTGCCGACCGGCCCGCATCTGCGGCAAGGCCAGAGGCTGCCGTCTCGCTCAAAGCGACAGCTGATTTTTCACGCGCCGATCTCACCGCTGTCAGGCCCATCGTTTCCCGTCATCTCGGCATCGTCAGACATGCTGCGGGGTTGGCCGAAGCCGTCAGGGACTTACTGCCACTTGCCGAGCGGAACGGCCCGGCATCCGACCCGGCCGTCGTCGCACTCTCCATCGCCGTCTTCGCGGCCCTACGGATGGAATCGCGCGGCGCGCATTTCCGCGACGATTTTCCACGAAAGGACACGGTGGCGGCGAGACGCCGGCTGGCGCTGAACGACATCATCACCATCGCCCATGAGCTTTCTTCCTCCAGCCTTTCAACAGCCGGTTTCGCGCGGAGCGCCTGACATGACCCTTTCTCCCCTGCCACGTCTCATCATCGAACCGCTCGTGCGCAACGCCCTTCTGGAAGACCTCGGCCTTGCAGGCGACATCACCGCCGCCTCCGTCATCCCCGCCGATCATCGCTCGGTCGTTGTCATGGCGGCGCGGGAGCCGGGCGTCATCGCCGGCCTTGATGCGGCGGAACTTGCCTTCCAGCTTGTGGACCCGGCGATCAGGATGAACAGGCACATTCCAGATGGTGCGGCCGTGGCGCCCGGTGATATCATCGCAACCATCGAAGGGCCGTCACGCGGGCTTCTGACCGGGGAACGCACGGCGTTGAATTTCCTCGGGCACCTCTCGGGCATCGCCTCTGTCACCGCAAAAATCACCGCCGCCATTGCCGGCACCAAGGCTTCGGTCGCCTGCACCCGCAAGACGACGCCGGGGCTTCGGGCGCTGGAAAAATATGCCGTGCGTGCCGGCGGCGGCATGAATCACCGTTTTGCGCTTTATGATGCCGTTCTCATCAAGGACAACCATATCGCGGTTGCCGGCAGCGTGCGTGAGGCCATCCGCCGTGCGAAGCAGGGCGTTGGACATCTCGTCAAGATCGAGGTGGAAGTCGATACGCTCGCGCAGCTGCACGAAGCCATGGAAGAGGGCGTGGATGCGGTTCTTCTCGATAACATGACGCCGGAGCAGCTGCGCGAAGCGGTGGAGATCGTTGCCGGGCGCGCCATCACCGAGGCCTCCGGCCGCATCAATCCGCAGACTGCCCCCGCCATCGCCGCAACGGGCGTCGATCTCATCTCCGTCGGCTGGATTACCCACAGCGCGCCGGTTCTCGATATCGGGCTGGACTTTGAGAGCCAGGGTTGAGTTTGCGGTAACGTACACGCCTTACGGAACAAAAGTTCAGCGTCTTCGTTAATAATCGCCTGGGGTCAATTCAAGGCGGGGGGACGTGCGCAAAAAATGCGGGTCCATATGCCTTTGACCTCTCTGTAGAAAGGAAAGGCTTGTTATGGAAGACGCACAAGTTGGCTGGATTGCAGCAATCATCATCGGCGGCGTAGCCGGTTGGCTCGCCGAACAGTTCATGAAAAGCAATATGGGTGTTTTCATGAACATCATCCTCGGCATTGTCGGCGCCATCGTCGCCAATTTCCTTCTGGGGCTCATCGGCGTCTCGCTCGGAGGCTGGATTGGCTATCTCATCGCCGGTTTCATCGGCGCCTGCATTCTCATCGCCATCGGGCGGGCATTTCGCAGATAAGGGGACGATAAAATGAGCTTTTTCGACAAGATCAAGAACGCGATTTTCGGCAAGGCCGAGGCCGCGCCGCAGACGTCGGCACCGGCCGGAACACCGACAACCACCGCAAGCCCGGCAGCACCGGCCCCTGCTTCACCGGCACCGACAGCTCCCGCGCCCACCGGCAACGTCGACGTCGCCTCAATTCTGGATGCGGCAGTCAAGAAGAACGGACAGAAGCTCGACTGGAAACATTCGATCGTCGATCTTCTGAAGGCGCTCGATCTGGACAGCAGCCTGACCGCCCGAAAGGAACTGGCGAGCGAACTCGGCTACACCGGCGACACCTCGGATTCGGCGACCATGAATATCTGGCTACACAAGGCGGTCATCAAGAAGCTCTCCGAAAACGGCGGCAAGGTTCCGGCCGACCTTCTGGATTGAACCGATAAACGGGAGAACCGCCATGGACGATTATTCCAGACTGAGAGAGCAGATCGGTCAGGATCTCGACACCCTGCACAGGACCGAGAACCCGAAGTCGATTTTCGAAATCGCCGATGACTATCTGCTGGGAGATCCAAATCTCAAGCGAACCATCGTCGAAGACATCATCAAGGAAGAAGCGGACAAGCGCGGTATCGCGATCCACTGAAGACACACGATAAGCGCGGTTTTATGCGAAGGGCGGCACCAGACCGGGTGCCGCCCTTTTTGCTTCAAGCGTTACTTTTCCGGCTTCGCTTCGGCCTTTTTCGCATTTTCTTCCATCAGCTCATACCACATGGCGTTCATGACGGCGAAGATGGCGGCGAGAGGCAGGCCGAGCAGCCAGGCGAAATACCACATGTTCGATCTCCTTCTTTCTTGATCAATACGCATGACCGCTGTCGTCGCGGATCGCCTTTTCATCCACCTTGCCCCACAGCACGCGGTAGACCCACGACGTATAAGCGACAATGATCGGGATGAAGATGAGGGCGACGACGAGCATGATGAAGAGCGTCATATGGCTTGACGATGCGTCCCAGACCGTCAGGCTCGATCTCGGATCGACCGAAGACGGCAGGATGAAAGGAAACATCGTCAGCCCGACCGTTGAGATGATACCGAAAATGGCGAGCGAACTGGATAGCAGTGCAAGGATCTCTCTTCGGGCGCGGAACAGAATGAAGGCGACAAGCGGAAAGACAAGACCGAGTGCCGGCGCAAGCATCATCCACGGATGTGCCGCATAATTCGAGAACCAGACACCACCCGCCACCTCAACCGTTTTCGATAGTGGATTGGACGGTCCGTCCGTCACCACCTCGGAAGTAAAACGATACCCATCGATACCGAGCCACAGAAAGACGCCGCCAAGCGCGAAGAGGACTGACGTTGCCAGCGCCGCGACGCTGCCGAAGCCGCGGGCGCGGGCCGCCACCGGACCATCCGTCTTCAGCACCAGCCAGGCCGCACCGTGCATGACGAGCATGGCCACCGAAACGAGGCCGCAGAGGATCGCATAGGGATTCAGGAGTTCGAACAAAGTCGTGCCGTCATAGAAAATCCGCAGATCGTCATTCAGATGGAAGGGAACACCCTGCAGCACGTTGCCGATCGCAACGCCAAAGATCAGCGCTGGCACGAAACCGCCAATGAAAAGAGCCCAGTCCCAGCCAGTGCGCCATGCAGCGCTCTCGCGTTTGGAGCGATATTTGAAACCGACCGGCCGCAGGATCAGTGCAAACAGGGTGGCAAACATCGCCAGATAGAAGCCTGAGAACGATACCGCGTAGAGCGGCGGCCAGGCGGCGAAGATCGCGCCGCCGCCGAGGATCAGCCAGACCTGATTACCTTCCCAGACCGGGCCGATGGAATTGATGACGACACGCCGCTCGATATCCGTTTTCGCGACGAAGGGCAGCAGCGCGCCGGTGCCGAGATCGAAACCGCCGGTAACGGCAAAACCGATCAGCACCACGCCAAGCAGCAGCCACCAGATGACGCGGAGGATTTCGTAGTCGATGAGTTGGTGCAATATCATGATCGTTTACTCCGCAGCGACGAGTTTTTCAGGAACGAGCGGCGCTTCCGGCTCATGGTCCGGGTCTGGCCCCTTGCGGATCGCCTTCAGCATCAGCCCCATTTCGACGATGAACAGCACCGTGTAGATGGCGATGAAGCACAGGAGCGTTATGAGGACCGTTGAAGCGCTGAGGCTGGAAACGGCGGCGGCCGTTGGCAGCACACCCTCGATGATCCATGGCTGGCGGCCGAATTCGGCGACCACCCAGCCCATTTCGGCGGCGATCCACGGCAACGGAATGGCAAAGACCGCGACCTTAAGCAACAGCGGATAGTGATCCAGCCGGCGGCGGGCCGAGAGATAGAAGAAGGTCGCCGTCAAGAGGATGAAGAACATGCCAAGGCCGACCATGATGCGGAACGACCAGAACAGCATCGGCACATGCGGGATGGTGTCAGCCGCAGCTTTGGCGATCTGCTCTTCGCTCGCCTGACGCGGATCATCGACATAACGTTTCAGCAGCAGGGCATAACCAAGCTCGTGGCCAAGTTCGGCAAAGGTGCCGCGCACCTCTTCCGGCAACTCCGCGCCCTTGCCGGTGGCCCGTATCTGCATCAACGCGTCATAGGCCTTGATGCCGTCGCGGATGCGGGTCTTGGCCTGCTCGACGAGATCGTTGATGCCTGGGATTTGCGTATCGAGCGAACGGGTGCCGATGAGGCCCATCACCCACGGGATCTTCACCGCAAAATGCGTCTCGCGCGCTTCCTGATCCGGAAAACCGATGGCCGTGAAGGGGGCGGGCGCAGGCTCGGTTTCCCACATGGCCTCGATGGAGGCGAGCTTCATCTTCTGGTGTTCTGTCGAGAGATAACCGCTTTCGTCACCCAGCACGACGACCGAAAGCGCAGACGCCAGACCAAAGGAGGCGGCAACCGTCATCGACCGCTTGGCGAGATCGACATGGCGACCCTTCAGCACATACCAGGCGGAAACGCCGAGTACGAAGATGGAGGCCGTCACGTAGCCGGCGGAAACGGTGTGGACGAATTTCGCCTGCGCCACCGGGTTGAACAGAACCGCGAAGAAGTCAGTCACTTCCATGCGCATGGTCTGGGGGTTGAAGGCGGAGCCCGTCGGGTTCTGCATCCAGCCATTGGCGATCAATATCCACAGCGCCGAAAAATTCGAGCCGATCGCCACGCACCATGTAGCAACGAGATGGCCGAGTTTCGACAGCTTGTCCCAGCCGAAAAAGAACAGGCCGACGAAGGTGGCTTCCAGGAAGAAGGCCATCATGCCCTCGATGGCGAGCGGCGCACCGAAGATATCGCCGACATAATGGCTGTAATAACTCCAGTTCATGCCGAACTGGAATTCCATGACGATGCCGGTGGAAACACCGAGCACGAAATTGATGCCGAACAGGGTGCCCCAGAATTTCGTCATCTGCCGCCAGATCGCCCGGCCGGTCATGACATAGACCGTCTCCATGATGGCGATCACCACCGAAAGCCCTATCGTCAGGGGAACGAACAGGAAGTGATATAAAGCCGTCACTGCAAATTGCAGGCGCGACAGCGCCACTATGTCGAGTTCCATAGTCTTACCCACCTTTTCTGGAAGGCCGGCCTTCCATTTCAAAGACGACGCCGGCTCTCAAAAAATCTCAGTCCGGGCGCAGTGTGTTCAGCACTACGCCGTATTCCGGGGTGCCGCTTTGACATTGATCAAGTTGGCGCCCCTCTTTCAGCACGATGATACGATCGGCAAATTCCGCCTCACGGCGATTATGGGTGATCATCACGACGGTCTTTCCCTCCGCCCTCGCAAACAACCGGGTGAGCACGTCGCGGGCAGTCTCGCCGTCGAGCCCTTCCGTCACCTCGTCGAGAAGCCAGAGCGGCCGGTCAGCGAGCAGGAAACGGGCGAGCGCCAACCGGCGCGACTGGCCGCCGGAAAGACCCTGACCGGCCTCCCCGAGCTTCGTTTCCAGCCCTTTCGGCAAGGTTCTGACGTGTTCGGCAAGGCCCGCTGCCTTGAGCGCGTCCCACAACTCGGCCCCTGATGCCGCAGGTTTTGCCAGCCGCAGATTGTCGGCGATGCTGTCACGGAAAAGCTGGCTGCGCTGCGTCATCAGGGTGGACGGCAAAGCACGGACCGAACCCGCAGCCGGCCGCAACTCGCCGGCCACCAGCTGGACGAGGCTCGTCTTGCCCGCACCGCTGGCGCCGACAATCGCAACCCGTTCCCCGCAGGCGATTGCAAGGTTGATATTCGTCAGGACCGGATTGCCGTTTCCTTCCCGCTCCAGACGCACGCCTCTAAGCTCCGCCGCGATGCCACTCGCGGGCAAGGCAGGACAGTGCGCCTCGGCCGTTGCAGAGAGGCGCGGCGCAATACGCCTTGCGGAAAACAGCGTGCGGCCCAGTTCCATCGCCCCGCGGCGAAGCGCCGTGAAAGGCTCCAGCGCGGCGAAACAGACCAGCAGTCCGAGTGCGGCGGCTGGTGCACTCACCGCCTCATGCTCCGCCAGCCATGCCATGCCGAGAAGGGCGGCACTCAAGAGAATGGCCGCTGAAACGCCGAAGGAAAAACCGGCATTGGTCTCTATGTGGTTGAGGCTGTCATCACAGGCAGCGAGATAGTCATCCGCCCGCTTTACCGCCGCAATCTGCGCAGAAAGCCGGCCGGTGGTCAGCAGCTCCGTCTGTCCGCTGACCAGATCAGCCGTGCGGGCACGCAAAGCCTCAAGCCCGATGGCCCGCCGGCGCGAGAATTTTTCCGCCAGCAGGGCAGAGCGCGCAGAAATGCCCAGCCCCACCGCGATGAGGAAGGTTGCCGCCAGCACACCGGCAAGCGGATGCAGGAAAGCAAGCCCGAAGCCGGTTGCGAGCGCGGCGAGGATGGCGACGGCGGCGGGAACAAGCACGCGCAGATAGAGCGAATCCAGCGCGTCGATATCCGCCGTCAGCCGGTTCAGCAGGCGTGCTGGCCGCGCCTCCAGAGATTTGGCTGCCTGCGGTGCGGCAAAACCGCGAAAGACTTTCTCCCGAAGCGCCGCAAGCACGGAAAGCGTGGCTTCGTGGGTCGTCATGCGCTCGCCATAACGGGCGGCGGTGCGCGCCAGCGCCAGAAGGCGAATGGCGGCCGAGGGGGCAAAGACATCGAAGGCGAAGGCCGTTGCCGGCAGCAGGCCGGCAATGGCCGTCGCGGTGATGAACCAGCCGGAGACG
Source organism: Agrobacterium tumefaciens (assembly GCF_005221325.1). Taxonomy (NCBI): domain Bacteria; kingdom Pseudomonadati; phylum Pseudomonadota; class Alphaproteobacteria; order Hyphomicrobiales; family Rhizobiaceae; genus Agrobacterium; species Agrobacterium tumefaciens. The sequence continues at coordinate 1,424,158 of NZ_CP039889.1, read as the reverse complement.
CCGAGAAGGCCGATGCCCGCCAGAACCGTCGTGACGGCCAGAACCGCGCCCGCAAGCAGCATGCCGCGCCGCGTCGACCAGAACAGGGCGATGACGGGTCTCAATATGGCAAAACGCGCGATCATGGCTGCCCCCTCGAATGGATCGCCGTCATATCCACGATCCTGTCCATGCGTGCCGCAAGCACCGGATCATGGGTCGCGACGATCAATGTCCTGCCCTTTGCCAGTTGCAGCAGGTTATCCGTGACGAGAGCCGCCGTTTCCCGGTCGAGATGCGCCGTCGGCTCATCGGCCAGAACAAGCTGCATTGCGGGGTCTGCGAAAGCGCGCGCTATGGCGAGCCGCACCGCCTCCCCGCCCGAAATGCCATATCCGCCGTCACCGATCTGCAAATGCCGGCGCGCCTGCGTCAAACCATCGAGCCCGGTACAGCGCACGGCCTCTTCCACCATGTTGTCGCTGACCGCCGGGCGGCCAAAACGAATATTCGCCTTCAGGGACCCGGCAAAAAAGAAAGGCTTCTGGCTGACCCAGCCGATCGTTCTGCGCAGCCCATCGGCGGTTGCATCATCAAGCGCGACGCCGCCGATCCTGATCGAGCCCTCACCCGCCTCAGCCAATCCGGCAATCAAGGAGAGTACAGTGGATTTGCCACAACCGGAAGGCCCAAGAATCGCCACTCTCTCGCCCTGCTGAACCGTCAGGTTGAAATTCCTGAGGACAGGCGGAGCCCCCGGATAGGCGAAGGAAAGATTGTCCATCTCAAGGAGGCCGGGCGTCGAAGATGGAGCGCGCACCACTTCCGCGCCCTCGCCCAAGATGGTCGCACCGCCGGCCGTCAATCTGTCGAGCGCATCGAGCGCCGCCTCGCCGGCCGCACGGTCATGCCAGACGGCGGAGAGTTCTCGCAATGGCTCGAAAAAGGCCGGTGCAAGCAGCAGGATGAAGAGGCCCTCAGCCAGCGTGAGCTTTCCGCCCCAGGCGCCGAAATCGAGAAAACCGAGCAGGTGGAAACCGATATAGACGGCAGTCATGGCAACGCCGATCGCCGCAAAAAGCTCCAGCACCGCCGACGAAAGGAAAGCGATCCTCAGAACGGCCATCGTCCGCTTCTTGAGGTTCTGCGCATCGGCACCAAGGCGCGCCGCCGTCAGGTCAACGGCCTTGAGCGTGCGGATCGTTTCCAGCCCGCGCAGGCGATCGAGCAGGAAGGCATTCATATTGCCCGTCTCGGCCAGCTGCTTTTCACTGGCAGCCTTGGCCTGCCAACCGATCAGGGCCATGAAAAGCGGGATGGTGGGCATGGCGAGCAGAAGCACCAGCGCCGCAATCCAGGTGAAGGGCAGAATGGCAAGCACGAAAACCAGGGGAACGATGGTGGCCTTCATGCGCGCCGGCTGAAAACGGGAAAGATAGGGCACCAGCGCTTCCGCAGCCTCCGCCACGACGCCTGCCGCCTCACCCGAGGCCGTGCGCGACAGATCGAGCGGGGAAACCTTCGCCACGGCCAACAGCGCCTCGACCCGCCGTTGCGAAAGTGCTGCGCGTGCGGCCCGGAAGGATAGCCGCGCCGCAACTTTTTCCAGCCACGCCTTGAGAAGCCCGAGGATAAGGACCGCAACGGCCGCCGGCACGATCGCCATCATCGGCTCGCCATCGGCAATTTTTCCGACTGAAAAGGCCAGCAGGCCCGCCTGCGGCAGCCAAAGCAGCGCCGGCAGAACATGCAGCAGGGCGACGGATCTGCCAACCGCGGGCGCATGTTGCGTTTTCACCGCGGCCTTGTCGTGGGCAGCATTGCGCCGGGTTCTGCCAAAGGATCGCCGTTGCCCGGCACCGGCCACGGGACAGTCTACGCCTTCACCATCGGCCGACCGGGGGATTTGTGCGGACATGGTCACGACCGATCACCCTCACCCGTTCTTCTTCGCGCCACGGGGTCTGGCAAGCGAGACGATCTTGTCCTTCGCCTCCAGAAGCTTCGTGACCTTCGAACCGAGCGCCAAAAGCGAGGCCAGCCTCTCCGTCTCCAGCCGCTTCACATCGTCATACCAGCCGGTCAGCTGCTCGATCAGCGTCTTCATCTCGTCGATGCGCCTTTGCGCATGCCGCTCATCTTCGTTTTCCGGTGTCTCCATCAGGATTTCGCGCAGCACGCTGAGGGTGGGATCGATCTCGCGCTTTTTCCGCTCTTCGGCGAGCGTGCGCAGAATCTGCCAGACATCATCAGGCGTCGTGAAAAAATCGCGCCTGTCACCGGGGAAGTGCTTGAGAATTGCAAGGTTCCACGCCTGAAGCTCCTTCAGGCTCATGGACACGTTGGAACGGGAAATGCCAAGCGCCTCGACGATCTCGTCCGCACAGAGAGGCTGCGGCGAAATGTAAAGCAAAGCATAGACTTGGCCGACGGTGCGGTTGATTCCCCAACGGCTGCCCATCTCACCGAAATGCAGCACGAAGGACTGAACGAGCGGTGACAGGCTGGCTGGCATTTCTTCACTTCCTGAATTTTCAGTAATTTCTGAAATTTCGATAACGCAAAAAACCCCAAGCAGCAAATCACCTTTTTGACCTGCGTCAAAATGCGCAAGCGGGTTGAGCAGATCGGCAAAGGACGGTCAGGGCCGCAAGATATGAGACCGTATTCTCCGACATCAGAGCGGGTTGCGATATTTGTTGGGGTCGCAGCCTCACCTCCGTCATTCCGGCCCAGAGCCGGAATCCAGACGCGCGTCTGCGCGACGGGGGGGTGTCTTCAGCCCAAGGACTTGGGCTGGCTGGATACCGGCTCAAGGCCGGTATGACGGACAATTAGGCGTAGCCTTCCATGAAGCTACCCGATTACATTACGGCCTTAAGACAACCAATGATATCGATAACATCTCTCCACATCGCGCCACACGAAAAAACACGCACAAAAAATCGGCAGCGGAATTATCCGCCGCCGATTGAAAATAGCTTCATCCCTGTTAGTCAGCAAATACGCTTACGAAAAAGCGATCTGCACCTTCATGGCGCGGCTGCGATCCGAGGCGAATTCGAAGGCCGAGATGGCGTCGGCAAGATCGACGGTCTGGGTGATGAAGGGTTTGACGTCGATCAGGCCCTTGCGCATCAGCTCGACGCCGGTGGCGAATTCCTCATGGAAGCGGAAGGAGCCGCGCAGGTCGAGTTCCTTGGCGGTGATCGCCATCATCGGCAGGCTCATATCGCCGCTAAGCCCGAGCTGGACGATGATGCCACGCGGCCGCAGTGCCGTAATGCCGCCGGCAAGCGCCACGGCCGCACCCGAGCATTCATAGAGAATGTCGAAGGTTCCCTTGTTTGCGCCATAAGCGGCAAGCGCATCGGGCTCATCCTTGCTGTTGATGACACGGTCCGCCCCCGCTTCGCGCGCCTTGGCAAGCGTGAAATCGGAAAGGTCGGTGGCAACGATTTCAGCCGCACCCGCCCGGCGCGCGGCCAGAATGGAGAGGATGCCGATGGGGCCGCAACCCGTGACGAGCACGCGTTTCCCCAGCAAATCTCCGGCGCGACGCGTGGCATGCAGCGTCACCGCCAGCGGTTCCGCCATGGCGGCTTCGCCGGCGCTGAGACCATCGGCCGGCACGCATTGCAGGGCGTCCGCCACCAGAACTTCGCGGAACGCACCCTGAATATGCGGGAAGGGCATGGCGCTGCCATAAAACCGCATGTTGAGGCACTGGTTGTGCAGACCCTCCTGGCAGAAGCGGCAGGTCCGGCAAGGGCGGGACGGCGAAACCGCCACCAGACCGCCGATCTTCAGCCCCTCAACGCCTTCACCCAGTTCCTCGATGACGGCGGAAACCTCATGGCCCAGCACCATGGGTTCGCGGAGCCGCACGGCGCCGAAACCGCCATGATTGTAGTAGTGCAGATCACTGCCGCAAATTCCGCCTCTGGCCAGACGAAGCCGCACCTCGCCCGGTCCCGGCTTTTCCTCCGGCCGGTCTTCGATGCGTACATCCTTTGCCCCATGGGCGACAATCGCTTTCATGACAACTCCCGTTCAAGCGCGCGCCACTGCGGCGCATAAAAATTCCGTATCCAAATTGCTGCGGGAAGGCGCGCCTTGACCCGCCTTGCCTGTTCGCTACCCACCCGATACGTAACGAAAACGGGCGCGTCAGCCTTGACATCCGCCCTTAAACAGATGAATGTTATCGGTAACATACATCTTCATGAATGCAATGTCGAGAGACTGGAGGAAACAGTGGGCCTTAATTTGTTCGATCTTTCCGGCCGCCGCGCCCTGATCACGGGTTCGTCCCAAGGTATCGGCTTCGCGCTGGCACAGGGGCTTTCGGAAGCCGGGGCGGAAGTGGTGCTGAACGGGCGGGACGAGGCGAAGCTGAAAGCCGCCGCCGCCGGCATCAAGGGCGCGAGAACGCTTGCCTTCGATGCAACCGATCATGAAGCGGTGCGCAAGGCTATCGATGGTTTCGAGGCGGAAGTCGGTCCTATCGATATTCTGGTCAACAATGCCGGCATGCAGCACCGCACGCCGCTCGAGGACTTCCCGGCCGATGCCTTCGAGCGCCTGCTGCAGACCAACATCGCCTCGGTGTTCCACGCCGGACAGGCCGCCGCGCGCCACATGATTTCGCGCGGACGCGGCAAGATCATCAATATCGCCAGCGTTCAGACAGCACTTGCCCGTCCCGGCATCGCCCCCTACACCGCCACCAAGGGTGCGGTCGGCAATCTGACGAAGGGCATGGCAACGGACTGGGCCAAATATGGCCTGCAGTGCAATGCCATTGCGCCCGGTTATTTCGACACCCCGCTCAACGCCGCCCTTGTCGCAGACGAGACCTTTTCGGCCTGGCTTGAAAAGCGCACGCCGGCCGGCCGCTGGGGCAAGGTGGAAGAGCTTGTCGGCGCCTGCATTTTCCTGTCGTCCGATGCCTCGTCCTTCGTGAACGGCCATATTCTCTACGTCGACGGCGGCATCACAGCCTCGCTTTAAAAATGCCATTTCCGGATGGTGGGCCGAGGCCGCCATCCGGATGTGGCCCGACGATACCACGACACCTTGGGAGGAGGCCGTGAACAGCATGACCGAGAAGAACAAAGTCGCCCTCATCGGTGCCGGCGCCATGGGCGGCGCGATCGGCGCGCGGCTGGTGGAGACCGGCAATCACCTGACGGTTTTCGATCTGGATGCGGAAAAAGTGGCGGCGCTGACCAGCCTTGGCGCGGAGAGCGCCCGCACCGCGGCGGAGGCCGCCGCCGTTTCCGACGTGGTCATCCTCAGCCTCAATTCGCCAAAAATCGTCCGCATCGCCGTCTTCGGCAAGGATGGCGTGGCGGCCGGGGCAAAGCCCGGCACGCTGATCATCGACATGTCTTCCATCGACCCGGAAGCGACCAGGGAACTGGCGGCCGATGCCGCTGACAAGGGCCTGCGCTGGGTGGATAGCCCGCTTTCGGGCGGCGCGCCCAAGGCGCTCATCGGGCAATTGACGCTGATGGCCGGCGGCAACGACAGGGATGTAGCGGATGCGCACCGCGTGCTGCAGCATGTGGCCAGCAACTACACCCATATGGGCCCCTGTGGCGCCGGGCAGACGACCAAGCTCATCAACCAGGTTCTCTGCGGCCTGAACTTCCTTGCCGTGGCGGAAGCAACGCAACTTGCGCTGGATGCCGGCGTCGATGCCGCCAAAATTCCGCAGGCGCTGAAGGGCGGCCGTGCCGACAGCGCCATCCTGCAGGAATATATGCCGCGTTATGTGGCGAAGGATTATCGCCGCACCGGCCGCATCGACAATATGGTCAAGGATCTGAACGGCGCGCAGGATCTCGCCCGGCGCACCAACACGGCCATGCCGCTGACGGCGGTTTGCGCCGAGGTGCACCGCATGCTGACGGCGGCGGGGCTCGGCGGAGAAGATCAGGCGGCGCTGATGGAATTTTTCAGCGGCGCAAAACGAACCTTCCCGGACTGATCTCCATGGATGTGTGCGGCGCATCATAGCCATTGCGAAATGTCGCTGCAGCGAAGATGATCGGGCGAATCGGCGGGCAAATCAGACCGGCCGCCGCAGATGCATGCATGCAAAGGACAATTCCCGATGAGCACTTCCGCAACAGGCACGGGAATTGCGGGTCTTACCGTTTCCGGAAACGGTTTTTGCGCCGAGATCGCCTATGAGGGCGCAACGCTTCTCAGCTGGCGACCGCTCTTTGCCGATGGCGAAAAGGGCGAGGATCTGGTCGACGGATATCTGACGGCTGCGGAGTTGCAGTCGCAGAACGGCGTGAGAAACGGCATTCTCGCACCCTTCACCAACCGCATTCCGCAAGGCCGATATGATTTCGCTGGAGAAACGCACCACATCGAGCCGGTGCTTGCCCATGAAAATCTTGTTTTCCACGGCTTTGCCCGCGCCCTGCCCTTTGTTCTCGACCGGTCCTTCGAGGAAAATGATGCGCAGCATCTCGTCTTCAGGACGGAAATAGCGCCGGGAGATTTCAAGGGTTATCCCTATCGGCTGACTATAGAGGTGGAATATCGCTTTGCCGGCCACGACGTCACCATCGACATACGCGGCATCAATCGCGGCGACCGGCCCCTGCCTTTCGCCGCCGGCTGGCATCCCTATTTCCGCCTGCCCGGCACGGCTTCCATCGACGACCTTCTTCTCACGTTACCCTCGCGAACCGCGATCGAAACGGACGAGAATCTGATTCCCCTGCGGGACCCACAGGGCGGGATCGTCAAACGGGACGACACCCGCTTTCTCTATGCGCCGTTATCCGGCCATGTGCTTGATGTCTGCTTCACCGACCTGATCGCATCCGAAAACGGACTTTACGAGACACGGCTCGAAAACCAGCATGACGGTTCAAACCTCACGGTTTGGCAGGAGCGTGGCCACATGCATGTCTTCACCGGCGATACGCTCGCCCGCGACAGGCGGCGATCCATCGCGCTCGAACCGGTGGAAACGCCCACCAATGCCTTCAACCATGGGGAACTCGCAGCTGCAATTACCTTGCAACCGGGCGAAACGCGAAGCTTCCGCTTCGGTGTCCGTTTCGAGGCGGGCCGCTGACAGGGACTAGTGATCCCTCAGATATGCGTTGTCGGCAGCGATGAAGACAGCTTCACCGTCTCCATGGAGATATAGGCGGACATGTCGTAAAGCTGAACACGGCGCAGAATCTGTTTGTAGACCGTGTCGTAATATTCGACATTCGGCAGCACCAGTTTCAGAATATAGTCGAAATTGCCGGTCAGCCGGTGAACCTCGACAATTTCAGGTATGGTACTGACGGCCGCATGGAATTTGTCCAGCCAGTCTTCCGCATGCAGCCCCGTCCTCACCAGCAGGAAAACCGTGGTCGGAAGGTTGATCTTCCGCCGGTCGAGCAGCGCCATCGTGCCCGTCACATACCCCTCCGTGCGCAGCCGCGTGATGCGGCGCGAACAGGCGGATAGCGACAGAGAAACCTCCTCCGCGATATCGGCGAGCGGGGTTTCGGCATTCTCCTGGAGAATCGCAAGGATTCGGCGGTCACGATCGTCAATCATCCGTAAAGAATGCACAGGTTAACGCAACAACGCAAGAATTTTGCAGAGCTTACGCAAATAGCGCTTTATGCTTGCATACGCAGCCTGAAATCCCCGAAAAAACGCACGCCGTTTTCGTGGCGGCGATGGCATCCTTGTCTTCAATCAAACTCGATAAGGGGAAACTTATGAAACGCATCGGCCTGATCGGCGGCATGAGCTGGGAATCCACCGCAACCTATTACCGCATGATCAACGAGGCCGTGCGCGACAGCCGCGGCGGTCTGGTCTCGGCCGATATCGTCATGCATTCGCTCGATTTTTCCGAGGTTGTCGCCCTTCAGAAGGCTGACCGCTGGGATGAAGCCGGCGCGCTTCTGGGTGCTGCCGGTGCGCGCCTTGCCAATGCCGGTGCCGATTGTGTGCTGATCTGCACCAACACCATGCATCTCGTTGCGGACACGGTTGAGAAAATGTCGGGCGTCGCGCTCATCGACATTATCGACGAAACGGCCGCCGCCTTGAAAGCGGACGGACGCCGCAAGCCGCTGCTGCTCGCCACCCGCTACACGATGGAACATGGCTTCTACACCGACCGCATGCGCCACCACGGCGTCGACGTGGTCGTGCCCGAAGCGGACGACAGAGCCGCCATCCACGACATCATTTTCGGCGAACTCTGCCAGGGCGAAATCAAGTCCTGCTCGCGTGAACGCTACCTTGCGGTCATCGAAAAGGCCCGTGCACTCGGCGTCGATTCCGTCATTCTCGGCTGCACCGAGATTTCCCTGCTGATCGATCCCGATGCGCTGCCGCTGCCGGGTTACGATTCGACCGCCATTCACGCGAAGGCCGCCGTCGGCTTCGCACTCGGAGACAAGGCATTCGACAGAGCCGCATGAATGTGCCGCCTTTTTGCCTATTCCGGTAAACCTGTCTGGCTCGACAGCCTGCTGATCGAGCCGGAAGCATCGCTGGTCAGCCAGTCCATGGCCGCAAGGGAAGCAAAAACCGTCGTTAACGGCGATGGCTGCGGCCTTGGCTGGTATGGCGAACGGGGAACACCCGGCGTGTTTCGCGACACCAGGCCCGCATGGTCCGACGCCAATCTGGCCGCGCTTTGCCAACAGCTCCGCTCCGGCATGTTCATGGCCCATGTCCGCTCCGCCACATCAGGCGAGGTATCCCGCGCCAATTGCCACCCCTTTGCGCATGGCCAATATCTGTTCATGCATAACGGCCAGATCGGCGGTTACGAGCAGATAAGGCGCGACATAGACTCCCTTATCCCTGACGATATCTATGCGTCGCGACGCGGCACCGGCGACAGCGAAGCCATTTTCCTTATTGCCGCCGGCCTTGGTCTCGATGCGGATCCGGTTCGCGCCATTTCCACTGCACTGCGCCTCTGCCAGGAAAAGATGATTGCGGCGGGCGTGTCTTCGGCCTTGCGCTTCAGCGCGGTGCTGATGGATGGCGACTGCGTGCATGCCTTCCGCTGGTCGAGCGACGACAAGCCGCCGACGCTCTACTGGCGCGGGCTGGAAGAGGGCATTGCGTTGAGTTCCGAGCCCTTTTCCTTCGATTGCACCCCCTGGTGCGCCGTTCCACCGAACACCAGCGTGACGATCCGCGCGGGGGAAATGGTGGCCCAGCCTTTTTACCTGGGGTGAACACGGCGATATCGCCCGGTTTCACGCAGCCGCCACCGGGGACCGGTGCGGCTGCGGCGAAGAGCCATTTATTTTCATTGAATTTTTGCAGCCTCGAAGGCTAGTGTGTGATCCAAGACATCAGACCGAACCTGTATGAGTTTTCGGCCCGGTGTTTAAACATGATAATTGAGCGAAACAGATTTCAGGACCGGTGAACCATTTAAAAGTGTTGCAGCCTCTTTCCCTTTTTTGAACGATGCCCGGCATCGCAACCACCACGCAAACCTTCTCGGTAACGGCGGATAAAGGGCCGGCAATGCCTTCGGCGATCCTTGGGACGCGGAAGAAAAAGTCTTATTTTTCATAATCCTAACCCGTTCAACTTTCCGCAAAAATTGCTGTTGCCACGCCTCCATATCGATGCATAAACTGGCATCAGCAAAGGCAACACGGATCGACCTCTCAGACCCTCTCCTCCCACCAAGGTGCTGACCGACCAATGATCAATAATCTCAACGCCGCCGATCTTCCCCGTCCCGCCCCGCGCAGTTCCAACCCGGAAATCATGGCCGCGGAAATCATCGAGCGACTGACCTACCGCATCGGCAAGGACGTCAAGGTTGCCAAGCCGCATGACTGGCTGACCGCAACCATCCTCGTCGTGCGCGACCGCATCATCGACAAATGGATGGAATCCACCCGCAAGGCCTATGCCAACAATTCCAAGCGCGTTTATTATCTGTCGCTGGAATTCCTGATCGGCCGCCTGATGCGCGACGCCATCTCCAATATCGGCCTGATGCACGAAATCCGCGACGCCCTGTCCTCGCTCGGCGTCGATCTGGATGTCATCGCCGGGCTGGAGCCGGATGCCGCACTTGGCAATGGCGGCCTCGGCCGCCTCGCCGCCTGTTTCATGGAATCCATGGCGACCGTCGATATCCCGGCCTATGGCTATGGCATCCGTTACGTGCACGGCCTTTTCCGCCAGCAGATGGCAGATGGGTGGCAGGTGGAACTGCCGGAAACCTGGCTTGCCCACGGCAACCCCTGGGAATTCGAACGCCGCGAAAGCTCCTATGAAATCGGCTTCGGCGGATCGGTGGAGACCATCGGCGGTTATGAAGACCCGCAGCGTTTCGTCTGGAAACCGGCAGAGCGCGTCATCGCCATGGCCTATGACACACCGGTCGTCGGCTGGCGCGGCACCCGCGTCAACACGTTGCGGCTGTGGTCTGCGCAGCCGATCGACCCCATTCTCTTGGCCGCTTTCAATGCCGGCGACCATATCGGCGCATTGCGTGAGAGCAACAAGGCGGAAAGCCTGACGCGGGTTCTCTACCCCGCCGATGCGACACCCGCCGGCCAGGAATTGCGCCTGCGGCAGGAATTCTTCTTCTCCTCCGCCTCGCTGCAGGACATTCTGCGCCGCCATCTGCAGCAGTACCCGGATTTCACCTCGCTGCCGGATAAGGTCTCGATCCAGCTCAACGACACACATCCGGCCATTTCCATCTGTGAAATGATGCGCCTGCTCTGCGATGTCCATGGCCTTGAATTCGACGAAGCCTGGAAGATCACGCAGGGAACCTTCTCCTACACCAACCATACGCTTCTGCCGGAAGCGCTGGAAAGCTGGCCGGTGCCGCTGCTCGAGCGGCTTTTGCCGCGGCACATGCAGATCGTTTACGCAATCAACGCCAATACGCTGGTCTATGCCCGCAAGGAAAAGAAAATGGCGGATCAGCAGATCCGCTCGATCTCGCTGATTGATGAAGGCGGCGAACGCCGCGTGCGCATGGGCAACCTCGCCTTCATCGGCTCGCACTCCATCAACGGCGTCTCCGCCCTTCATACCGAGTTGATGAAGGAAACCGTCTTCGCCGACCTGCACGGCCTCTACCCCGAGCGGATCAACAACAAGACCAACGGCATCACACCGCGCCGCTGGCTGATGCAGTGCAATCCGGGCCTGACGGGGCTGGTGCGCGAGGCGATCGGCGATGACTTCCTCGACGATGCGGAAAAGCTCACGGCTCTCGACCGTTTTGCCGACGACGCCGGTTTCCGCGAAAAATTCGCCGAAGTGAAACGTCTGAACAAGGTGCGGCTTGCCAATACGGTGGCGCAGCGCATGGGCATCCGCGTCGACCCTTCCGCCATGTTCGACATCCAGATCAAGCGCATCCACGAATATAAGCGCCAGCTTCTGAACCTCGTGGAAACCGTGGCGCTTTACGACCAGATCCGTTCCCACCCGGAACTGGACTGGGTGCCGCGCGTTAAGTTCTTCGCAGGCAAGGCGGCGCCGAGTTATCACAACGCGAAGCTGATCATCAAGCTTGCCAACGATATTGCCCGGGTCATCAACAACGACCCGGCCGTGCGCGGGCTTCTGAAAGTGGTGTTTATTCCGAACTACAACGTCTCGCTTGCGGAAATCATGGTTCCCGCCGCCGATCTTTCGGAACAGATTTCGACCGCCGGCATGGAAGCCTCCGGCACCGGTAACATGAAATTCGCCCTGAATGGAGCACTCACCATCGGCACGCTCGATGGCGCCAATGTGGAAATGCTCGAACATGTCGGCGATGACAACATCGTCATCTTCGGCATGACGGCGGAAGAAGTGGCCAAGGCCCGTGCCGAAGGTCACAATCCGCGCGCCATCATCGAAGGGTCTGCGGAACTGTCGCAGGCGCTGTCGTCTATCGCCTCGGGCGTGTTTTCACCCGATGATCGCTCGCGTTTTTCCGCCCTCATCGACGGAATATACAACAGTGACTGGTTCATGGTCGCAGCCGATTTCGACGCCTATGCCGACGCGCAGCGCAAGGTGGATGCGATCTGGAGCGATCAGGATAGCTGGAACACGAAAACAGTGCGCAACACGGCGCGTATGGGCTGGTTCTCATCCGACAGGACGATCCGCCAATATGCCACCGAGATCTGGAGAGCCTGATGAAAAAACCGCTCAATTCGGCCGAAGAGAAAAAGACTGGCGAAATCACGAAGGCTGAAATCGAGGCGATCAAGAGCGGTTTGCATTCCAATCCTTTTGCCCTTCTCGGCGTTCACGAAACGCCGGAAGGGTTTTCCGCCCGCTGCTTCATTCCCGGCGCCGAAGAGGTTTCCGTCCTGACGCTGGACGGAAATTTCGTGGGCGAGTTGAAGCGGCTGGATACCGACGGCTTTTTCGAAGGCCGGATCGATCTTTCAAAGCGCCAGCCGGTGCGTTACCGCGCCTGTCGCGATGATGCTGAATGGGCGGTGACCGATCCTTACAGCTTCGGCCCGGTTCTCGGACCCATGGATGATTATTTCGTCCGTGAGGGATCGCATCTGAGGCTGTTCGACAGGATGGGCGCGCATCCGCTGAAGCTAGAGGGCGTCGAAGGTTTCCACTTCGCCGTCTGGGCTCCCAATGCGCGGCGCGTTTCCGTCGTCGGCGATTTCAACAACTGGGATGGCCGCCGGCATGTCATGCGGTTCCGCAAGGACACCGGCATCTGGGAAATCTTCGCACCTGACGTCTACGCCGGCTGCGCTTATAAATTCGAAATCCTCGGCGCCAATGGCGAACTTCTGCCGCTGAAGGCCGACCCCTATGCGCGCCGCGCAGAGTTGCGGCCGAAGAACGCTTCCGTCACTGCGCCCGAACTGACGCAAAAATGGGAAGATCAGGCCCACCGCGAACATTGGGCGCAGGTGGACCAGCGCCGCCAGCCGATCAGCATTTACGAAGTGCATGCCGGTTCCTGGCAGCGCCGCGAGGACGGCACCTTCCTCAGCTGGGATGAACTCGCCGCCCAGCTCATTCCCTATTGTACCGATATGGGCTTCACCCATATCGAATTCCTCCCCATCACCGAACATCCCTATGATCCCTCCTGGGGTTACCAGACGACGGGTCTCTACGCCCCGAGCGCCCGTTTCGGCGACCCGGAGGGCTTTGCCCGTTTCGTCAACGGCGCCCACAAGGTCGGCATCGGCGTTCTGCTTGACTGGGTTCCCGCGCATTTTCCAACCGATGAGCATGGCCTGCGCTGGTTCGATGGCACCGCGCTTTACGAACACGCCGATCCGCGTCAGGGTTTCCATCCCGACTGGAACACGGCCATCTATAATTTCGGCCGCATCGAGGTGATGTCCTACCTCATCAACAATGCGCTTTATTGGGCCGAAAAATTCCATCTCGACGGGTTGCGCGTCGATGCGGTCGCCTCGATGCTTTACCTCGACTATTCCCGTAAGGAAGGCGAGTGGATCCCGAACGAATATGGCGGGCGCGAAAATCTGGAATCCGTCCGTTTCCTGCAGAAGATGAATTCGCTCGTCTACGGCACCCATCCGGGCGTCATGACGATTGCCGAAGAATCCACCTCCTGGCCGAAAGTGTCGCAGCCGGTTCACGAGGGTGGTCTCGGTTTTGGCTTCAAGTGGAACATGGGCTTCATGCACGACACGCTGAGTTATTTCGCGCGTGAGCCGGTGCATCGCAAGTTCCACCATCAGGAACTGACCTTCGGGCTGCTTTATGCATTCACCGAGAATTTCGTGCTGCCGCTTTCCCATGACGAGGTGGTGCATGGCAAGGGATCGCTGATCGCCAAGATGTCCGGCGACGACTGGCAGAAATTCGCCAATCTCCGATCCTACTACGGTTTCATGTGGGGTTATCCCGGCAAGAAACTGTTGTTCATGGGGCAGGAGTTTGCCCAGTGGAGCGAATGGAGCGAAAAGGGATCGCTCGACTGGAACCTGCGCCAATATCCGATGCATGAGGGCATGCGCCGCCTCGTGCGCGATCTCAACCTCACCTATCGATCCAAAGCCGCCCTGCACGCCCGTGACTGCGAGCCCGAAGGTTTCCAGTGGCTGGTGGTGGACGATCACGAGAATTCCGTTTTCGCCTGGCTACGCTCGGCGCCCGGCGAAAAACCGGTGGCGGTCATCTGCAATCTGACCCCGGTCTACCGGGAAAACTATTATGTGCCGCTTCCTGTTGCGGGGCGGTGGCGGGAAATTCTCAACACCGATGCCGAAATTTATGGCGGCAGCGGCAAGGGAAATGGCGGACGCGTTCAGGCGGTCGATGCCGGCGGCGATATCGGGGCGATGCTCGTCCTGCCGCCGCTTGCCACGATCATGCTCGAACCGGAAAACTGACAGACAGAGAGGGAGGACACCATGTCGGAAAAAAGAGTTCAGCCTTTGGCGCGTGATGCAATGGCCTATGTCCTCGCAGGCGGAAGAGGAAGCCGCCTGAAGGAACTGACGGACCGCCGGGCAAAACCCGCCGTCTATTTCGGCGGCAAGGCGCGCATCATCGATTTCGCGCTCTCCAATGCGCTCAATTCCGGCATTCGCCGCATCGGCGTCGCCACGCAATACAAGGCGCACTCCCTCATCCGACACCTGCAACGCGGCTGGGACTTCTTCCGCCCTGAACGTAACGAAAGCTTCGACATTCTGCCGGCCTCCCAGCGCGTTTCCGAAACGCAATGGTATGAGGGCACTGCCGACGCGGTTTACCAGAACATCGACATCATCGAGCCCTATGCCCCGGAATATATGGTCATTCTGGCCGGCGACCATATTTACAAAATGGACTACGAATACATGCTGCAACAGCATGTCGATTCCGGTGCCGACGTCACGATCGGCTGCCTGGAAGTGCCGCGCATGGAAGCGGTCGGCTTCGGTGTGATGCATGTGAACGAAAAAGACGAGATCATCGACTTCATCGAAAAGCCGGCCGATCCGCCCGGCATCCCCGGCAATGAAGGTTTTGCGCTCGCCTCGATGGGCATCTATGTCTTCCACACGAAATTCTTGATGGAAGCCCTGCGCCGCGATGCCGCCGACCCGACCTCCAGCCGCGACTTCGGCAAGGACATCATTCCTTATATCGTCGAGCACGGTAAGGCCGTCGCCCATCGCTTTGCCGATTCCTGCGTGCGTTCGGATTTTGAACACGGCCCTTACTGGCGCGACGTCGGCACCATCGATGCCTATTGGCAGGCCAATATCGACCTGACGGATGTGGTGCCGGACCTCGACATCTACGATAAATCCTGGCCGATCTGGACCTATGCGGAAATCACCCCGCCGGCGAAATTCGTGCATGACGATGAGGATCGCCGTGGTTCGGCCGTATCGTCGGTCGTTTCGGGTGACTGCATCATTTCCGGCGCCGCCCTCAACCGCAGCCTGCTGTTCACAGGCGTGCGGGCCAATTCATACTCCCGCCTTGAGAATGCCGTAGTACTGCCGAGTGTGAAGATCGGGCGTCATGCCCAGCTCAGCAACGTCGTCATCGACCATGGCGTGGTCATTCCGGAAGGACTGATTGTAGGAGAAGACCCAGAACTGGATGCCAAACGTTTCCGCCGCACGGAAAACGGCATCTGCCTTATCACCCAATCGATGATCGACAAGCTGGACCTGTAGAGCCCATGAATGTCCTTTCGGTTTCATCCGAAATTTATCCCCTGATCAAGACCGGAGGGCTCGCCGACGTTGCCGGCGCGCTCCCCATCGCGCTCGAAGCCCATGGCGTCAGAACGCGCACATTGATACCCGGCTATCCGGCGGTGAAAGCCGCCGTGACGGACCCTGTCAAATTGTTCGAATTTACCGATCTGCTTGGCGAAAAAGCCGATGTGCTCGAAGTGCGGCATGAGGGGCTAGACCTCCTCATTCTTGACGCGCCGGCCTATTACGAGCGCTCCGGCGGCCCCTATCTCGACCAGACCGGCAAGGATTATCCTGATAACTGGAAGCGCTTTGCGGCGTTGTCTCTGGCTGCGGCGCGCATAGCCGCCGGCGCTCTTCCCGGCTGGCGACCGGATATGGTGCATGCGCATGACTGGCAGGCTGCGCTCGCCCCGGTCTATATGCGTTATGCCGAAACGCCTGAGATACCGAGCCTTCTCACCATCCACAACATCGCCTTTCAGGGCCAGTTCGGCGCAAATATCTTCGCAAAGCTTGGCCTTCCCGCCCATGCCTTTGGCATGGATGGCGTCGAATATTATAATGATGTCAGCTTCCTCAAGGGCGGCCTGCAGACGGCATGGGCGCTCAGCACCGTCAGCCCCTCCTATGCCGAGGAAATCCTCACCCCGCAATTCGGCATGGGCCTGCACGGCGTCATCGGCAGCCGCGCCCATGTGCTGCACGGCATTGTCAACGGCATCGACGCCGATGTCTGGAACCCGGCCACCGATCATCTGATCCACGACAATTTCTCCGCCGCCAACCTCAAGAACCGTGCCCTCAACAAAAAGGCGGTCGCCGAACATTTCCGCATCGATGATGATGACAGCCCGCTGTTCTGCGTCATCTCCCGCCTGACCTGGCAAAAGGGCATCGATCTCATGGCGGAAGCCGTGGACGAGATCGTCGCCCTCGGCGGCCGTCTGGTCGTGCTTGGCGCGGGCGAAGTGGCGCTGGAAGGCGCGCTTCTGGCGGCCGCATCGCGCCACCATGGCCGCGTCGGTGTTGCCATCGGTTACAACGAACCGCTCTCGCATCTGATGCAGGCGGGTTGCGATGCGATCATCATCCCCTCGCGTTTCGAGCCCTGCGGCCTCACCCAGCTTTACGCGCTGCGCTATGGCTGCATTCCGGTGGTCGCCCGCACCGGTGGCCTCGCCGATACGGTGATCGACGCCAACCATGCCGCCATCGCCAATAAATCGGCGACCGGCGTGCAATTTTCACCCGTCACGCTTGACGGTCTCAAACAGGCGATCCGCCGGACCGTCCGTTATTATCACGACCCTAAACTATGGGCACAAATGCAGAAACTCGGAATGAAATCCGATGTTTCCTGGGAAAAGAGCGCCGGTCTCTACGCCGCGCTTTACAGCCAGCTTATTTCGAAAGGCCATTGAACCAATGATCAAAACTATCAAGACGACGCCCTATCAGGACCAGAAGCCGGGCACTTCAGGCCTGCGCAAGAAGGTGCCAGTCTTCGCCCAGGAAAATTACGCCGAGAACTTCATCCAGTCGATCTTCGACGCGCTTGAAGGTTTTGAGGGCCAGACGCTGGTGATCGGCGGCGACGGCCGTTATTACAACCGTGAAGTCATCCAGAAGGCGATCAAGATGGCCGCCGCCGCCGGTTTCGGCAAGGTGCTGGTCGGCCAGGGCGGCATTCTCTCCACGCCCGCCGCCTCCAACGTCATCCGTAAATACAAGGCCTTCGGCGGCATCGTGCTTTCCGCCAGCCACAATCCCGGCGGCCCCACCGAAGATTTCGGCATCAAGTACAATATCGGCAATGGCGGTCCCGCACCGGAAAAGATCACCGACGCGATCTATGCCCGCTCCAAGGTCATAGACAGCTACAAGATTTCCGATGCCGCCGATATCGATCTCGATAAGGTGGGCAGCTTCAAGGTGGATGAGCTGACGGTCGAAGTGATCGATCCGGTTGCCGACTATGCCGCCCTGATGGAAGAACTGTTCGATTTCGATGCTATCCGCGCGCTGATCGCCGGCGGCTTCAAGGTCGTGGTGGATTCCATGAGCGCCGTCACCGGCCCCTATGCCGTTGAGATCATCGAAAAGCGTCTCGGCGCACCGAAAGGCTCCGTCCGCAACGCAACGCCGCTGCCGGATTTCGGCGGGCACCATCCCGACCCGAACCTTGTCCACGCCAAGGAGCTTTATGACGACGTCATGAGCCCGGAAGGCCCGGATTTCGGCGCGGCTTCCGATGGCGATGGTGACCGCAACATGGTTGTCGGCAAGGGCATGTTCGTCACCCCGTCCGACAGTCTCGCGATCATCGCCGCCAATGCCAAACTGGCGCCGGGTTATGCCGCCGGCATTTCCGGTATTGCGCGCTCCATGCCGACAAGTGCGGCAGCGGATCGTGTCGCCGAAAAGCTCGGCCTTGGCATGTACGAGACGCCAACCGGCTGGAAATTCTTCGGCAATCTCATGGATGCCGGCAAGGTTACGATCTGCGGCGAGGAAAGCTTCGGAACCGGCTCGAACCATGTGCGTGAAAAGGATGGCCTGTGGGCCGTGCTTTTCTGGCTGAACATTGTGGCTGCCCGCAAGGAAAGCGTGAAGGACATCGTCACCAGACACTGGGCCGAATATGGCCGCAACTATTATTCCCGCCACGACTATGAAGAAGTGGATTCGGACGCCGCGAACACGCTGGTGGCCACCCTGCGCGAAAAGCTCGCGACGCTGCCGGGCACCAGCTACGGCAATCTGAAGGTCGCGGCGGCGGATGATTTTGCCTATAACGACCCGGTCGATCAGTCGGTGAGCAAGAATCAGGGCATCCGCATCCTGTTCGAGGGCGGCTCGCGCATTGTGCTACGCCTTTCCGGCACCGGCACGGCGGGCGCGACACTTCGCCTTTATGTCGAGCGTTACGAGCCGGATGCGGCCCGTCACGGCATCGAAACGCAGACGGCGCTCGCCGACCTGATTTCCGTTGCCGATACCATTGCCGGCATCAAGGCCCATACCGGCCGCAGCGAACCGAGCGTTATTACCTGATAATTTCCGCCAATCGTGAGGGACGCCCAAGCGCCCCTCATTTCGGCCTCGCCTCTGCCTTCTCCGGTCTCGAGGAGGCACACCATCCCTCCGGAGAGACAGACCATGCAGACACCACCCGTTTTCCCCAAAGGCGCAACCCGAACGGAAAACAGAATGGAATTCACGGTCTATTCCCGGCATGCTTCGCAGATCGATCTCTGCCTCTTCGATGACACCGGCGAGAAAGAGACGGCGCGTCTGCCGATGATACGCGGCGAAGACGACGTTCATCGGCTCACGCACGCAGAAGCCGGGCCCGGCACGCGATACGGCTTCCGTGCCCACGGCATCTACGCCCCCGAGCATGGTCTGTGGTTTGATCCCGCAAAGCTGCTGCTCGACCCCTATGCCACCGAGATCGACCGCTCCTTCCGTCATGATCCCTCGCTTTATGCCTTCGGTGCGGAAACCGGTGCGATCATGCCGAAGGCGATCCTTTCCGAGCATGAGGCGGTCAAGCGCCAGCCGCCTCGTTTTGCCTGGGGCGGGCTGATTTACGAACTTGCCGTCAAATCCTTCACCCGGCTGCATCCCGACGTACCTGAAGATATCCGAGGCACGGTCGCGGCGCTGGCGCATCCTGCCATTCTCGCGCATTTGAAAAAAATCGGCGTCGATGCCGTGGAGCTGATGCCGATTACCGCCTGGATCGACGAACGCCACCTGCCGCCGCTCGGCCTTTCCAATGCCTGGGGTTATAATCCTGTTGGTTTCATGGCGCTCGATCCGCGCCTCTGCCCCGGCGGCGTGCGGGAGTTGCGCGACACGGTTGCGGCGCTGCATGCGCAAGGCATTGGCGTCATTCTCGATCTGGTCTTCAATCATACGGGTGAAAGCGATATCGAAGGCTCGATCCTGTCACTGCGCGGGCTCGATAATCTCACCGCCTTCCGTCACCCGCAGGGAAAGCCGGGCGTACTGGTCAACGATACCGGCACCGGCAATACGGTCGCCTGCGACCACCCCTATATTCGCCAGCTCATCATCGATTCGCTGCGGCATTTCGTTCTCCATGCCGGCGTGGATGGCTTCCGTTTCGATCTGGCCCCCGTGCTCGGGAGAACGGCCGCGGGTTTCGACATGGCGAGCGAGACGCTGGCCGCCATGCATTCGGACCCTGTCCTTTACGACCGCATGCTGATCGCCGAACCCTGGGATATCGGCCCCGGCGGTTATCAGCTCGGCAATTTCCCTGAGAGTTTCCTGGAGTGGAACGACCGCGCCCGCGATGACATGCGCCGGTTCTGGCGTGGAGATGCCGGTACGACCGGGGCGCTGGCCAATGCGCTGTCCGGTTCTTCGCCGATCTTTTCCCGCCATGGCCGCTTGAAAAGCCGCAGTGTCAATTTCCTTTGTGCCCACGATGGTTTCACCCTGTTCGATCTCGTCAGCCATGAACGCAAGCACAATGAGAGAAACGGCGAGAACAATCGCGATGGCCATAATGACAACCATTCCTGGAACAATGGTTTTGAGGGCCTGACCGAAGACCCCGCCATTGTCGCCGCCCGTCTAGCGGATGTAAAAGCACTTCTCTCCACGCTTTTCGTCAGCCGCGGCACCCTGATGCTGACGGCGGGAGATGAGGGTGGCCGCAGCCAGCAGGGCAATAACAATGCCTATTGCCAGGACAATGAGATAAGCTGGGTCGACTGGTCATCGCTTGTCCCTGAGTTGATCGACCACACGGCGTTTCTCGCCGCACTGCGCAAGCGCTTCGGTGTGTTTTCTGAGAGTGGGTTCTTCTCCGGCAGGGGCGACGTGACATGGCTTGCCCCGGGCGGCGAACCGATGACGGTTGCAGACTGGGAGAGGCCGGATGGGCAGGCCTTCGCCATGGTGCTTTCCATCCCGGACCGGGAGACCGGCAAGGATACCGAGCTTGCCATTCTTATCAATCGCGGCCGCGAGATCGTTCCCTTCACCCTGCCCGGCGATCGCTGGAGCGCCATCGGCACGGATTTCGGCAATCCCGCTTTCCTGCCTGCTCGTTCCGTGGTGTTTTATCTGCGCGGTTGATCCCTTCGCGTCACGAGCCGTATAAGTCGCTGGAAACAATGCGGACGAGGTAACATGACAAAAGAAATTGCGCTGGCGGACATGAAGGATCGCGTCGGCACGGAAATGGGTGTTTCCGACTGGATCACCGTCGACCAGACGATGATAAACGCTTTCGGCAAAGCGACGCTGGATGAACAGTTCATCCACACCGACCCGGAGCGCGCCAAGGCGGAAAGCCCCTTCGGCGGCACCATCGCCCATGGGTTCCTGACACTCTCGCTGCTTTCGGCGCTGAATTACGACGCCCTGCCCCGCATTCGCGAACAGACCATGGGCATCAATTACGGCTTCGATGCCGTCCGTTTCGTCACGCCGGTGAAGAGCGGTGCGCGGGTGCGCGGCCGGTTCACGCTGGCGGAAGCGCGTTTTCGCGGCGCCGCCATGCTGATGACGACGTATGACGTGACGGTGGACATCGAAAACGAAAAAAAGCCGGCGCTCACTGCCCGCTGGACGACGATCAGCCAGTTTAACGCGGAAGACCGGCCGGAGGACGCCTGACTTTAAGACGCATATTATTTGAGGAATAAATATGAGATTTGCCTACTTGATAGAACCTCCATTCAATTTCAGAACTGAAACGGGCGAAGTAACAGGCTGCGATGTTGAACTAGCGCGAAAGGCCCTCGCCATCGCGGGCATTAGCGACGTAAGGTTCATTGAAACCGAGTTTGCCGACTTATTGCCCGGATTGGAGGAAAATCGGTGGGACATGACGACCGGCCTGTTCGACACGCCGGAGCGCAGAAAAGTCGCCGCCTTCAGCAGACCCATCTGGGTCCTTGGTGATGGATTTCTCGTTAGAAAGAGCAACCCCAAGAACATCAGTGGCTATGCTTCGGCGGCTGCCAACCCGGGGTGTACCATGGTCGCGATACAGGGCCAGGTTCAACACCGCGCGTGTCTGGACGCAGGCGTGCCAGACACGCGACTTCTGGTGTGTGAGACATACGAAGAGGCGGCACAGGCAATTTTAGATGGACGCGCAGATGCTTATGCAAGCGTGGCTGTTGCACATTCGGGCTTTCTTGAACAACATCCCGGTTTAGAACTGGATATCGTCTTGGTTTCCACCGACGAGAGAAAGGCGGCGGTAGGCGCATTTGCCTTCAGAAAAGAAGACGACGACCTTCGCATCGCCATCGACTCGGCAATCGGCCAATATGTACGCTCAGCCGAATACCGCACTATGATGCTGGGATATGGATTTAACGATACGGCGCTCGTAGCCTGCACGACATCCGCCGGAGAATGATCACCTATTTTTCGAAAGCAGACGCCGATGCATGACGAAGCCGTAAGAAATGCGTTTCTCGTGCAGGCAAAGGCCTGCGACAGCCTCGGCTCTCCCTTTACCGCACGGCTTTGTCGCGCCGTGGCCGCAAGGCTCGACCGCCAGACGGAGGTGGGCGAGACGATCCTGTCCTGGCCCGGCGATGTCGGCCCCTCCGGCGATTCCGTTCCCCTGCGGCTGGCGGGCGCTCTGCATGCGCTGGCCATCACGGAAAAGATCGCGCCACTCGTCGATATTGCGCCTGATGACGAGGAGGCGCTGTGGCAGGCCTGCGCCAGCGCCCTGCGGTTCCATCAGGTCTTCATCCTCGATAGACTGAAATCACCGCCGCAGACGAACGAAGTCCGCCGCTCCGCCGTGCTGCTGCCGGGCTTTCTTTCGATAGCGGAACGCACCGGCAAGCCGCTCGTGCTGTCCGAGGTGGGAGCGAGCGCCGGGCTCAACCTGCAATTCGACCGATACCGGTATCGTCTCGGTGACTTTGCATGGGGCGTGCAATCCGATGTTTTCCAGTCGCCGGAATGGCGCGGTAATACCCCGCCGGGTGGGCGGATCGAGGTCATCGAGCGTGCCGGATGCGATCTCAACCCGCTCGACCCTTCTTCGGTCGAGGACCGCCTGCGGCTGATGTCCTATATCTGGGCAGACCAGACCGACAGGCTGGAGCGCACCGCCGCTGCGTTACGGATCGCGGTGGAGAACGGCCTGCGGGTGGAAAAAGCCGATGCGATCGACTGGCTGAAACGCCGCCTTGCCACGCGACATCCCGGCGCGACCCATGTCGTCTATCACTCCATCGCCTGGCAATATCTGCCGGATGCCCTGAAACAGGCGGGCGAGGCATTGATCACCGAGGCTGGAGCCCGCGCCACGCCGCAGGCCCCGCTTGCCCGCCTGCAAATGGAGGCGGATGCGACACCTGATGGTGCCGCCATTACCCTGCAAATCTGGCCGACGGGTGAAAAACAGGAGATCGGCCGTGCCGATTTCCATGGGCGATGGGTCGAATGGCGGGGATGGAGCCGCTAGACCGCCACGTCAGCCGCCGCTTCCTGCAGCAGCCCACCGACATACTCCGCAAAGGAGCGCCAGCATTCCACCCGGAACGTATCATCCGCCGTGCGCAGCAGCACCACTTCGGCCTTGCCGAAAACGGTGCGCGAGCAGGCGCCCACCGGGAACCTTGCTTGAGACAAGTCCTGCGGGCAGCCAGCATTGAGTGCTGCTTCCGCGCCGGGGCCGGAGACGATGACGGCCGTGTTGCGGTGGGAAACATCGGTTGCGGAAAACAGGCCGGAGACGCCGGCAAGTGCCGCCATCAGGTCGCTTTCGCCCTGATCGATCACCAGCCACTCATCCGGGCCAAGCCACAGAACGGAGCGCAGGCCTGACGTGACGGAGCCTTTCGGGCTGGTGGGGAGCGCAAGGCCGAGCGCTTCCGATAGCGCCGGTACGGCACTTTCCCGCGCCCGCAACGACAGCCGCGAGGCGGAAGCAGCGGATTTCAGCGACACAAAAGGTGAGCCGCCGTGGAAATCCTCAAGCACGGATTTGCGTTTTGCGTGCAGCATGTCAGCCATTGAGACGGGCTCCTTCCTTATCGAGGAAGACCATGTCGGTCACTTCGACGGCAATGGTTTTATCGGCAAGCGGAATGTAGAGCGTTTCGCCCATACGCGCCCTGCCATCCGCCACCAGCGCAAAAGCGATGGAATGGCCGAGATTTTCCGACCAATAGGCGGAGGTGACATGGCCGAGCATGGTCATCGGCTTCGGCTGGTTCGGGTCGGCGACAATCTGGCCGCCTTCGTCGGGCACGGTCAGCCGGTCCTTCGTCTTCAGACCAACGAGTTGCTTGCGGCCGCTGCGCGTCAGATCAATGCGTTTCAGGCCGCGAATGCCGACGAAATCCGTCTTCTTTTTGGAAACGGCCCAGGCGAGCCCGGCATCGTCAGGCGTCACCGTACCGTCCGTATCCTGACCGACGATGATATAGCCCTTTTCCGCACGCAGGATATGCATGGTCTCGGTGCCGTAAAGGCAACCGCCCACGGCTTCCGCCCTGTCGCGGATCGCGGACCAGACGGCTGCGCCGTAATCGGCAGGGACATTGATTTCGAAACCGAGTTCGCCGGTGAAGGAGACGCGGAAAAGCCGCGTCGGCACACCGCAGAACTTGCCTTCGGCCACCGCCATATGTGGGAAGGCTTCCGGCGACAGATCGATGCCCTCGACGAAAGGCGCGATCACCTCTCGCGCCTTCGGGCCCTGCACGGCAATGACAGCCCATTGTTCGGTTGCCGAGGTGAGCCAGACATTGAGATCTGGGAATTCGGTCTGAAGATAATCTTCCATATGCTGGAGAACACGCGGCGCGCCGCCCGTGGTCGTCGTCACATGGAAACGGTCCTCGGCCAGACGCCCGACAACACCGTCATCGTAAACGAAGCCATCTTCGCGGGTCATGATGCCATAACGGCAGCGGCCGGGTTTCAGCGTGTCCCAGGCATTGGTGTAGATGAGGTTCAGGAACTTCGCCGCATCCGGGCCTACCACTTCGATCTTGCCGAGTGTCGAGGCATCGAACACGCCGACACTTGTCCGAACGGTCTTGCATTCACGGTTGAGCGCTTCGTGCATGTCTTCACCCGCACGCGGGAAGAACCAGGCGCGTTTCCAGTTGCCGACATCCTCGAACACCGCGCCGGCCGCCAGCTCTTCCTCATGCATCGGCGTCTTGCGGGCCGGGTCGAACAGCGCGCCGCGCGAATGGTTGACGATCGTGCCGAAGGTAACAGGGGTATAGGGCTGGCGGAAGGTGGTGAGACCGACCTTGGGCAAATCCCGACCCAGCGCTTCCGATGCGATGGCGAGGCCATGCATGTTTGACATCTTGCCCTGATCCGACGCCATGCCATTGGTGGTGAAGCGTTTGATATGCTCGACGGAATGCATGCCTTCGCGCACGGCGAGGCGGATATCCTTGGCGCAGACATCGTGCTGGAAATCGATGAAGGCCTTGACCCCGGTGCCCTCACCCGCGCCTTCGGCCGCACCGATCATGCCGCCGGTCCAGGCCCGGACATTCTCGCCGGAGAACCCTACCGAACCACCGCCGGCAACGGCCGCTTCGGCAATGATCGCGGAAAGATCGTCCGTGCCGTTGCATGCGCCGATGGAAACGCAGTTCTGCACATGGACGTCAGGCAGGAAACGCTGGTTAGCCGCGTCAAACTTCAGCTTGCCGCGCGATTGCGAGAAGAGATGCACGGATGGCGTCCATCCGGCCGAAACCACAAGCGCATCGATGGCGATCTTGCGCTTGTTGGAGCCACCATTGCGGCCAACCGTCATGGAAGAGACGCGCAGGCGGCCGGCGGTGTTGTAAACGCTATAGCCCGCCAGCACCTCGATGCCGAGCGCCCGTGCCTCGTCCAGCAGGCGCTGATCCGGGTTCTCGCGGCAATCGACGATGGCGGCGATCTTCACGCCGGCCTTCTTCAGGTCGAAGGCCGTCTCATAGGCCGAATCATGGGCAGTATAGACACCGACATTATGGCCGACGGACACGCCGTACTGGTTGAGATAGGTGCGGGCAGCCGCAGCCAGCATGATGCCTGGGCGGTCATTATTGGCAAAGACCATATGGCGCTCGATCGCGCCTGCCGCGAGCACGACCTTCTTGGCGCGCACCTGCCACAGCCGCTCACGCGGCTGGTGTCTGGCCGGTGTGGCAAGATGATCGGTGACGCGCTCCGCCAGCGCGACGAAATTGTGGTTGTAATACCCAAAGGCCGTCGTGCGCGTCAGAACCCGCACATTCGGCATGGACTGCAGCTCGGCGAGAACCTTCTGCGCCCACTCGTAACCGGGAAGACCATTGATGACCGCGCCGGTATCGAAGCGCAGCGCGCCGCCGACTTCGGCATTTTCATCCACCAGAATGACGCTGGCTCCGGTTTTCGCCGCGGACAAGGCCGCCGTCAGACCGGCAACACCGGCACCTGCGACCAGCACGTCGCAATGGGCATAACGGCCGGAATAGTGATCGGCATCCGGCTCGCTCGGCGCCTTGCCGAGACCGGCCGCACGGCGGATCAGCGGTTCGTAAATCTTGTGCCAGGCGGCCTTCGGCCACATGAAGGTCTTATAATAAAAGCCAGCCGCGAACATCGGCGACAGAAGGTCGTTGATGGCGCTCAGATCGAAGGACAGCGACGGGAAACGGTTCTGCGAGGCAATGATGGCCCCGTCGAACACTTCCTGAACCGTGGCGCGCACATTGGGCTGCTTGCGCAGGCTGTCCCGCGACACATCGATCAGCGCGTTCGGCTCTTCCGGCCCGGCGGACAGGAAACCGCGCGGACGGTGATATTTGAATGAACGGCCGATCAGATGCACGCCATTGGCCAGAAGCGCTGACGCAACGGTATCGCCCTCCAGTGCCGGATAGATCTTGCCGTCGAAGGTGAAACGCGCGGTTCTGGCCGGGGTGAGACGGCCGGCGCCCTTGATACGATAGTCGCCGCTCATTGCCCGGCTCCCTTTTCTGCGGAAAGGACCGTCTCAGTATCCGGTTTCGCTTCGCCGGCCTTGTAGGTCATCAGGAATTTATCGCTGACGGAATCGCGGGCGGCGTTGAAGAAACGGCCGCAGCCGTGAATGTGACGCCAGCGCTCGAAAACGAGGCCCTTGTCATTGTCGCGAATGAAGAAATATTCCGCAAAGGCCTCGTCGGAGATATCGGCGATGTTTTCCGGTCGGGCGATATGGGCTTCGCCCGCCCAGCGGAATTCCAGTTCGGAACGGTCTTCCCCGCAATAGGGGCAATGGATCAGAAGCATCGTCGCTCCACCTAGAGAGAATTTTCCGGAAGCGCTGTTCCGGCGGGTTGGTCACACAGCCGCTTCCCCATGGCTACGAAGGGGGAAAGCCGCTTTAAAAGCTGCTCGAAATTATCGAAGGGGCGCAGCGCCGAGGCGCGGCCCATATTGACGATGGCAACCGCCATCATGTCGGTGTCGATCGCGAAGGGGTAGTCCTGCTCGCCATCCTCCTTCTCGCCGACAAAATAAACCATCTTGTCCGCGAGACTTGGAGCACACAGAAGCAGGCCTTTTTCCGCCATGAAGGGCCAGTCTTTCTCGCCCTGCATCTTCGCAATTTTCTGGCTGCGGAAATCCTTCGCCTCGGGAATGACGCTGCCGGCGGGCACGGCCACGGCCGCGCCGGATATGTTGATCGCAAGCATGGCCGCCGCCAGCATCAATGGGCCACCGCGGCAGCGGCAGCCTCGTCGATCAGGCGGCCGGTGCGGAACCGGTCGAGCGTCAAACCGGCGGCCAGACGATGCGGTTCCCCGCGGGCGATGAGATGCGCGAAAAGATTTGCCGACCCCGGTGTCGCCTTGAAACCACCCGTACCCCAGCCGCAATTGACGAAGAGGTTTGGCACCGGCGTCACGCTCTGGATGGCGGAACGGTCAGGCGTGTTGTCGGTGATGCCGCCCCATTGGCGCATCATCTTCACGCGGCGGAAGATCGGGAAGAGCTCGCAGATGGCGTCCAGCGTGTGGGTGATGATCTGGAGACCACCGGTCTGGGAATAGGAATTATACTGGTCCGTGCCGGCACCAATCACCAGCTCGCCCTTATCGGATTGCGAAATATAGGCATGCACCGTGTTGGACATGACGACGCAGGGGAAGATCGGCTTCAGCGGTTCCGACACCAGCGCCTGCAACGGATTGGAATGCAGAGGAACCCGCACGTCAGCCATTTTCATGATGACGGAGGAGTGGCCGGCGGCGGAAACGCCGATTTTCTTCGCGCCGATAAAACCGCGATTGGTCTCGACGCCCGTCACAGCCCCGTCAGGTCCGCGACGAATGCCCGTGACCTCGCAGTTCTGGATGATGTGCACGCCGCGGTCGGAGGCCGCGCGCGCATAACCCCAGGCCACCGCATCGTGGCGCGCCGTGCCGCCGCGGCGCTGGAGTGCTGCACCGTTGATCGGATAACGCGCATTGCCTGATATATCGAGCGGCGGGCAATAGGCTTTCGCCTGCTCCGGCGTCAGCCACTCATTGTCGATCCCGTAAAGACGGTTGGCATTGATATGGCGGCTGAAGGATTGCCGGTCATGAATATTGTGCGACAGCATCATTACGCCGCGCGCCGAATACATGACGTTGTAATTGAGATCCTGGCTCAAGCCTTCCCACAGCTTCAGGGAATGCTCGTAAATATCCATGCTCTCTTCATAGAGATAGTTGGAACGGATGATGGTTGTGTTGCGGCCGGCATTGCCGCCACCGAGCCAGCCTTTCTCCAGAACCGCGACATTGGTGACGCCGTGCTCCTTGGCCAGATAGTAGGCAGCGCCCAGCCCGTGGCCGCCGCCGCCGATGATGATGACATCATAATCCTTGCGCGGCTCGGGTGAGGCCCATTGCGCATCCCACCCTTTATGACCCCGCAACGCCTCACGCGCCACGGCAAAAACGGAATATTTGCGCATTCGCAATCTGCTCCTCAAGAACCGGCCAGAGGCCGCAAACATAGTCTCGGCCCGTATCATACACATGGCAAATCGGGATGGGAGGCAATATTCATTTTGCGACGTCGCAATGATTTTGTTTCGACATTGCGAGGCTCGTTGTATTTTGCCGGTGGATTATGCCTTACCGGCTGGACTTGCTGCAAATGATCTGATATTGCACGTCACCAATCGCCCGGCTCGCCAGCTGGACGGACCATTTTTGTTTGCGTGCGAATGCCTTTATTCGCACAGCAAGATAACCAAACTAAAGGAACGGGTTTAACGTGCAGGTACTAGTCCGCGACAATAACGTTGATCAGGCGCTCCGCGCCCTGAAGAAAAAGATGCAGCGCGAAGGCATTTTCCGTGAAATGAAGATGCGCGATTATTACGAAAAGCCCTCCCAGAAGCGCGCCCGCGAAAAGGCTGAAGCCGTTCGCCGCGTTCGCAAGCTGGCACGCAAGCGTGCACAGCGCGAAGGTCTGGTTGCAGCCCCCCGCGCAGGCCGTTAATAGGCCGTCTTTTGGACGTTTTTGAATGCTTGTTGGGCGGGGGCGATCAATTCGCCACCGCTCTTTGTGTTTGTGGCCGGAGAATGTTTTTGAGACCGGCCTGCGAGGGAACCCACACCGAATGATCGCTGTCGACACCTGTGTTGTGAAAAACGCCGATGCCTCCACGCGCCGGTTGCCATTGAAAAACAACAGAGGGTTTCGCGCTTCTCTGGTCATCTGCACCGTGCTTGCCGGCCTTTCCGGCTGTGCGACATCCAACCAGACGGACGATGTGTTCAGGATCGACCGTGCCCAGGGCTCGCAGGAAAACATCGCCTCGCTCACCTCGGTCATCAACGCCAATCCGCAGGATCCGGAAGGCTACAATGTCCGCGGCTCGGCTTATGGCCGCGCCGGCGATTCGCGCCGCGCCATCGAGGACTTCAACAAGGCGCTGCAGTTGAACCCGCGCTTTTACCAGGCCTATGCCAACCGCGCGCTCGTTTACCGCAACAGCGGACAGCAGCAGCAGGCCCTGCAGGACTACAACGCCGCCCTGCAGATCAATGCAAGCTATGATGTGGCACTGATCGGCCGCGGCAATCTCTACCGCCAGTCTGGCCGCGTGAACGAAGCCTTCAGCGATTTCTCCCGCGCCATCGAGCTGGAAACCACCGACGGGCGCGCATGGCACAATCGCGGCCTGATCTACCAGCTGCGCAACCAGCATGCCCAGGCGATCGAGGACTTCTCCAAGGCAATCTCGCTGTCATCGACGTCGCCGGAGCCCTATAACGGTCGCGGTCTTTCTTATGTCGCGCTGAATGACGACGAAAACGCCTTTGCCGATTTCAATCACGCCATTTCGCTGGATGGCAATGTGGCGGAATCCTGGGCCAACCAGGCGCTGGTCTATGAGCGCCGCGGCGATATGGCCAAGGCCGCCAAGTCCTATTCGCACGCAGCGCGGCTGGACCCCAAATACAAACCGGCACTCGATGGCGTTGCACGCACGCGCGGCGCCAGCGCGTCCTGATCAAACAGCACGAACAAAAAAGCCGGCGGGTATGGCACCCGCCGGCTTTTTTATGGGAAACAGGGGGCCTTCAATGGCTGTCGCGGCGTGCCTCAGGCGTGGCGTCGCCCGTCCACAATTCCGCCTGCACCGCGTTTTGAAACTCCATGACCTCGCGCCGCATGGCGGCGTCCTCATAGCCGAGCGCCATCAGGCGGGCAGCCAGCTCGCGGCACTCCCTGCGCCAGAAATCATTCGCCTCCACACCA
Source organism: Agrobacterium tumefaciens (assembly GCF_005221325.1). Classification (NCBI taxonomy): domain Bacteria; kingdom Pseudomonadati; phylum Pseudomonadota; class Alphaproteobacteria; order Hyphomicrobiales; family Rhizobiaceae; genus Agrobacterium; species Agrobacterium tumefaciens. The sequence continues at coordinate 1,393,712 of NZ_CP039889.1, read as the reverse complement.
TGCAGCCGGTCGAGCATGGTTGCACATCGTTTTACGTCGGCAATGCGGTTCTTTGCCGGAAAGGCGATTACTTCTGAACTCGTTGTCACGCGGGCACCTTGCTCTTGCTGAGGAATCAATACCGACTTTTTAAAGGCGAGATGGTTAACGAAGTCTGCAGAGGGCGTAAGACAGGCTGCAATCGCTGCGTGAGAACGGTTTCATGCCCCTCAGAAGCATGAAGCGGCATTGTGCGGCAGCCCCGATTGGGGGGAATTCACCGATTACCAAGGAATTTACCAATCGAGATTACCGAAATTTCATGCGGCTGGAGTTAGAAGAAGTATATATGTGTGTTGAAACAACACCGGTCTCATCGTATATTTCTTGCAAAGAAAAAAAATGCCGCAGCGCAGCCAAAAACGGAGAAATCGTTCTCGGGAGGAGAGCACCATGTATGCACCTCGTGTTTTTTTCAGCATGATCGGTGCATTGCTTGCTTTTGCGGTTGCCACATACTTCATCCACGGATCGTTCTATACGGCCTTCATCCAGACCCTCATCTGTGCCGTCATTCTGCAAGTCGGTTATTTTATTGGGATTCTGGTTCTTGTCGCCCGCGAAAAACGGCGGATGCGGGAAACCTTCTCGCTGGATCGTAACGCCGAGACGATTACGACGGACACGGTCAAAAGCGCCCCGCCGCATGGTGCCAAACTGAGCGATATGTGAGCTTTTAAGAAGCTTCATTTATTGCGTCGCAAAAAAATCGCTTGCATCCACACCCCTGACACTTTCTGCTGGCCAAATCCCGACGGTTGGTCAAAGCAGAAGGACAACACATGGTGAGCGGTTCACAGCCCATTTGCGTCATCATCGCTGCGAAAAACGCATCCGAAACGATCGATATCGCCATTCGCTCCGCACTTGTGGAACCGGAAGTCGGCGAGGTCGTGGTGATCGACGACGGTTCCACCGATACGACAAGCGATGTGGCACATGCGGCGGATGACGGCACGGGGCGGCTCCGGGTTGTGCGATTCGACATCAATCGTGGCCCTTCGGCCGCGCGCAACCATGCGATCTCGATTTCCTCCGCCCCGCTCATCAGTATTCTCGATGCGGACGACTTCTTTTTCCGGGGCCGTTTTGCCGCCATGCTGGCCGATGACGACTGGGACCTGGTGGCCGACAATATCGCCTTCATCCAGCAATCGGTTCCAGGCGCATCCTCCATGCAGCCGCTACGCTTCGAACCGCAGGCGCGGTATCTGTCGCTCACGGAATTCGTGGAGGGCAATATTTCCAGGCCCGGCGTGGAACGCGGGGAAACCGGCTTCCTGAAGCCGGTGATACGCCGCGCTTTTCTTGACAAACATGCACTGCGTTATGACGAGGGCCTGCGGCTCGGCGAGGATTATGAACTTTACGTACGGGCCCTTGCCGCTGGCGCCCGTTATAAAGTCATCCGCCATTGCGGTTACGGCGCGATCGTTCGCGGCAACTCCCTGAGCGGCCGCCACCGCACTGAAGATCTTCTTCGTCTATACGAGGCGGACAAGGCCATTCTGGCCGGCTGCCAGCTCTCGGCCGAGGAAAAGGCGATCCTGAGCGAACATGAAAAACACATCCGCGCCAAATTCGAGCTTCGCCATTTTCTCGATACAAAAAAGCAGAAAGGCATGGGCGGCGCGCTAAGCCATGCGCTCACGCGGCTACCGGCCCTGCCCGCCATCACGCGCGGCATCTGGAGCGACAAGACTGCCCGCTTCCGTAAAACGCCGCCGGTGCGGGATGTACGTTATCTGCTGGATGGCACGCCGGTTTCGTGAGGGGGAAAGACCACCTCACCAAATTTTCTGCCGTCATCCTCGGCCCTGTGCCACTGCTGTCCGGTTTAAATTTCCATTCCGAGAAGTGTCATCTGTCTTGGATCGGCGGTTTTCGCTGGTGGCGGCCTTGTGAGGCTGTCGGTTCTTCGGCGATGCATAAGATTGGCGCGCACCAGGCGTGCGAATGCCAGTGGGCTTTGGACGAGTTTCTGGTCTGCCTGCGCCATGCGCAACAATAGATAGGCGATGAGCGCCACGGCGATCTGAATGCGCACGGCGTTCTCGCTGTTGCCAAGGAAATGCCGAATCCTCAGCGTCTGCTTGACCCAGCGAAAGAACAGTTCGATCGCCCAGCGCCGTTTGTAGAGATCGGCGATCTCCTGTGCGGGCGCGTCGAGATCGTTGGTCAGCAGTCGCAGCACCTTGCCCGTCTGCGTCCTGACTGTGATCTCCCGCACGGGGTCGCCAAACCGATTGCGGCGGCTTGCCGCCATGCGGGCGGGCAGAAGCCCGATGCGATCGAAGAGGACGATGCCATCGCCGCTGACAGCTTGCTGGCTTGTTACGGTCAGCTTCGTATGGGACTTGAACCGCGTGACGATGCGGCAGCCGGCCTTGTCGAGCGCCGCCCACCAGCCGAAATCATAATAGCCAAGATCGAACACATAGGTCGCACCCGCCGCGATCGGCATGGCCTTGGCGGCTGTGATGTCGTTGACATTGGCGGGCGTGACCGCCGCATAGATCGGTCGCTCGGCATCGGCGTCGTAGACGACGTGAACCTTGGCGCCGCAGGCCTGATGGGAAAACCGTGCCCAGTCGCACCCGGCTCCGCTCAGCCGAACGCCGGTCGCGTCGATGAGATAGGTGGCCTCCGACACCGACCGGCGCAACCCGCGGCCCGCGCGGGCGACCATCTCGCGAAACAGACCGGCAAAGACCTCGCTTGAGCGCCGTGCATTGGCATCGCACAGCGTCGAGCGCGACACCGGCCTTGCACCGACGTGATAAAGCCGCGCGGCATGGCTTTCGAGGCCGCCGACGATCTCGCGCAGACTGACGGCTCCGGACAACTGGCCGTAAAGCAGGGCGATGAACTGGCTCTTCGTTGACAGCCGGCGCACATGCTTGTCGGCGCCATGCTCATCCACAAGCCTGTCGAACCTGCTCCACGCCACCCGCTTCAACAGATCGTGGAATACGCTATTGTAGTGCCGCACGGTGTTTTTCCTGTTCGTGTCCGAGATCGTCGCCAAACGTTCGAATACGAGTAGAATCAACACCGTGCGCCATGTCTACAAATTTAAACCGGACAGCAGTGGGACAAGCCCGAGGATGACGGCGGAGAGGTTAGCGGCTTCTTTTTCAGCCGCCGCTTCTCCTCTCAAAGATAATCCCGCTTCACCGTTTCCAGAACGGCGGCAAAACGCTCCTTGCGCTCCTCCAGCCGGCCATCCGGACTGAGGCGCGGCTCCGCGCGGCTTGCCTGCCAGAGCGCCAGCGTCGAAGGTGCGGCCAGCACCTGCTTGGCCAGTTTGCGCAACGACCGGGGTTGCGTTTCCCGCGGCCGCACCAGCACGTCACCCTCATGGGCCGGGCCCTCATGCGCCGCGGCAGAACCGGCCTCGGTGATGGCGGGTGCTGATGGCGACGGGAAACTCATGCCCCAGAAACGCGAGCCCTTTTTCGCGGCCTCGGCGCGGGTGGAGACCGGAACATAACGCGGCTGATAGTCGACACCCACGCTGCCGGCCCAGTCGCTCCATTTGAAGCTGTTGATCGACAGCGAGGTGCTGACAGCAACCCACGGCACGCGGAAGGCATCGGCAAGGATTGCGCCGTGCATGGATTCGGCCACGATGAATTCCGACTGGGCAATGGCGCGGATGACCGCTTTTGCCTCACCGCGCGGGTCAAGATAGGTCAGCCCCGCCGGTTCGCACACGGTTTCCCACATGCCGAATTCCGCAGATTCCCAATGGGGAACAAAGGTCTTCTTGTAAAGCTTGGGCAGGCCTTTGAAGTCAGGCATCTCGGTGACCATGACGGCCGGATCGACAATGCCCTTTTCGGGTGCGAGCCCGAGCTTCGCCGCGGTTTTTTCGCCGCGCACGCAGCGAATATCCCAGAACTCGGTGCTGGTATCCGGCACTGCGCCATAACCATAACCGCTGCCGATCACCAGCTTGCGCTGTTTTCCGGGCAAAAGAATATCGTTCAGGACAGTGCCGACGCCGACCAGCATGACGTCATCATGCACATCGCGCAGGCCGGGGAGCAGAAAATCCCACAGCCACAGGTTGAGATCGTCACCAAAATTGCCATGATGAGATTCCCAGTGGTAAGGTTTCATGAGGTCACTCCTGGGTAAAAAAACATATAAATTCTTGCGGGCGAGAATTCGCTCATCTTGAGCGGACGATTTTTCCTGCACCCAGCTCGAAAGCGGCCCGCAGCAGTGCGGGATCGCGCATCGCCCATTTGAACAGCAGCCCGAACTGGGGTGCCCTGCGCCGTTTCAGATTGCCGGCCTGGCTCCACAGCGCCTGTTTGCGGGCGGTATTTTTATAGGAGGCGATGGAGGCCACATCGGCCGGCCGGCGTGAAAAACGCCCCTCCAGAGTATCGAGCGCCACCCAGGTATTGAACTGCTGGCGCAGGAATTCCGGCGAGGTATTGTCGATGCTGTGGAAGATATTGACCCCCATTCCGCGCATGGCGCCGGCGTCGTCACATAGAAGCGTGCGCTTCGATGCAAGGATGGAATCACAGAAAAACAGCACATCTTCGGCCGCCAGACGAAGCGCCGGATCGAAGCGAATCTTTTCAAAAAGAGAACGGCCGATCACCATGCAGGAGAGATGCAGGAAGCTCCAGTTACGCAGCATGACGCTTGCGAGATCCGGCAGTTCGATCACCAGCGGTTTCTCGGAAAGCCGTGCCGCGCCCTCATTCTTCTCCAGCTCGGAAATGGCGAAATGGTAATAAAATTCGTCACTTGCCTGCATGGATGCCCAGTAGCACTCACCGCCATAGGTCGTAAGCGCGAAGGCAGCATTTTGCAGATGGTCGGGTGTCCAGATATCGTCGGAATCGAGAAAGGCGACATAGTCGGTGCCATCAGGCACATGGTCGAGACCCGTGTTGCGCGCACCGCCCGGGCCGGCATTGGCCTGTTTAATGACGATAATCCGGTCTTTCTGTTCTTGCGAAAGTTCCGCAAGTTCCTTGTCGATCGGGTATGGCGATTCGTCATCTACGATGACAAGATCGAAGTCCTGGTAAGTCTGCGCAAAAACCGATGCGAGTGCACGTCCCAAGACACCGTGCTGCTTTTGGTAGTAGGGAATGACGACAGTAAATCTTGCCATTGTTTCGCCCCTTGCGTTGATCAAGAAGTGTCGGGCCCGATCCTAAAAGCGGCCCCGATGGTATCGGCAACTCCCAACCGGCTTCCTCCCGCCGGCCTCCAGAAACAGGATGCTTGTATGCCCCCAGCGCCAAATGTAAAGACCATCACCACGAATGTCGGCTGGAGCGTTTTATCAAAAACAGGGACATTCGGGCTTAAGTTTGTCACGGTCCCCATCCTCGCACGTCTCCTCTCTCCGGAAGAATTCGGGGTGGTGGCGGTAGGACTAACGGTTGTACAGTTCCTGACCATGATCGCCGGCGCGGGACTGACCTCTGCGCTGATCGTCGAGAAGGAAGAAGATATGGATACGATCCATACCGTCTTCTGGGCCAATCTGGCGATCTCCTGCACCATGGCCACTGTCCTCTACATCTTCGCGGAATTTTTCGGCGGGTTGCTCGGCGCGGTGGAAAGCGCCTACCTGCTGCGCATCATGGCCTTCCTCATCCCGCTGCAGCTGGCCGGCGATGTCGCCTATTCGCTGCTCGCCCGGCGCATGAATTTCAGCAAGGACGCATTGTGGAGCATGGCTTCGGAAAGCATCGCGGCGGTGGTTGCCGTGGCTCTGGCGCTTCTCGGTTTTGGCGTCTGGGCGCTTATCATCCAGCTTTTTGCCGCCGCCCTTATCCGTCTTGTCGGGCTTTATGCCGTCTCGCGCTATTGCCCGCGTTTCGTCATGAAACCGCGCCGGCTGGTGCCGCTTCTCGGCTTCAGCTCCGGGCTGATGGGCTCGGAAATTGCCAATTTCGTTACCTTCCAGTCGCCGATGGTGGTGATCGCCCGGCATCTCGGGCTGGCGGATGCCGGCGCCTATTCCGCCTCCAACCGCTTTGCCAGCATTCCCAATCAGGTAGTGCTATCAGCCGTCATGGGTGTTCTGTTCCCGGCCTTCAGCCGCATGATGGACGATCCCCAGCGCCGGCGCGACGCCCTGATGTTCAGCACGCAGGTGCTGACCGTGCTGCTCGCGCCGATGATGTTCGGCCTCTGGGCCGTGGCAGAGCCGGCCATGCTCGTCATCTTCGGACAGAACTGGGCCTATGCCTGGCCGGTTCTCGGTCTTCTCGCCCTTTCCAAGGCCATTCTCACCCCCTGCAGCACCTTCATCCCCTATCTCAAAGGGGCTGGTTACGGCCGCGTGCTGTTCTGGTCGGCGACGGTCCGCGCCATCGTCACCACGGTTGCGGTGTGGCTTGCCGCCCTTTATGGCACGCTGATCGACGCCATGGTGTGGCTCTGCATCGTCAATGCGGTGACACTGGTCGCCTATTCCTGGGCCGTATTCAAGGCAAGCGATACGCCGTTTTTCCGAGGCCTCTATGTCAGCAGCAGGCCGATGATCGCGGCACTGATCATGGCCGTTGCGGTGCGTTATCTGCTTCACGCCCTTGCGGGTCATATCCCGAGCGCTACCCTTCAAGTTCTTATCGGCGCGGCCGTGGGTGGCGCCATCTATGGCATCCTGATCCTGCTGACCGAACGGGCGCTGCTTGGAAAAATCCTTGGGATGGTGAAATCACGGCGCATGCGCGACACTGCAACCCAAGGTTAGAAATTTCACTGAAAAATGCGCCTCATTTCCGCCGCTAACCGGTCCCTGCCGCGGCAATCCCCTCCGCCGCGGCAAGGCTGGACACCGCTATTTTTGCAGCGCAGCATCACGGCAAATGACAATTCCACACAGTTCAGCGATTTTTAACGACGGCTAAATTTCATAAATCTTATTTAATTTCATACACTTGACTTTCCGCAACGATAAAAATGGCTAAAACGCCAGACATTCACCCGCAAAATCTAAGCTTGTGTTTTTCCCGCGTCGCCACATTTTATCCCAAAGTCGAAACCAGACTTTCCAGTGCGGGCTTAAGTTCGCTCTGGTTGCAACGCGGCGTGGGTGGACGCCGCCCAATAGGGGTGACTGATGTGACTGTCGATCAGAACCTATCCTCCCGTATCAATTTGATGCGCATATTGCTGATATCAGGAATCGTGTTCGTCCATGTGCCGCACGATGCCGAAACCAGCCCGTTTCTCGGCCTCTACGGCTTCTTCGACTGGCTAAGGGTTTTCCTCGGCGATGCGCTGTTTCGCATCGGCGTGCCCTGTCTCAGCGCCATTTCCGGTTACCTGCTGTTTCGTCGCGGCATGAGCGGTTTCGATTATCCGGCGACGATCCGTTCCAAGTCGAAAACCGTGCTTTTGCCCTTCCTGCTGTGGAATGGCGCGCTGTTTGCCGTTGTGCTGCTGATCCAGCTGTTCGATGTCGGCGTCGGTTATTTCCCCGATCTCTGGAACGCCAGCCCGCGTGAAATCATCAGCCACGGAACGGCGCTCGAAGAGCTGCCGGTGAATGTGCCGCTGTATTTCCTGCGCGATCTCTTCGTCTGCATTCTGCTGTCGCCGGTGCTCGCCTTTCTGATGCGCCGTTTCGCGCTGCCGACACTGGCAATCCTGCTCATCATCACCGCCATGCCGGATCTCACGATCTTCATCGTCCAGAAAAAATCCATCCTCTTCAGCTTTTCGCTCGGCATTGCGCTCGCGCTGCACCGGGTCGATGTCAAGGCGCTCGATCCCTATGCCTTGCCGATCATGGCGCTGACCTTCGCCGCCTCCGCCATGCTGGCGACCGGCCTTTATTTCACCGGCCCGGAATTCACCTTCTGGCTCAATATGTCGCGCAATCTGCTCGCCGTCTTCGGCGCACTCGGTTTCTGGGTCTCGTCCTCCATCCTGATCCGCAGCCGGCTTGGCCAGCGGCTTGCCGACACCGGCAGCCTGAGCTTCTGGATATTCTGCGCCCACTATCCGCTGCTCGTCATGATGTGGATGGTGTGGAACAAGGGCGGGCCGGATTTCTACCCCGCCTTCTATATCAGCGCGACGTTGTCCGCCTTCGTCATTCTGGTGATCAGCAACGCCCAGATCCGCAAATACCTGCCGGCCATTTATGGCGTGCTGACGGGAAGCCGTAACAGCAAACGCAAAACAAAAGCCGATTTTGCAGCCAAACGAACCTCCATGATCGGCCCGCCCACATCCGAAACGCTTTATTCGCAACGACAGAGGTGAACCAATGACAACATTTGTCACCCGCGTTCAGACACGCATTTTTCTTGCCGCCGCCCTCTCGGCCACGGCTTTCGCAACGCCGATGCACGCCCAGGAAGGCAACGGCACGTCCTTCATCGAGAACTTCGATTCTATGGACAGAAGCTTCTGGTACGTTTCCGACGGCTGGAACAACGGTGCACACCAGAACTGCACCTGGTCAAAGAAGCTGGCGACGGTCGAAAACGGCCAGCTGACGCTCGGTTTCGAAGAAGCCAAGGCCGGCGAGCGCAATTTCGCCTGCGGTGAAATCCAGACCAAGGGGCGTTATCGTTACGGCACCTATGAAGCCCGCATGAAGGCCGCCACCGGCTCTGGCCTCAACTCCGCCTTCTTCACCTATATCGGCCCGACCGACAAGAAACCGCACGATGAAATCGACTTCGAAGTGCTGGGCAAGAATACCGGCAAGGTGCAGCTCAACCAGTATATTGCTGCCAAGGGCGGCAATGAGAAGCTGGTGCCGGTGGAAGGTGGCGCCGATGCCAGCTTCAACGACTACGCTTTCGTCTGGGAGCCGCAGCGCCTGCGTTATTACGTCAACGGCAAGCTCGTCCATGAAGTGACGGACGAAACGAAAATTCCGCAAAACGCCCAGAAGATTTTCTTCAGCCTGTGGGGAACCGACACGCTGAAGGACTGGATGGGCGCGTTTTCCTATTCCGGCGCAACCCAGATGATCGTCGACCATTTTGCCTTCACGGCACTCGGCGACAAGTGCCAGTTCCCGGAATCCATCGCCTGCGCCCTCAACTGACCGATTTTAAAAACCGGAACCCCGCATGACCCATGTTCTTTATCTCGCGCATGATCTGTCGGACCCCGCCATTCGCCGGCGGGTGATGACCCTGCTTGCGGGTGGGGCACGGGTAACGCTGGCCGGTTTCCGGCGCGGACAGAACCGGTTGGCGGAGATCGAGCGTGTCGTTCCCGTCGTGCTCGGAGAAACCGCCGACGGGCAGTTTCTGCAGCGCATGGCGGCGGTGGCCAAAGCCAGCCTCTCGCTGGGCAAAACCTTAAGCGGCATTCCCGCACCCGACGTCATCCTGGCCAGAAATCTGGAAATGCTGGCTCTGTCGAAGCGAGCCATGTCGCTTTACGATCGCCAGCCGGCGCTGGTTTACGAGTGTCTCGACATCCACCGCCTGCTTCTGAACGAAGGCAAGCCCGGACAGATACTGAATGCCGCGCAGCGTTATTTCGCCCGTGATGCCAAGCTGCTGGTGACGAGTTCTCCGGCCTTCGTGGAGCATTATTTCAAGCCCATATCGGGCCTAGACCTTCCCGTCCTGTTGCAGGAAAACAAGGTGCTGGCGCTCGACGCCACCTTTGCCGCCACGCCGCAACCACGCGCACCGGCCCCCGGCGAGCCGTGGAAAATCGGCTGGTTCGGCGCACTTCGCTGCCGCAAGTCGCTCGAAATCCTCGCCGAATTTGCCCGCCGCATGGAAGGAGGGGTCGAAATCATCCTGCGCGGCCGGCCGGCCTATTCGGAATTTGCGGACTTCGACGGCTTCGTGACCGCCGCCCCGCATGTACATTTCCATGGGCCCTACAAAAACCCCGAGGATCTCGCCGCCATCTACAACGAGGTGCAGTTCACCTGGGCGATCGATTTTTTCGAGGAAGGCCAGAATTCCAGCTGGCTGCTGCCCAACCGGCTTTATGAGGGCGGCCTTTACGGCACCCTGCCGATTGCGCTTGCCGGCACGGAAACCGCCCGTTTCATCGAAAAACGCGATATCGGTTTTGTCCTGCAACAGGCGCGCCCGGACGACCTCGCCGTCCTGTTCGGCCAGATGACGTCGGAAACCTATGCGGACGCCTTCAACACCCTCTCGGCAATAGACAGGAAACAATGGCTGACGGACCGCGACGATTGCCGTCAGCTGGTCCAGCACTTGTCCTCACTCGCCAAATCCGCTTCCGGCCATGCCCGTGAAGCGCAGTTTTCACCCGTGTAGTGCGTAGGGGGCAAATCATGGAAGGTCTTGGTCATTCCGGCATCAGAACGCTGATCGTCATTCCCTGCCTCAATGAGGCAAAGACGATCGAAGGGCTGCTTGTCAAATTCACCGGCGCGATGCAGGGGCGTCTTTTCCGCATCGTGGTTGCCGATGGCGGCAGCACGGATGGAACCCGCGATATCGTTTCCGCCTTCGCGGCGACGGACGACCGCGTCACGCTTCTCGCCAATCCGAAGCGCATTCAGAGCGCCGGCATCAACCTTGCGGTCGCCACCTTCGGCGAGGATTTCGACTACCTCATTCGCATCGACGCTCACGGCGATTATCCCGATGATTATTGCCAGCGGCTGATCGAGGATGCGGAGCGCACCGGCGCGGATTCCGTCGTCGTCGCCATGGATACGGTCGGCCACGGCCTGTTTCAGAAGGCGACAGCCATTGCCCAGAATTCCAAGCTCGGCAATGGTGGTTCCAAGCACCGCGAAGGCGCCAAGGGTCACTGGATCGACCATGGCCACCATGCGCTGATGCGGATTGCCGCCTTCGATGCGGTCGGCGGTTATGACGAGAGCTTCAGCCATAATGAAGATGCCGAACTGGATTTCCGGCTGCGCAAATCCGGTTTCCGCATCTGGATGACCGACAAGACCCGCATGACCTATTACCCGCGCGCCAGCGTCATGCCGCTGTTCCGGCAATATCTCGCCTATGGCCGCGGCCGCGCGAAGAACCTCGTAAAACACCGGTCGATCCCGAAAATCCGCCAGATGATTCCGCTCGCGGTGCTGCCGGTCTTTATCTTCGCGCTGCTGTCGCTCATCCATTGGGCGGCACTTATTCCGCTCGGCCTCTGGATCGCCGCATGTGTGGGGTATGGCTTGTGGATGGCAATAGGTCAGAAAAACCCATACGGCCCCCTCGCCGCCTTTTCGGCGATGGTGATGCATCTGGCCTGGTCCACCGGCTTCTGGCTGGAACTCCTGAAATTCCGGGGAAGAAAGGCTGTCTCATGACCGACAACACCGTCACCCGCCCGCATGATTCGAAAACCGTCGATATCGGCATCTGCACCTACAGACGCCCGGCGCTGGTTGCCACACTTCTGTCACTCTTCGAGCTGGACGTGCCGGAAGGTGTGAAAGTTCGTTTGATCGTCGCCGATAATGATGAAGAGCCGAGTGCCAAAGCAAGCGTTGATCGCCTGCGCGAAACCGCCCCTTTCGAAATCACCTATGTGCATTGCCCGAAATCGAATATTTCGATTGCCCGCAATGCCTGCCTGTCGGAATGCAAGGCGGATTATCTCGCTTTCATCGATGATGACGAAACTGCTCCGCCGCATTGGCTCGCCGCCCTTCTCGAAAAGGCCGATGAGACCGGTGCGGAAACCGTCCTCGGCCCCGTCACTGCGGTTTACCGGGACAATGCGCCGGGCTGGATGAAACGTGGCGATTTCCACTCGACTGTTCCGGTCTGGGTGAATGGCGAAATCATCACAGGTTATACCTGCAACACGCTTCTCAAGATGGAAGCGCCCTCGGTGAAGGGCCGGCGCTTCGCGCTGGCGCTCGGCCAGAGTGGCGGCGAAGACACGCATTTCTTCTCGCACCTTCATGCCGCCGGCGGCCGCATCGTCTTTGCGGAAGATGCGGTGCTGTCGGAGCCGGTTCCGGAAAATAGGGCGAGCTTTATGTGGCTTGCCAAGCGCCGCTTCCGTTCCGGCCAGACCCACGGCCGGGTGCTGGCCGAGAAAAAGCCCGGCGCACGCCGCGTGGTGCAGGTGCTGAAGGCCGGCTCGAAGGTGCTTTATTGCGGCGTCTTCGCCGCGCTGAACGGTTTCAACGCCGTACGCCGCAACCGCTATGCGCTGCGTGCCGCACTGCATATGGGCTCGATGAGCGGCGCCTTCGGCGTGCGTGAAATCCGCCAATATGGTGCGGTGGAGGCGACCTGATGGAGAACCTTGCCTCGCCGCCCGATATCAGCTTCGTCATCGCCGCCTATAATGCCGCCGATACGATCGAAGCCGCCGTTCAAAGCGCGCTCGACCAGCGCGGGGTGACGCTGGAGGTGATCGTCGTGGATGACCGTTCCGCCGACGATACCATCCCGTTCGTGGAGGCGATTGCCGCCATCGATCCACGCGTCCGCCTGCTTGCGCTTGAAGAAAACCTCGGTCCGGGCGGTGCGCGCAATGCCGGCATCGAAGCCGCGACCGGGCGCTGGATCGCCGTGCTCGATTCTGACGACGTCATCCGCCCGGAACGCTCCGCCTGCGTGATGTGCCGGGCAGAGGCCGCAGGTGCGGTCATCGCGGTCGACAATCTCGATGTCGTCTACACCGATGGCAGACCGATGGAGACGATGTTTCCGGAAGAATTTCTGGAGGAACGAGCGGTTCTCACCCTTGAGGACTTCATTTCGTCCAACATCCTGTTCCGCTCCACTTTCAACTTCGGCTACATGAAACCGATGTTCCGACGAGATTTCCTCAATAGTGAGGTACTGCGCTTCCGCGAGGATATCCGCATCGGTGAGGATTATATCCTGCTCGCCTCGGCGCTCGCCGCCGGCGGTCTCTGCGTCATCGAACCGAAGCCGGGTTATATCTACAATATCCGCGAAGGCTCGATTTCGCGTGTGCTCGAACTTCATCACGTCGAGGCGATGATGCGGGCGGATCAGGAATTTCTGAGCCATTACACATTGCTGCCCGCCGCCATGGATGCGCAGCAGGCGAGAGCCCGCAGCCTGCGGCTGGCGCATAATTTTTTGACATTGGTGGAAAACATCAAGAGCCGCTCGATACTCGGCGCCTTGAAGACCACGATCAGGGATCCTGCCGTGCTGGGGCATTTGCGAATGCCTATTGCAGTGCGGCTGAGGAGGTTGCGGGACGCGATGTTTGCGCCCGCGGCGAATACAGGGGTGAAAAGGCAGATTTCGTGAAATTGACGCGTGGACGAAATCTGCGCGGGGACTGGGGACAGATCAAACCTTGATGAAGGAGAACGCGATGGACCTGAACAGAACTGTCAGAAAAGCCGTCATTCCGGTAGCCGGCAACGGCACGCGGTTTTTGCCCGCCACCAAGGCGATGCCAAAGGAAATGCTGACGATCGTCGATCGGCCGGTCGTGCAATATGCTGTCGATGAAGCCATGCAGGCCGGCATCGAACACATTATTTTCGTAACGAGCCGCAACAAGACCGCCATCGAGGACTATTTCGACAGCGCACCGGAACTCATCAACACGCTCACCCGCTCCGGCAAGACCGTGCAGGTGTTGCAGCTGGAAAAGATGCTGCCCGTCGCCGGCACCGTCAGCTATACGCGCCAGCAGGTGCCGCTCGGTCTCGGCCACGCTGTCTGGTGCGCGCGCGAACTGGTGGGCAAGGAACCCTTCGCCCTGCTACTGCCTGATATGGTTTCCTATGGCGCACGCGGCTGCATTGCCGGGCTGATGGAACTTTACGACGAGGTTGGCGGCAATATTCTCGGTGTCGAGGAATGCCTGCCGGAAGAAGTGTCTTCCTATGGCGTCGTCGGCGTCGGCCAGAAGGTCAACCACGGCTTTTCCGTCACCGAAATGGTCGAGAAGCCGGAACCCTCGAAGGCGCCTTCGAATTATTACCTGAATGGTCGCTACATCCTGCAGCCCGAAATCTTCGATATTCTCGCCAGGCAGGAGCGAGGCGCGGGCAATGAGATTCAGCTGACCGACGGCATGAAGCGGCTCGCCGAAAAGCAGCCGTTCCACGCGCAGAAATATTCGGGCCGCACCTTCGATTGTGGCAGCAAGCAGGGCTTCATTGCCGCCAACGTCGCCTTTTCGCTGATGCGTTCGGATATGGAGGCCCAGGTCCTCGCTTCGGTGAAGGAACTGGTGGCGAACCACGAAAGCCGCGTTCAGGCGGCCTGACTTTCATCGCGCCGCCGGGGAGGCGGCCGGCGCACCAATAACGGGAGGCGGGAAGGCGAGCGATGCTCGGCTTCCCGCGTACCATTTTTAGTTCACAAGGTAGGTCCATGCACCACAAGACCTTTAAATCCAACATCGGTTTTCCGGAATCCGGCAAGGATTCCGACACGTTTATCGACCTCGACCGCCTGTGGGCCGCCGTGGTGCGTCGTGCCAATGTCATTGCCGTCTCCGTCATTGCCGCCGTGGTTCTGGCCGGCCTTTATCTGGTGCTTGCGACCCCCGTTTACACCGCGATGACGCAGGTGCTGCTCGATGAAAGCCTTTCCCGTTATGCGGAAGAGGAATCGCCGGTGCCCGCCGCGCAGATCGTCGACAACCGCATCGCCAGTGCCGTGGAAATCCTCAAATCCAAGGAAATGGCGCTGACCGTGGTCGACAAGGCCAAGCTCGACGAGAACGACACCATCGTCAATCCGCCGATGTCGCCGGTCGAACTCGTCAAGATCTCCGTCCGCGGTATCCTCGATCTCGTCCTGCCGGGCGATCCGCCGGTTTCCGAAGCCGCGATCCGCGCCGGACGCCGCGAAAAGGCCGCCGCCGTGCTGCAGCAGTCGCTGACGGTGGAGCGTGTTGGCCGCAGCTCGGTCATCGCCATCTCCACCCGCTCGACCGACCGGCAGCTCGCCGCGCAGATTGCCAAGACCTATGCGCAGGCCTACCTGACCGAACAGCTGAACGCCAATTTCGACGCCAGCGAACGCGCTTCCGTGTGGTTGCAGGAGCGCATGACAGACCTCAATCAGCGCGCCCAGGCGGCCGAGCTCGCGGTCCAGAAGTTCAAATCCGATAACAACATCGTCTCCTCGCGCGGCGAGTTGATGTCGGAAGGCCAGCTTGCCGATCTGAACGGCCAGCTGATCGCCGCGCAGGCGGATGCCGCGACAGCTTCGGCCCGCTATGGCCAGTACAAGTCCATCATCGACCGGGGACCGGACGTGGCCGTCGACAATGCCGTCGTTTCGGCCCGCGACACCGACAATTCGGTCATTCAGGATCTTCGCAAACGCTACATCACCATTTCCGACCGGCAGCAGGGTATCGTGCAGCAATTCGGTGCGGACCATCCGCAGGCTGTTGCGCTGGACGCTGAAAAGAAAGAGGTTTCGCGGCAGATCTATCAGGAATTGCAGCAACTGACCGGCAGCCTGAAGAACGAATACGACGTTGCCAATTCCCGCGTGCAGTCGCTGCGCGACAATATTGAAGGCGTCGCGGGGCGCAATTCGCAGGCCAATATCACCATGGTGCAATTGCGCGAACTCGAGCAGCGGGCAACCGCATTGCGCACCCTCTATCAGTCCTATCTCGGCCGCTTCGAAGAGGCCTCGCAGAAACAGTCATTGCCGATCGCCAAGGCCCGCATCATTTCCGAAGCTGGCCTGCCGACATCGCCTTCCAGCCCGAAAAAGACCATGACCATGGCGCTTTCGGTCATCCTCGGCCTGATGCTGGGTGGCGGTATCGCAGCGCTTCTCGAATTCCGCGATCGCTTCTTCCACACCGGCAATGATGTGCGTGACAATCTGCGCATGCGCTTCCTGGGTTACCTGCCCTTCATCGGTGAAAGGGGCGTGGAAAATGCCAAGACCGGCAACAGCGCCGCGACCCCCGGCGGCGAGAACGCCACGCTTGACGAAAGCGGGCAGGTTTCCTTCCAGAAAATGCTGCGCCTTGCCGTCGACAGCCCGCGCTCCAGTTTTGCGGAAACGCTGCGCAACGTGAAGCTGACGGCGGATGTCGTCATTCAGGAGCGCCAGTGCCGGGTGATCGGCGTCATTTCCTGCCTGCCGAACGAGGGCAAATCGGTCGTGGCGCTCAATCTCGCCGGGCTGATCGCCTCGACAGGCAAGCGCACGCTTGTCGTGGACGCCGATATCCGCAATCCCGGCCTCAGCCGCATGCTGACGACACGCCAATCCGCCGGCCTTGTCGAAGTCGTGCTCGATGAAGTTCCGTGGACGCAGGCGGTGAAGGTGGATACGCGCACCAAGATGGGCATCCTGCCGGTTTCCACCAGCAACCAGTTCGCCCATTCGAGTGAGTTGCTCTCGTCCTCCGGGATGCGCAAATTCATCGATTCTGCCCGCGAAGCCTGCGATTACATCATCGTTGACCTTGCGCCCGTCGTTCCCGTCATCGACGCCAAGGCCTTTGCGCCGCAGGTGGACGGTTTCGTCTTCGTCACCGAATGGGGCAAGACGCCGATCCAGATGGTGCAGAACCTGATGGCCAACGAACCGCAGATCGCCAACAAGACGCTGGGCATCGTGCTCAACAAGACCGACATGACGGAATTGCAGCGTTATGCTGGCCCCGGCGGTTCGGAGCATTATCACGAGAAATTCTCGGCCTATTACGGCGACGCAAAGCCGCCGGTGAAGGAAGATGCCTGATCATGAAACGGCCCGGTGAAAACCGGGCCGTTTTTTCTGCGAGGGTTCCATCGACAAACCGATGGCATTGCCCAGCGAAATGCGCATTGATGGCGGAAAGCCAAATCGCAAGCAGGACCCATCTCATGCCATCACCCATCGCCTTTGTTTCACGGATGAATGCGGAAACGGAAGCCGTCTGGAAACAGGCGCTGCGCGCCGCCATGCCGGAAGAAGACATCCTCGCCTTTTCCGAATTGTCGGACGACCAGAAACAGGCCGTGGATTTCGCCATCGTCGCCAATCCCGACCCTGCCGATATTGCCGCACTTCCGGGCCTCACATGGATCCACAGCCTGTGGGCGGGTGTCGAGCGGCTGGTGCTGGAACTGGGCGACAAGGCTCCGCCCATCGTTCGATTGAAGGACCCCGAGCTTTCCCGTGTGATGGCGGAAGCTGTGCTGGCATGGACCTATTATCTGCAGCGCGACATGCCCGCCTATCGCGAGAACCAGGAAAAGGCGCTCTGGCAGGAGCTGGACTACCGCCACCCCGGCGAGATGACCATCGGCCTGCTCGGCCTTGGGGCGCTCGGCACGGCGGCGGCGGAGCGCCTCACCCAAGCCGGTTTCAACGTCGCCGGCTGGAGCCGCTCGGAGAAGGCAATCGCGGGTGTGGAAACACTGAAGGGGGATGACGGGCTGCAGGCATTGCTCGAAAAAAGCGACATTCTCGTCTGCCTCGTGCCGCTCACCGATGCGACGCGCGGCCTTCTCGATGCCGGCCGTCTCGCCGTGATGAAACAGGGGGCCGCACTCATCAATTTCGCCCGCGGCGCCGTCATCGTCGCCGACGATCTGATCGCTGCGCTAGATGCCGGCCGGATTTCGCACGCGGTTCTCGATGTCTTCGAACAGGAGCCGCTGCCCACGGCTTCGCCATTCTGGCGGCACCCGAAAGTCACCGTCCTGCCGCATATTTCCGCCCCGACAAGCCGGGAGAGTTCGGCCCGGATCGTGGCGGGCAATGTCCGTGCCTGGCGGCAGACCGGCGGCTTGCCGGAAACGGTCGACATGATCCGCGGTTACTGAGCCGTAACAGGACGCCGGGCGGCCTATTCCGCCCCCGTCGCCTTTGCCGTATGGGCCTGTTCGACGGCCGAGACGATCTGCTGCTCATCATAGGGCTTGGTCAGCAGGACCGCGCTTTCAGGCGCCCCTTCCGGCAGATGGCTGTCACCCGTCGCAAACACGATGGCAAGCCCCGGCTTGCGGCGCAGGGCCTCCACCGCCAGCTCGCCGCCCTTCATGTCGGGCAGGCCGAGATCGGTAACGAGAACGTCTATCCGGTCCGCCTCGATAACCTTCAGCGCCTGCGCGGCATTTCCCGCTTCGACGACGGCAAAGCCGCTTTCCGACAGCATCTCCGTCGAATTCATCCGGATCAACTCATCGTCCTCGACCAGAAGGACGCGGATCGACCTGTTTTCACTGTCGACCGCGCTCGCGGCTTCGGAAGGTTTCGCATAACCCGCTGTGGCCGCCGGCCGTGCTCTCGACAGCGATACCTGCTTGCGATTGGCAATCACATGGCGAATGCGCCGTGCCAGCGCTTCGCGCGTATAGGGCTTGGACAACAGCTCCACCCCCGCATCCAGCTTGCCGCCGTGCACGATGGAGTTTTCCGTGTAACCGGACGTGAAAAGAACGGCGAGATTGGGCAGCCGCTCCTGCGCGCGGCGTGCCATTTCCCGGCTTTTCAAAGGCCCGGGCATCACCACATCGGTGAAGATGACATCGATGGGAATGCCGCTTTCCACCACCGTCAGGCCGGCCTGCGCATCACGGGCGGTCAGCACCCGGTAGCCAAGATCACCAAGCGTCTCGACGACGGTGTTGCGCACCTCTTCGTCGTCCTCCACCACGAGAATGGTTTCCGTTCCTCCCTCGACGGGGCCGGTCGGCATCACCACTTCCCTGTCCTCATCGGCAGCGGAGCGCGGCAGATACATCTTCACCGTCGTGCCCTGCCCCACCTCGCTATAAATGTTGACGTGGCCGCTCGATTGTTTCGCGAAACCATAGACCATCGAAAGGCCGAGACCCGTGCCCTTGCCCTCCGGCTTTGTCGAGAAGAACGGCTCGAAGACCTTTTCGAGAATCTCCGGCGACATGCCTGACCCGGTATCGGTAACGGCGAGCATGACATATTGCCCTGCCGAAACCTCCGAATGCTTGCGGGCATAATCGCGATCGAGCACCGCATTGCCAACTTCGATGGTCAGCTTGCCGTGCCCTTCCATGGCGTCGCGCGCATTGATGGCGAGATTGAGCAGCGCATTCTCCACCTGGTTGGGGTCGGCATAGGTGTTCCAGAGACCACCTGACGTAATGACCTCCACCTCGATCGCTTCGCCAAGCGAACGGCGCAGCAGATCGTCCATGCCGGTGACGAAACGCGCGATGTTGATGACGCGCGGCTCCAACGCCTGCCGGCGGCCGAAGGCCAGCAGCTGACTGGCGAGCTTTGCACCGCGATGGACACCGGCGAGCGCATTTTCCAGCCGCCTTTCGGCGCGTTCATTGCCGGCCACATCCTTCGACAGCAATTGCAGATTGCCCGCGATCACCTGCAGAAGATTGTTGAAGTCATGCGCCACACCGCCCGTCAGTTGACCGATGGATTCCATCTTCTGGGCTTGCTGCAAGGCCTTTTCGGTCTGGCGGCGCTCCGCCATTTCCATCTCGACACGCGCTTCAAGGCCTTCGTTCAATTGCCGAAGCTGCTCTTCCGCCCGGATGCGGTGACGAATCTCGCGCTCGAGATTGCTGGCATGTTCCTTGAGGGTGTCTTCCGATCGCCGTTGCTCGGTAATATCCGTGTGAACCCCGACCCATTCGGCAATAGCGCCGTCCTTGTCGAAAATCGGCACGCCGCGGATCGAAAAGATGCGGTAGACGCCGTCATGGCGCCGCACCCGATGTTCCCAGATGTAGGTCGACTTTTCCGCAACCGCCCTGTTCCAGCTGTCGACGGAACTCTGCCGGTCTTCCGCGTGAACCGCATCCGCCCAGCCAAAATCCTGATATTCTTCAGGGGTTTGGCCGGTCATGGCGGCCCAGGCAGGCTGCTCGCCCCGCATCCTGCCATCGGCGCTGTTAGTCCACAATACGCCGTGCACCGCCTCTACTGCTGCGCGGAAACGGTTGTTGCTGATGAGGATTTCCTGCTCCGAGCGCTTGCGTTCCTCGATGTCGATGATCAGCACATAGATGCCATCGATGGAACCATCCGTAATATAGCGCGGTACATAGCGGATTTCGGCGGCGCGCAGGCTGCCGTCCGGCCTGCGGATCACCGTGTCGGAAACGATCTTCTCACCGGCAAGCGCCCGGTCGAGATAGGCCCTGCGGGCCTCGAAAAATTCCTTGCCGACGATGTCGGGCACACTGTGGCCGATCACCTCCTCGGCGCGCCGGCCGAACCATTCCAGATAGCCGTCATTGGCGAATTTATAGACGTAATCACGATCGACATATCCGACCAGAATGGGCAGGGCATTCGTAAGCCGGGTAAGCTCCTTGCGACTCTGCTCCAGCGCCTCGATCGCCTTCACTTTTTCGGTGTTTTCGAGCACGGTGCATAAAACACCGTCCACCGTGCCGCCCTCGTTATAGATCGGCGTGTAGAACAGATCGAAGATCACCTCTTCGGGCACGCCATGTCGCATCAGCGTCATTGGCTGGTCGCGATAGGCCATCACCTCGCCGCGGAAACCGGCTTCCAGGATGCGGCTGTTCCAGTCCCATATTTCCGGCCAGATGCCGGGCACCGTTCCGCCAAGTGCCTGCGGGTGATAATTGCCGGCGATCTCGGCATAGCCGTCATTATAGATCATCACATGATCGTTGCCCCACATCAGCACCTGCGGAATGGGGGAATTGACGACGGAATTGGCCTTTTGCCTCAAATTTTGCGGCCAGTCGCAAATAGGACCGAGCGATGTCTTCGACCAGTCGAAGCGGCGCACAAGCTCACCCGTTTCACCGCCACCGATCGGCCATACCGGGGCAGCACGAAGATTGGTCATTCAACATCACCACGAAAATCGAGAGGAAACCTCCCGTAATACATGACGAGAGAAAAGTCCAAGAAAACAGAAACTTCCGCTTATTGTTCCCGACATTTTTTTAAAAATTCGAAAAGTTCCACAGGTCCCGAAATATCGTGATGCAAGCGCTAAAGAACTTGAGATTTCAGTAGCTTCACACCACGAATTTCTCAAAGATATGCCTCCAGGCGCCTGTTTGCTTGACGATTGGCATCCTCAATACGCCAGAAATTGCCGCAAACGGAATGGCCACAAAGGAATTATTAAGCCTCAATAAGGGTGCTGGCGGTCGCGGTGCCGTCAGCGCCCGGGTCTTCGCCACACCGCGACCAGAGGGAACAAAAATGAAAATACTTTTGGGTGCCACAATTCTTTCTGCCGGCTTCGCCTTTTCAGGCGGCGCGGCCTATGCCGCCGACTGCGGAAACGTGACGATCGCCAGCATGAACTGGCAATCCGCCGAAGTCGCCGCCAATCTCGATAAATTCATTCTTGAAAAAGGTTATGGTTGCTCAGCCGAAATCGTGACCGGCGACACCGTGCCGACCTTGACCTCCATGGCCGAAAAAGGCCAGCCGGATATCGCGCCTGAGGCCTGGGTCAGCCTGCAGCCGGAAATCGTCAAGCAGGGCCTGGAAGGCGGCAAGGTCGTCGCAGCCGCCAAGATCCTGTCGGACGGCGCCGTCCAGGGCTGGTGGATTCCGAAATATCTCGCCGATGCCAACCCCGATCTCAAGACCATTCCTGACCTTTTCAAACACCCCGAACTGTTCCCCGCGCCGGAAGACAAGTCCAAGGGCGCCGTGTTCAACGGCCCGCAGGGCTGGGGCGGCACGGTCGTCACCGCACAGCTTTTCAAGGCTTTCGGCGGTGAAAAGGCTGGCTTCACCCTCGTCGATACCGGTTCCGCCGCAGGCCTCGACGGCTCCATCGCCAAGGCTTACGAAGCCAAGCAGCCTTGGGTCGGCTATTATTGGGCCCCCACCTCGCTGCTCGGCAAATATGAGATGGTGAAGCTCGGTTTCGGCACCGAATATGATGCCGCCGAATGGAAGCGCTGCACCTCGGTTGCCGATTGTCCGGACCCGAAGCCAAATGCATGGCAGGTCGATGACGTGCAGACGCTCGTCAGCAAGAGCTTTGCCGACCGTGCAGGCCCGGCTATGGACTATCTCAACAAGCGCGCCTGGACCAACAGCACCGTCAACAAGCTGATCGCCTGGATGACCGACAACCAGGCAACCGGTGAAGACGGCGCCAAGCAATTCCTGAAGGAAAACGAAGCCCTCTGGAAGGGTTGGGTTTCTCCTGAGGTCGCGGAAAAGGTCAAGGCCGCCCTTTAAAAAGCGCGTCCTCACATATCTGCCCGGCAACCGGCGTCCGCCAGTGGCGACGCCGCGCCGCATCGGTTCCGGGATGCCTGTCGGCTTCCGGGTGATGATGCGCCGGTTCAACAGAGCGTTCCGCCCTGCGTCCTGAAGGACGCGCGGCGCTCTGGCGATTTTACCCCCGGAGTGCGGAGGATATTGATCCCCGCCTCCGGTTCTTCATGGAGAACAGGATATGGAATGGCTTTTCAAATTTCCGACCATGAATGACGATGCTCTGCGCGCGCTGAAAAAAGTCATCGACGAGGGATTCCGGGGATTCACCCGAACCTATGGTGGCGCGATAGAGGGGCTGTTCACACCCCTGCAGAGCTTTCTCATCTGGGCGGAAAGGCTTTTGATCGGTGCGCCCTGGCCGGTCGTTATTCTTATTGTCGGCGCGCTTGCCTGGTTTGGCAGCCGCAGCGCCACCATCGTTTCACTGTGTTGCGGCATTCTTTTCGCCATCGGCTGGTTCGGCATGTGGGAAGACACGATGAAGACGGTCTCGATGATCTTCGTCTGCGCGGTGATGTCCATCGTCATCGGCCTGCCGATCGGCATCGCCATGGCACGGTCCAACCGCCTGCAGAACGTGGTCAATCCCGTCCTCGACGTGATGCAGACGATGCCGAGTTTCGTTTATCTCATTCCCGTCGTCATGCTGCTGGGCATCGGCCGCGTGCCCGGCGTCATCGCCGTCATCATCTACGCCATTCCGCCCATGATCCGGCTGACCAATCTCGGTATCCGCATGGTCGACCACGACGTGCTGGAGGCGGCCGACGCTTTCGGTTCCTCCAAGCGCCAGAAACTGTTCAAGGTGCAGCTGCCGCTCGCACTCCCCACCATCATGGCCGGCATCAACCAGACCATCATGATGGCGCTCGCCATGGTCGTCATCGCCTCCATGATCGGCGTGCAGGGTCTTGGTCAGCCGGTGCTGAAGGCCATCGCCAACCAGTATTTCACGCTCGGCGTGTTCAACGGGCTTGCCATCGTCGGCATCGCCATCATCTTCGACCGCATCAGCCAGGCCTATGGCCTTCGCCTGCAAAAACACCGGGAAGTGGCGCATGGCTAGTCAATCGATCGAAATTCGCAGCCTCTACAAGATTTTCGGCTCCAAGGCGGCAAATCATGTCGAAGCCGTGAAGGCCGGCATGTCCAAGGCCGAGCTCAACACCACGCATGGCCATGTGCTTGGCCTGCGCGACATCAACATCACCATGCCGGGCGGGCAGATCACCGTCATCATGGGCCTTTCCGGCTCGGGCAAATCGACGCTGATCCGCCACGTCAACCGGCTGATCGACCCGACTGCCGGCGAAATCCTCTATGGCGGCACCGATGTCTGTCGCCTCAACGAAGCAGATCTTCTGGAATTCCGCCGCCACAAGACGGCGATGGTATTCCAGAAATTCGGCCTGCTGCCGCATCGCAACGTGCTGCAAAACGTCGTCTACGGCCTTGAGGTGCAGGGCGTCGACAAGCGCGAGCGCGAGGAACGGGCCGAAGTCTGGATCAGGCGTGTAGGGCTCGAGGGTTTTTCCAACCATTATCCCAACCAGCTTTCCGGCGGTATGCAGCAGCGTGTCGGCCTCGCCCGCGCACTGACCAACAATGCCGAAATCCTTTTGATGGACGAAGCCTATTCCGCACTCGATCCACTGATCCGCGTCGACATGCAGACGGTGCTTCTGGAACTGCAGAAGGAGTTGAAGAAAACCGTGGTCTTCATCACCCACGATCTCGACGAGGCGCTGCGGCTCGGCGACAAGATCGCCATCCTGCGTGACGGCGAGATCATCCAGCAGGGCACGGCCGCCGAGATCGTCATGTCGCCAGCCGACAGCTATATCGAGGCCTTCGTGGAAGAGGTCAATCGCGGCAGGGTCATTCGCCTCGGCGCCATCGTGCAGCCGGAATTCTCCGGCCAGTCCCGCCTTCAGCTCGATGCGGATATGACGGTTGAGGAAGGCCTGCGTGCACTCGTCCGTGAAAATGTCAGCAGCGCCACGGTTGTCGGGGAAAATGCCAAGGTACTCGGCACTGTTACCACCGATGCCATCATGCGCTGCCTCGTCAGGACCGCGAATAGTGAGGAAGGCGGCATGGCGGAGCGGCTGTCAGGCTGAACCTTCAAGCCATCTGGCCATACCCTTCGCCGCCGCCTTGCCGGTGGCGAAGCAGGCGGTCAGCAGATAACCGCCGGTTGGCGCTTCCCAGTCCAGCATTTCCCCGGCAACGAATATGCCGGGGATGCGTTCCAGCATGTAGTTTTCATCGACACCGCTCCATGCGACGCCGCCGGCTGCCGAAATCGCCTCGGCAATCGGCCGCGGCCGCAGGAGCGGTATCTCCATGTGTTTTACTCTCGCTGCGGCAAAATCATCCGGCATGGCCGCGATATCGGGGAATATCTCCCGCAGCAGCCCGACCTTGACGGCGGAGAGGCCGGCGGCCTTACGCATGCGGTTTGCGAAACTCTCCTTCCGGCCAAGCTTTGCCAGGTCGCGGCTGAGCCGTTCCACCGTGCGTCCGGCTGCAAGATCAATCGCGAGTGACGCGCTGCCCGTCTGTTCCAGCCGGTCGCGCAGTGCGGTGGAATGGGCATAGACCACGCTACCCTCGATGCCGTGCTTCGTTATCACGAATTCGCCCTGAAAGGCTCCGGCCGGAGACATGGTCACGGTGGATTTCACGGCCTCGCCGGCAAAACGCTGGCGGAAAATCTCGCTCCAATCGACATCGAAACCGCAATTGGCGGGACGGAAGGGGGCGATCTCCACACCTTTGGCCGCCAGCACCGGCACCCAGGCGGCATCGGAGCCGAGCCGTGGCCAGCTCGCACCACCGAGCGCCATCAGCACGGCATCGGCCTTGATGATGACCTCGCCATCAGGCGTTGCAAACACCAGCCGGTCGCCCGAAAAACCCGTCCAACGATGCCGCGTCCTGATGGTGACGCCCTGCGCTTCCAGCCGGACGAGCCAGGCGCGCAACAATGGCGAAGCCTTCATCACCCTGGGAAACACCCGGCCGGAGGTGCCGACAAAGGTTTCCTGCCCCAGCCGCTCAGCCCAGCCGCGCAGCATGTCAGGCGTGAAATCATCGAGAGCAGCATGCAACCTCGGTTCCGCCTCGCCAAAACGGTGGCGGAAACTGTCGTAATCTTCGGCATGGGTGATGTTGAGGCCGGATTTTCCGGCCATCAGCAATTTGCGCGCCACGGTCGGCATCGCCTCGAACACCGTCACGGCATGGCCCGCGGACGAGAGCATCTCGGCCGCCATCAGCCCCGCCGGCCCGCCGCCGATAATCGCGACCTGCCTTCCCTCGCTCAAAACCCTCTCCATAGCCATCTTTACCATTGAGAGCCTTATACCGATTTCCGGGCGCGAATATATGCGATATTGAACGCGTATGTTCACCCTCGACCGCTCCGTCACCTTTTCGCAGGATATCAAAAAAAGCCGCTTCATCGCCTTTGCCGCACCGGTAACCGGTGAGGAGGATGCGAAGAACTTTCTGGCAGTGCATTCGGACCCCGATGCCAACCATAATTGCTGGGCCTGGCGAAGCGGCCAGACCTATCGTTTCAGCGACGACGGCGAGCCTTCCGGCACGGCGGGAAAACCGATCCTTCAGGCGATAGACGGTCAGGCGCTCGATAATGTCGCGGTTGTCGTCATCCGCTGGTTCGGCGGCATCCTGCTCGGCAGCGGCGGGCTGATGCGCGCCTATGGCGGCACGGCGGCGGCCTGCCTTCGGCTGGGCGAGACCTCACCCGTCATCGCCTATGTAAGCGCGACCTTGATCTGCCCCTTCTCCGATCTGGCGCTGGTGAAATCGCGGCTGTCTGCCACGCCGAACCTGCGACTGGAGAGGGAAGATTTCACCGGCACCGGCGCGGATATGCTGCTTTCCGTTCCGGCCGAAGAAACCGAACGGCTGACCCGGCTCTTGAGCGACCTGACCAGCGGGCGCGTCAATCTTCACATTCCGGACTAGAACATGTCCAGCGACTGTCCGAATGCGTAATTCGTGCTAAGGAAGCGATATGTCATCTGAGTTTTCCAACCCCATCTACAATCCGCCTCTCGACCCCTGGCTCACCATCGTGCACCGGGATGACGACCTGCTGGTGCTGGACAAGCCGAGCGGGCTTCTCTCCGTGCCAGGGCGCGATCCGGCGCTTTCCGACAGCCTGATGACGCGGGTGCAGAAACAGTTCCCCAAAGCGCTGATGATCAACCGGCTGGACAAGGACACGTCAGGCATCGTGCTGATGTCCCTGAACCGCAAGGCGCATGCGGCGATTGCCGCCCAGTTCGAGAAGCGTGAGACGCGCAAGTCCTATGTGGCCATCGTCTGGGGCGCGGTTGCGGGCGAAGAGGGCGAAGTGGACCTGCCGCTGGCAATCGATCCCGACAACAAGCCCCGCCACCGCGTAGACCATGAAAATGGCAAGCCGGCGCAAAGCCTTTGGCGGGTATTGGAGCGATTGCCGCTTCCTGCGACGAGGTTGGCGCTTACGCCCCTCACCGGCCGCACCCACCAATTGCGGGTGCATATGAAGGCGCTTGGCCACCCCATTCTCGGCGATGAATTTTATGCCGAAGGTGAAGCGCTCGCCGCCGCACCGCGTCTGATGCTGCATGCGCAAGAGGTGGGCTTTCGCCACCCCGATGGCCGCGACGTCATCTATACCGTGCCCTGCCCGTTCTGAGGTTGCAGATGAAGGAAGAAAACGAAAGTTTCGTGGTGGATTTTGTCGGCGGCGCGGTCGGCCACCGTTTCCGCTCCGGCGAAGGGCGCGGACAGGCCCTGCCGAAAGCCGCCGGTTTTACCAAAGGCCGCACGCCGAAAATCGTCGATGCCACGGCCGGTCTGGGGCGGGATGCCTTCCTGCTCGCGTCGCTCGGAGCTGACGTCACCCTTATCGAACGATCACCGGACATGCATGCCCATCTGGCCGATGGTATCAGCCGCGCCCTGGAGGCGGGCGGCGCTTATGCCGAGGCGGCGGCGCGCATGACGCTGCTGCAGGGTGATTCCCGTCAATTGCTGAAAGAGCTTTCACCCGAGGTTGTCGTCATCGACCCCATGCATCCGCCCCGCCACAATACGGCGCTGGTGAAAAAGGAAATGCGCGTGCTGCGGGAACTTGTGGGTTCCGATCCCGATCAGGTGGAGCTGATGCAGGTGGCGCTTGAACATGCGACGAAACGGGTGGTGCTGAAATGGCCGCTGCGGGCCGAGCCGATGCCGGGCATTCGCAAGCCCTCGCATCAGATAATGGGCAAAAATACCCGTTATGATGTCTTCATGATCTTCGGAAAATCTGCCGATCCGGAGGAATGATTAGCGGAAGCTGGGCTTGCGCTGCGCGTTCATCAGAAGCTCGTGCCGGGAGGCGAACTCGCCGAACAGCTTTCTGAGCCTGACTTCCTCGGTCTTATCCAGCCGGTAACGGCGGCAGAATTCCGCGACGTTGAGGATCGGCTTCGGTCTGTTCCCGTCTATCGTCTTGTTGTCGATGATCTGCATGGCACCCTCCGTGTATCAGAGGTCAAACGTCGCTCATGCCTCGCGGTTCCCTATGAATTCGCATGGATGAGAAAGAAGCGTGGCGTCTGCACGCGCAATGATCAAGTTTTCTTGAAACTCTCGAAGGAAACGAAATCCTCCCCAAATGGTTTCCTGCGTGACCTAAACGAAGGAAGGGAGACCCATGTTCCGCAACAACCGATTTCTGAGTTCGACGATCCTGTGCGCGATGCTCGCCGTGCCGCTTGCCGGCGCCGCCCACGCCCAGACCACCGCCGAGACGAAGCGGGCCAATGCACCGGATCAGAAACCGGCTTTTGAAGGTCAGACCCGCGCACCGCAGGCCGCCACCCAGCCAAGCATCGAAAAAACCGTTATCGCCGAGGGTTTGCCGCATCTGTGGTCCATGGAATTCCTGCCCGATGGCCGCATGATCGTCGCCGCCAAGGAAGGCGCCATGCACATCATCGCCGATGGCAAGGCCAGCCCGGCGATAGAAGGCGTGCCTGAGGTCGCCTCCGATGGGCAGGGCGGTCTTCTCGACATAGCACTGGCGCCGGATTTCGAGACATCGCGCAAGATATTCTTCTCCTTCTCCGAACCGCGTGATGGCGGCAACGGCACTTCAGTAGCCTCCGCCCAGCTGACCGAAGAGGGCGGCACGGCAAAGCTGGAAGACGTCTCGGTGATTTTCCGCCAGATGCCGACCTATGACGGCGACAAACATTTCGGCTCCCGCCTCGTCTTCGGCCCAAACAACGAGCTTTACGTCACTGTTGGCGAACGTTCGGACGCGAAGCCGCGCGTGCAGGCGCAGGATCTGTCGAGCGGTCTCGGCAAGGTCTTCCGCATCGATACCGAAGGCAAGGCGTTTGAGGGCAACCCCTTCGCCGGAAAGCAGAATGCGCTTCCCGAAATCTGGAGCTATGGTCACCGCAACATGCAGGCGGCGGCACTGGATGGAGAGGGCAGGCTCTGGACCGTAGAACATGGCCCCAAGGGCGGCGATGAGCTGAACCTGCCGAAAGCGGGACTGAATTACGGCTGGCCCGTCATCACCTATGGCGTCGAATATAGCGGCCGGTCCGTCGGTGACGGTGTCACGGCCAGGAAAGGCATGGAGCATCCGGTCTATTATTGGGACCCGGTCATCGGCCCGTCGGGCATGGCCTATTATGATGGCGAACTGATTCCCGAATGGAAGGGTGCCTTCATCGTCGGCGGTCTGGTGAGCCAGGGCCTCGTCATTCTGCACATTGACGGCGACAAGGTCGCGACCGAAAGCCGCCTGCCGCTCGAAGCGCGTATCCGCGACGTGAAGATCGGGCCGGATGGCGCGGTCTACGCCGTGACCGAAGAGCGCGGCGGTGGAGACTCGCAGATTCTGCGGATCGCCAAGGCCGGTTGAGAAAACTCATGATCGGAGCGACAGGCCGCCGGAACGAAGGCGGCCTGTTTTTCGTTTGCCGCAGCGTGAAACCTGCCGGGAAAAACAATGCCACAACCGCCGACCCGCCTTCTTGCCAAAATCGGACTTGCCTATGTCAATGATCAGGAGCCGGGTATTGCCCGCGAGAAACGCGGGCGCGGTTTCTGCTACCGGTTGCCGGGCGGCGAACTCCTCTCCGATAGCGTCGAACTGAAACGCATCAAATCGCTCGGCGTGCCGCCCGCCTACAGGGACGTATGGATATGCATCGACCCGGCAGGCCATCTACAGGCCACCGGCTTCGATGCGCGCGGGCGAAAACAATATCGCTATCATCCCGACTGGCACGCGCTCCGGGGTGAGACGAAGTTCTTCCAGCTGAAAAGCTTCGGTAAGGCCTTGCCCGCCATCCGCCGCCGGGCCATTGCCGATGTCGAAAAGCAGGATCACGGGCAGGAGATGACGCTCGCGGCGCTTACCCTATTGCTTGATGCGGCCTATCTGCGCGTCGGCAACCGCTCCTATCTCGAAACCAATGGCACCTATGGCGCGACGACCCTGCTGAAACGCCACGTCTCCTTCGGTGAGACCATCGAACTGCGGTTTGCCGCCAAGGGCGGTCAGAAAGTGAAGCGGCAGTTACGCCACCCGCGCCTTCAGAAAATCCTCGAGGAAATCGCCGATCTGCCCGGCAAGGAACTCTTCGTCTGGCAGGATAGCGAAAACCGGGTGCATTCCGTCGATTCCAGCGACCTCAACGCTTACCTCTCCCGCATTGGCGGTCAGGGCATTTCGGCCAAGACCTTCCGCACCTGGGGCGGAACGCTTGCGGCTTTCTGCAACGCGATGGAACATGTGGCGGCGGGTGAAAAACCGAGCATCAAGGGCATGTGCCAGGCCGCGGCAGCCGAGCTTTCCAATACGCCCGCCATCTGCCGCAAGAGTTATGTGCACCCCGCTGTTCTCGACATTGCGACAGAAGAAAAGGCACGAAAAAAACTCGGTCGCATCCTGAAGGTCGGCGCAAAGCCCGTCTCCGGCCTCAGGGCCGATGAAAGGCGGCTGCTCGCCTTTCTTCCCTAGCGGTCAGCGGCTAGCAGCCCACTCCGCCAGATCCCGCTCGGCCCTTTCGAGAGCGCTGTAATTCAGGAGCTTGCGCAGGAAAGCCACGGTCACGGCGCGGGTCCGGAGATTGTACCGCCCTTCCGCTTCGTCATCGCCGGCTGCCTGATGCACATTCAGTTTCTCATAAAGGCTCTGCAGCCGGTTTTGCACACTGCGCAGCGACAGGTTGCGGCGGCGCGCAATCGCTTTGTCTGTAAGGCCGAGCGCGACGTCGACAAGGATTTCATATTCGGAATCGGTAAAGCCATGCGCTTTTCCGAGGCTCTTTTCCTGCAACCCGCGCACTTCCCGGTCGATCACACATTGCGCCTCGATGAAGATGCTGCGCAGCGCCAGCCGCAGACGATCATCGGAGGCCGATTTCAGCACATAGCCGTAGGCGGCGCCTTCAGGCACGATGCGGGAAACACCGCGCACATAGGCCTCGTCCGAATAGTTCGACCAGAACAGGATGCGTGTGTCAGGCCTTTCCTTCCAGATGGTGCGCGCCGCCTCGATGCCGTTGCGCTCGTTCATCTGCAAATCCATGACGATATGGGCCGCCCGGTTTTCGCGGGCGAGTTTTTCGCCGGTTCTGCCATTTGCGGCCTCGAGAACCTTGTCGCATTCCGGCAGAGCAGCTCTGACAGCCTCATTCAGATAGGCGCGGTGCAGCGCATCGTCCTCGACGATCAGCACGTCCATGTCACACATCCTCCCGACTGTCGAAAGCACCTTCCGGCAAGGTCACGGTGATGCGGGTTCCCGCCCCGGTGCCGTTGCCGCCAATATCGAATCTCGCCGAAATCAGCCGCGCCCGCGTCTTCATGTTGCCGATGCCGAGACCGCCGGAGGCCGCGCCGTCGCCGCCTCCATTGCCGTCATCGCTGACCGTCACCCTCAGCCCGCCATCGACGGCGCTGAGGTTCACGGCAATCGTTTCCGGCTGGGCATGGCGAATGGCGTTATTGACCGCCTCCTGCACGATGCGGAAAAGGGAAATGGCCACCGTCTTGTCGAGCCTCTCCACCAGCCCGTCCGTCTCATCCGTGACAGACCACACGATTGCCGAACCGCTGTCGCGCACGGAGCGATCCACGTAGGTCTCGATCGCCTCAACGACGCCGAACAATTGCAGGATCGAGGGTTTTGCCTCCTCGATGATCTCACGCAGGTCCTGCATGCAATGCTGCAGGCTGCGCACAACCGGTTCCAGCATCTCGCCCGAGACATCGGTCGAATGGCTCATGCGCTCGATGCGACGCGCAAGCCGCGTCAGATCGGCCAGCGTCTGGTCGTGCAGGTCCATGCCGATGCGTTGCCGCTCGGCCTCCAGCGCCTCCGTCAATTGCAGCGCGCCGAGGCGCAGACCTTCTTCGCGGGCATTGGCGCGCGCCTCCTCGATGGCCGAGCGTTTGGCCTGTTCGGCGGCGCGGATGGCGTAGAAATAGGGCGCCAGCAGATCGGCGACCGCGCGGGCATTGGCCACATCCTCCATCGTATAGGCATTCGACTGGTGCGAAGAGCAACTGAGCGCGCCGATAATGTCGCCATGCACCTTCATCGGCACATGCAGGCGGCTATGCAGGCCAAGTTCGATGATCGGGCTTGAAAACGACCCTTCGAAATGAAAGCGCGGATCGGCGCATGCATCGCCACTCAAAAGATATTCGACCGCACCTGACAGCAGGGACCGGATCGGGCTGCCGGTCAACAGGGCGGGCGGCTGCCGGCTCCAGGCGCTGACCAGACCACTCTCATAGGCGATGTGATATTTATCATCCAGCTGCTTGATGCAGACATCCATATGGTCATGCGGGATGATATGGCTGATCTCGGTGGCGACAGCCTGAATGATGGCGTTAAATTCCAGCTGCCCGGCGAGCAGCCGCGAAATACCCATATAGTGGTGGAAAAGAGCGCTTTTCGGCGTATCCAGCATATACGGACGCCCTCCCAAGCGCCTGCCTTATCGACATCAGGCGGCGCAGTTCGACACATCAGTACGCCGCATCATTCATTCTGCGCCCGGCAATGCCGTTTCGTCCTGCGGGTTCCCGCATGCTTTCTGCGGAAACCCGCAGGAAGATTGCCGTGATCTGCCTATACAAGCCAAATCTTCTTGGTCATTCTCGCTTGTACTGGGGAACGGAGCTCCAGTGCAACGGGATTTCGTCTGCCGCCGAGGAGATTTGCGGCAGGTGAAGGTTCCGGACCCCGAAAGGGCAAGCCACCAGGGAGGAAATCAATGGCTTTCAGAAAGATGCTTCTGGCATCGGCCGCTGTCGCATGCGCAGCTCTGCCGATCACCGCTCAAGCCGATACGTCGGCTAAAAAAATTGCGCTTTCAAACAATTATGCCGGCAATTCCTGGCGTCAGGCGATGCTGACGAGCTGGGACAAGATCACCAAGCAGGCCGTGGCCGACAAACAGGTGGCCGCCGCTGACGCCTTCACCACAGCCGAAAACCAGGCGACCGAACAGGCTGCCCAGATCCAGAACCTCATCCTGCAGGGTTATGACGCCATCGTCATCAACGCCGCTTCGCCGACCGCGCTCAACGGCGCGGTGAAGGAAGCCTGTGATGCCGGCATCACCGTCGTGTCCTTCGACGGCATCGTCACCGAACCCTGCGCCTGGCGTATCGCCGTCGACTTCAAGGCGATGGGCGCAAGCCAGATCGATTATCTCGCCAAGGCCATGCCGAAGGGCGGCAACCTGCTCGAAATCCGCGGTCTCGCCGGCGTTTCCGTGGATGACGAAATCCATGCGGGCATCGCCGCCGGTGTCGCCAAGAACCCGCAGTTCAAGATTGTCGGTTCGGTCAATGGCGACTGGGCGCAGGATGTCGCCCAGCGCGCCGTCGCCGGCATTCTGCCCAGCCTTCCCGAAGTCGCCGCTGTCGTGACCCAGGGCGGTGACGGTTACGGTGCCGCACAGGCCTTCGCCGCTGCCAAGCGCCCGACACCCACCATCGTCATGGGCAACCGCGAGGACGAGTTGCAATGGTGGAAACAGCAGAAGGACGCGAGCGGCTACGAGACCATGTCGGTCTCCATCGCCCCCGGTGTCTCGACGCTCGCTTTCTGGGTGGCGCAGCAGATTCTCGACGGCAAGGACGTGAAAAAGGACCTGACCGTTCCGTTCCTGCGCATCGATCAGGGCAATCTTGAGGAGAACCTTAAGAACACCCAGAAGGGCGGCGTCGCGAATGTGGAATATTCGCAGGAAGACGCCAAGAAGGCCATCGCATCGGCCAAGTAAGGCCGGGCACCGTCCGATGTGACCGATTGCGGCGCCCCCAAAAAGGGCGCCGCAACAACCACCCATATCATCAGATCACTGGCGTAATTGCTCATGAATGACATCATCGAGGCGGAAGAAGTCGTCGCCGCGCGCGGCGTGAAGGTCGTGTTCGGCGCGGTCAAGGCGCTTGACGGGGTCGATCTCGTCATCCGTGCCGGCGAATGCCTCGGGCTCGTCGGCCATAATGGCGCGGGCAAATCCACCATCGTCAACGTCATCAATGGCGGGTTGACGCCGCATGAAGGCTCCATTTCCTACGGCAGTGACCAGAACCGCCACGGCATCGCGGCCGCGCGCGCCAGCGGCGTGCGCTGCGTGTTTCAGGAACTGTCGCTCTGCCCCAACCTGACGATCAGCGAAAATGTCCGCATCATGCATGCCACTATCAGCGGACGGAACTGGCGCGGTCGCGCCCTTTCCATGATCCGACAGACGCTGGACGAGATTTTTCCCGGGCATGGCATCGATTGCGAGCTGACGATTGCCGAACTTTCCATTGCCGAACGACAGATGGTGGAAATCGCCATCAATTTCTGCCGCACGCCTGACGCCCCGAGGCTGGTGATCCTCGATGAACCCACCTCCTCGCTCGACGCCGGCCTTGCCGAACAATTAATGGATTATGTCCGCCGTTTTGTCCGCACGGGCGGCTCGGTGCTGCTGATCTCGCATATTCTCGGCGAAATCCTTTCGACGGCCACCCGCATCGTTGTCATGAAGGATGGCCGTGTGGTGGCCGACCGGGCGGCGGGCGACTTCACGACGCGCACGCTGGTGGAAGCCATGGGCAGCGTCGTCAAGCCGCAGGACAGGCAGAAAAGCGAAAACCGCAAGGCGGGCGAAAAGGTGCTGTCCATGCCGGCGCGCCGGGGCGACGGTCTTGCCTTCAAGGCATTTCGGGGCGAGATCATCGGCCTTGCCGGTCTCGGCGGCCATGGTCAGACGGAAGCGCTTCTCGATCTTTACCTTGCCCGCAACAGCAGCTGGCTGCCGGCGCGCAAGACCGATATCGCCTTCGTGGCGGGTGACCGCAGCCTGAACGGCACCTTCCCGCTGTGGAGCATCCTCAAGAACCTGTCCATCGCTTCGCTCCGGGATATCTCATCCGCAGGCATGGTGGACAGGACGAAGGAAACCGAACGCGGCGATCAGTGGAAAAAGCGCATCGAAATCCGCACGCCCGATATGGGCAACAAGATCCTCTCCCTCTCCGGCGGCAACCAGCAGAAGGTGCTTTTCGCCCGCGCGCTTACCACCACAGCCAGCACGGTTTTGATGGATGACCCGATGCGCGGCGTCGATATCGGCACCAAACAGGAGGTCTATGACATCTTGAGAACCGAAGCCTCCCACGGCCGTACCTTCATCTGGTACTCCACCGAAATGGATGAAATCCGTCTCTGCGACCGGGTCTATGTCTTCCGCGATGGCGCCATCCAGGCGGAACTCGTCGGCGATGACATTACCGAGCAGAATGTACTGGCCGCTTCCTTTGCGGGAGAAGACCACGCATGAAACTCTCGGCAAACGCGCTCCGCCTCATCATTCCTGCCGCCTCGCTCGCCTTCCTGCTCGCCGCCGTCTTTTACATGCAGCCGCGCGCCATGAGCTATAACGGCCTTAACCTGCTGTTCAATCTGGCGGTGCCGATTGCGCTCGCCACCATTGCGCAGATGCTGATCATGTCCGTCAACGATCTCGACCTGTCGATGGGAACCTTCGTCAGTTTCTGCGCCTGCGTCACCGCCACCTTTCTGCAAACCTCGCCGCTGACAGGCATTGCGATCTTTGCCGGGGCGATTGCGGTTTACGCGGTACTGGGCGCGATGATCCACATACGCAACCTGCCTTCCATCGTCGTCACGCTGGGTATGAGTTTCGTCTGGGGCGGCCTTGCCGTCCTCATCCTCCCCTCGCCCGGTGGTCAGGCGCCCGCCTTCATCCGCACGCTGATGACGGCGAAACCGCCCTTCGTGCCAATCGCCATCGTCGCCAGCATCCTGATTGCGGTCGTCGCCCATTACATCGTCATGCGCTCCTCCTTCGGTGTGCTGATGCGCGGGGTTGGCGGCAATTTCCGCTCGGTCGAGCGCTCCGGCTGGTCGGTGGTCGGCATTCGCGCCGCAACCTTTGCGCTCGCCGGTTTCTTCGCGGTGCTTTCCGGCATCGCCCTTGTCGGGCTGACCACTGCGGCCGATGCCAATATCGCCCTGCGTTACACGCTGCTGTCGATCGCCGGCGTCATCCTCGGCGGTGGCGAATTCGTCGGCGGCAGGGTGTCGCCCATCGGCGCGGTCATCGGCGCGCTGACGCTGACGCTCGCCGGTTCCTTCCTCTCCTTCATGCGCATCTCGCCGGATTGGCAGATCGGCGCTCAGGGGGCGATCCTCATCATCGTGCTGGCGCTGCGCATCCTGCTCAACCGCCTCGAAAAGCGGGAGAAAAACCAATGAACGGACTTTCTTCCCTCACCAGAAAACCATGGATCTGGTCCTTTGCCGCAACGGTTGCGGTGTGGATCGTCACCGTGCTCTTTACCGGCGGCGCAAGCTCCTTCGGGCTGTCGCATGCGGCGCTCACCTTTGCGGCTTTCTCGGTCATCGTCGGCATCGGCCAGATGTTCGTCATCACGCTCGGGCCCGGGAATATCGATCTCTGCGTTCCCGCGACGATGACTTTGTCAGGCACGCTGGCCCTGAAATTCATGGATGTGTCGGACAGCCTCATCCTGCCCGGACTGCTGATCGCCATCCTGATCGGCATCGCCATCGGCATCGGCAATTATGCGCTGATCAAGCTCCTGCGCATTCCGCCGATCATCGCCACCCTCTCGATGAGCTTCATCGTGCAATCCATCGCCATCTGGTCGAACCGCGGCCTGCGCATCAAGCCGCCGGAAACATTGGCGACATTCGCGATCTCAAGCTCTTTCGGCATTCCGAATGTGGCGCTTGTTGCGCTGCTGCTCTCGGTCGTCGCCTGGCTGCTGCTCGACCGCACGTTTTACGGACGCTGGATTGCCGCCATCGGCCAGAGCACCTTCGCTGCCCGGATGACCGGCATTCCCGTGGATGGCGCCCGTTTCGTGACCTATGTGCTCTGCGCGGCGCTGGCGGCGATTGC
This sequence comes from Agrobacterium tumefaciens, assembly GCF_005221325.1. Classification (NCBI taxonomy): domain Bacteria; kingdom Pseudomonadati; phylum Pseudomonadota; class Alphaproteobacteria; order Hyphomicrobiales; family Rhizobiaceae; genus Agrobacterium; species Agrobacterium tumefaciens. Next base: position 1,357,057 of record NZ_CP039889.1, on the reverse strand, counting down.
CGGTTATCTGCTTGCCAGCTTTTCCGGCGGTGCTGCTCTCAACATGGGATCGGAATATCTGCTGATGTCCATTGCCGTCGTCGTTATCGGCGGCACGGCGGTGGCGGGCGGGGATTCCAATGTTCCCGGCATCTGGGGCGCCTCGCTTTTCATGTTTCTGGTGGTATCGATGCTGAACACCTATGGTTTCGGCGCCGGCATCCGCCTCATCCTTACCGGCCTCATCATCATTTCAGTCATTCTTCTGGCAAGCGGCCGCAAGGCCACGCGCTGAACCCCGAACGACAAGCCTAAAAGCGGACCACGCTCATGACCACAGACAAGACCTCCCCTTACGAAATCCACGATGACCGCTTCCGCCATCTGATCGTCGGCAATGCGGAACTGGAAGAGCTTTATTCCGGCTGCCGCTGGGCCGAAGGCCCGGTGTGGTTTGCCGATCTCAACTGCCTGCTGTTCAGCGATATCCCAAACGAGCGCATGCTGCGTTGGGTGCCGGATGGCGGTATCTCGGTATTCCGTCAGCCCTCCAACTTCACCAATGGCAATACCCGCGACCGGCAGGGGCGACTTGTCTCCTGCGAACATGGCGGCCGGCGCGTCACCCGCACCGAAGTCGATGGCTCGATCACCGTTCTTGCCGACAGTTACGAGGGCAAAAGATTGAACTCACCCAATGATGTCGTCGTCAAATCCGACGGCAGCATCTGGTTCACTGACCCCACCTACGGCATTCTCTCCGACTACGAGGGCTACAAGGCCGAGCCGGAACAGAAGACCCGCAATGTCTACCGGCTCGACCCCGCAACCGGAAAGATCGACATCGCCATCGACGATTTCGTGCAGCCGAACGGCCTTGCATTCTCACCTGACGAGACGAAGCTTTATGTCGCCGACAGCTCCTACAGCCATGACGTTTCCCGCCCGCGCCACATTCGCGTCTTCGACGTGGTGGATGGCGTGAAGCTCGCCAACGGCCGGGAATTCTGCAATCTCGACAACGGCCTGCCGGATGGCTTCCGCCTGGATACGGCCGGCAATCTCTGGACCAGTGCTGGCGATGGCGTTCACTGCTTCGCGCCCGATGGCACGCTCATCGGCAAGATCAAGGTGCCACAGACGGTGGCGAACCTCACCTTCGGCGGCCCGAAGAAGAACCGCCTGTTCATCACCGCAACCAAATCGCTCTATTCGGTCTATGTCGCCACAACCGGCGCACTGACGCCCTGAAACGCTGATATCAGGAGAATTCAGACCGGGAAGGAACTGGCAAGACGGCTCAAGCGCGTTATAAATGCGCCATGAGTGACGATTCCAGCCCCTTCCTGACTGACGATATGGAGTTCGACGGCGACGCGCAGGCCAATGAGCCCACCAGCCGAATGCGCTCCTGGGCGCGCAATTCCGCTCTCTACCGGCTGGAACAGCGCATGATGACGGAAAAGCAGCTGCGCGACGCCATCATGCGCAAGGCGCGGGAAAAATTCGAGGAAATCAGCCCGGCGCAAGTGAAGGCGCTTGGCGAATTTGCCGTGACCTTCGCTTATGGCATCAAGGCGATCGACGATACCGCCTATGCGGAAATCACCGTGCGAAGCGGCCAGCGCAGCGGCAAGTCGAAACGTGGGCTGGCGCAGAAACTCCAGATCAAGGGCATCGCCCGGGAAACGGCAACGGCCGCGTTGCAGGAGACCAACGATCTCATCGCCGCCGTCATTTTCGCGCGCAAACGCGCTTTCGGGCCTTATCGCCGTGTCGAACCGGACGAGAAACGCAAGGCCAAGGAATTTTCCGCTTTCGCCCGCAATGGCTTCGGCTTTGAGATCGGCGCAAAAGTGATGGCGATGAGCTTCGAAGAGGCGGAAGACATCCTCTCCCACGCTCCCCTCTGACATTTATTGCGGCAGGGGATGAGTCTTCAGATATTCGATCAGATCGGCAATATCGGTTTCGCTCCACAGCCCGAAAAAGCGCATCGCATTTCCGGGTATCGCCTTCTTCGGGCTGGAGAGAAATTTCTGCAGTTCTTCTTCCGTCCAGACCCGGCCAGCCGCGCCGGCGTCCTGTAGCGCCTGCGAATAATGGCCGTAATCGGCCACCGAAGCCATCGGCCTGCCGACCACACCCATCAGATGCGGCCCCATGCGGGTGCGCGGCGCATCCACGCTATGACAGGTGGAACAGCGGCTGAAAACCTTCTCGCCATGCGCCGCATCGCCCTCGGCAAACGCGCTTGCAGCAAGCAGGAGGAAAGACGCGGTCACGGCCGCAGCTTGTCTGGACACGGAAATCATGGCCCGGATAATACAACGCCCTCTCCGTCTGACAACGAAGAGGGCGTGTTTTGACATGCGACAGAATGCCCGGTTAAAGCACCGGGCACTTCGCCGATCAGTTCATGGCGGTCAGCGTCACGGACGTACCGGTCGCGGCAAGGTTGAGGCCAACCTGACCGGTCACGCTGACCGTCTGCAGCTGGATGGAGCCGGAGGTGCCGCCAACGAGAACGTTGGTGCCGACGCCGAGACCGACGGTGACTTCAGCCGTAGCGCCCTGGTAGAGGCCGCCCAGCGAACCACGGTGGTAACCGGCGGTCGGGGCGAAAACGGCCCAGACCAGACGGCCCTGCGTGGTGAAACCGAGGTCAACACCCATCTTGCGGATGGCGCCGGTGTAATGGTCCGTGCGACGCGCGCCCATGGTGGACTGGAAGGTGCAATCCAGTTCCTTGGCCGAGCCGATCACGTAACCGACGCCACCGCCGATATCGCAGGTGAGGTAACCGATCTTGACGCCGTTGCGATCGTCCTGCTCCTGCGGAGCCGGCTCATATCTTGCAAGGTCGGCAGCGAGTGCGGATACGGTTCCGCCAAGGCCCATCGTCAATGCGGCAAAAGTTACGGCAACAGCCTTTTTCATCTGATTTTCTCCTGTTTTATTCCTACCCGCAGCAGCCCTTCTTGCCCTCTCCGGATATTGAATTCCGCACTGTTAACGTTTGTTCCGAAAAATCGATCCAAAACAACTTAATTGGAGGCGATGAAAGCGGAACAGTTAACAATGTCTGATGGCGGTAGGCTGGCATTAAGACATTGTTAGGGCGGTAAATGCGCGCGGAATCACCATCAACAACAAGCGCTTCCGGCCGTTGTTTTGCTGCAACATCTCAAAGCGGCAAGGCGACGGGAAGGCCGGTGGCGGCATGGGTCATGACATCCATGCGCACGCCATAGATGCGCTCCAGCGTCTCCGGCGTCATGATCTCCCGCGGCGTTCCGCGCGCGATCAGTTGCCCGGAATGCAGCGCGACGATCTCGTCACAGAAACGAGCTGCCATGTTGACATCGTGCAGTACGACGATGACACCCAGGCCCTTTTCGCGCGACAGTCTCTGCACCAGAGACAGCACCTCGAGCTGGTGCGCCATGTCGAGCGCGGAGATGGGTTCATCGAGAAGCAGGCTTTCGGCATTCTGGGCCACCAGCATGGCAAGCCACACGCGCTGGCGCTCGCCGCCGGAAAGCGTGTCCACCAGCCGGTCGCGGAAGGCGACGGTATCGGTGAGTTCGATCGCCTCGTCCACCTTCTCCTGATCGGCCTTGCTGAATTGCCCCAGCGCGCCATGCCAGGGATAACGGCCGAGCGCCACCAGTTCACTGGCCAGCATGCCAGAGGCGGCCGGCGTATATTGCGGCAGATAGGCGAGCTTGCGCGCGAATTCGCGATTGCCCCAGGCATTTAACGGTTTTCCCTCGAACGAAACCCTGCCCGCGGTCGGCTCCTGCATGCGCGCCAAAATCTTGAGCAGCGTCGATTTTCCCGAACCGTTATGGCCGATGAGGCCGATGGTTTTGCCGGTCGCAAAACGTGCCGTCAGGGGTTGCAGCAAAGTCCTGCCCGGCACTTCCATGGTGACGCCATCAAGAGAAAAAAGCGGCATATCGTCGTGAGCGACCGCATTCGCTGCCTGACCCATGGTTTTCATCTCCGTAAATCGACTGGAAAAAACATCATCGCCTGCCTGACAGCCAGATCAGGTAAGGCGCGCCGGCCAGAGCCGCAAAAAGCCCGAGCGGCAGTTCATAGGGAAAGGTGACCGTTCGCGCGCCGAGATCGGAAAGCGCCATCAGCGCCGCACCGAACAGGAAAGAGGCGAGCAGATGATCGCGCGGCGTGGTGAAGCCGGCGCGCAGCGCAATATGCGGGGCCATCAACCCGACGAAACTCAAGGGGCCAACGAGCAGCGAGGCGGCTCCGGTGGCGATGCCCGCCACCGTGATGACGGCGACGCGCGCGGCGTTGAGCGGCAGGCCAAGCGAAAGCGGCACGTCACGGCCGAGCGGCAGGATCATCAGCCAGCGCGTCACCGAGAGGGCAGCTGCCAGAAGCACGACGGAAAGAATGGCGAGAAAGATCGCCGAAGCCGGGGTTGCCGTCGAACCCGAACCGCTGAGCCAGGCGAGAATCTGCCACGCCCGCTGATCGCCGATGGCAAGCAACGCCGAAAGCACCGCCGAGCAGAGAGAACTGACAGCAATGCCCGCAAGCAGGATTTTTTCCGGCGCCAGATGCCGGCGCACGGCGAAGAACAGCACGAGTATCATGACGACCGCCGAGCCGATGCCGGCGCCGCAAAACAGTTCGAACAGACCCGCCGCCGGAAAAATCGTGATGGCGGCGGCAAAACCGAGGCCGGCGCCACCGCTGACGCCGATGACCTCCGGGCTTGCCATGGGATTGCCTGTCAGTCGCTGCAAAAGAGCACCTGCCATGGCGAGAAGACCGCCGGCAGCTATGGCGGCCACCAGCCGCGGCCAGCGGAAGGGCAGAAGAGTTTGCAGGTCACCGGCCTTCAGCATTGTCCAGCCCTCAGGCCCCTTGCCGATGGCGAGTGCGGCAAACACCAGCACGGCCATGATGATGAGCACCGGCAGCAGAGCCGCAAGCCTGCGTCTTGTGGCAAGATCGACGCCTTCACCACGATGCACATCTGTCGGCCGGATTTTCGGCAGTAGCCATAAAAGCAGCGGCCCGCCGATCAGAGCCGTCACCGCTCCCGTCGGGAAAACTTCCGCCGTCGTACTCGCCAGAAGCTGCACGAGGCCGTCGCAGAACCAGAGGAGCAGACCGCCCAGCAGTGGTGAAACCAAGAGTACGGAGGATGACCGCCGCACACCAAGCGCCCGGGTGAGCGCCGGCGCGGCAAGGCCGATGAAGCTGACAAGGCCGACCACTGAGGCAACTAAGGCAGCCAGCGCGACCGCAACGGCGGCGACCGCCAGCCTGATTGAGAACAACGATACGCCAAGCGATCGCGCACCAGCATCGCCAAGACCGAGAACCGTCAACGGCTTTATCAGCAAGCCCGTGAGGGCAAGCCCTGCGAGAAGCTGAAAAACGAGCATAACGGCGTTCGACCAGTCCTGCTGGCTGAGCGAGCCGCCGTTCCAGACCACGAGGGACATCAGATATTCGCCCTGCGCCAGCGTCAGCGCCGCGGAAACCGACGCGGCGGTGATGCCGACCAGCAGCCCGGATACCACCATCGTCACCGGCTCAAAGGAGCGCCGCCAGCCGAGAAGGAAGACGATGCCAGCCGCAGCAGCCGCGCCGGCGAGCGCCACCAATGCGCGGTTGCCATCCAGCACCGAAGGAAAGAACAGGGCGGCGATGACGATGGCCAGCTGCGCGCCGGCCGAGATGCCGAGCGTCGAAGGATCGGCAATCGGATTGCGCAGCAATTGCTGGAAAAGAGCACCTGACAAGCCAAGCATCGCACCCGCAAGGATGGCGACCGCTGCGCGCGGCAGCAGGCTGAAAGCGAAGATGATCTGATCCATGGACATGGATGCGGCATCGAATGGCAGGCCCGGCCAAGCACCGAGCGGCAGCCGCTGCAGGCCGGCATGCAGGGAAAGGCCGCAGGCGAAAACAAACAGAAGCCCGAAGAAAAACGGGAGAGGCCGCACTGTCACAGGGCTTCCTCCTGCGCCGTCAGCGCCTCGGTCAGAAGCCGCGCAAACCGCATGCCGGCGGTGATGCCGCCATAGGGGCCGACGTTGCCGAGCGTCACCACCCGGCCTTGCCGCACCGCCGGAAGTGCGCGCCAGATGGCGCTGTTGCGCAGGCTTTCGCGGGCTTCCACCGGAATATCGGAAACGATGACGATACGTGCCTCGGGCGAAGCGGCAAGATTTTCAAGCGGCACCGGCGCCGCAAAGGTGAATTGTGACCGGTCCACCCACGCATTGGCAAGTCCCAGCCGGTCAAGGACATCGCCGAACATGCTATCCGCACCAAAGGCGCGAAAATGCCGGGCATCGCCGATATTGATGACATAGGTCGGCCGCGCGGAAAAACCGGCAAGACGGGTCCGCATGGCCTGCATGGCGGCGTTGGTTTCGATGAGAACCTTGCGCGCTTCCCCGGCGCGCCCGAGCTTTTCACCAAGCGCGGTGACCGCCGCCAGCGCCTTTTCGAACGGCGGCTCGCCCTTCACGTAAAAGGGCAGCGAAAACACCGGAGCGATCGCTTCCAGCCTGCCGGTATAACGTGTGTAGAAAGGCGAAATCAGGATGAGATCGGGCCGGGTGAGTTGCAGAAGCTCGAAATTCGGCGCGCCGCGCAGACCGAGATCGGCGACGCTTTCGGGGATATCAGGCTCGACCGCACCCGCACGGAACTGGATGAGCTCGGTCGCCGCCACCGGCATGATACCGAGCGCCACTGAGGTTTCGAGCATGGCCCAGTCGATGGCGGCAATGCGCGGGGTTGCCTGTGCCCGTGCCGAGCCGGCAAAGGCTGAAGCAGCGAGCAGGCCCAAAAATTCCCGCCGCCCCCAGAGGGGGGACATCCATCGATCCTTGCGCGTCATGCCCCTGCTGCTTCACTTTGATATGGCGTCACCAACGATAGGTCAGCTTGCCCATAACCGTTCTTCCGTCACCGTAATAGCATCCGAAAGTGGAGCAACTAGAAATATATTCTTTATCAGTCAAGTTTTGCACCTGAAGCGAGGCGCGGTAGCCGTTTTTCTCGTAATGCACACCGAGATCGAGCAAAGCGAGGCCCTTCATTTCGAAGGTATTGGCGGCGTCGCCGTAACGCTTTCCGACATACCGGACACCACCTCCGATGCCGAAACCCTCAAGCGCGGTATCTTCGGCAAAGGTGTAATCCAGCCAAAGGCTTGCGGCGTGCCGTGGCGTGCTATCAAGCTCCTTGCCATCATTCACACGGCCGGACACCTCGCTGTCCATGTAGGTATAGGCGGCGCGCAGGTCGAGCCCGTCGGTGAGGCTTGCGACGCCTTCCAGTTCGAGGCCTTTCACGCGCGCCTCGTCCATCTGCTGCGTTACACCGCCCACCGTCGTCGTGACGTTTTTCTGCTTCAGATCGTAGATCGCGGCGGAGAAGAAACCGTCGAAACCCTCAGGTTGGTATTTGATGCCCGCCTCCCACTGCTCGCCCGTGGTGGGCTTCGGCGCATCGCCGACAGCCGGCTGCGGCACCGGCTCGAAGGAGGTGGCGTAGCTGACATAGGGCGCGAAGCCGCCATCGAAAAGGTAACTGACGCCGACGCGGCCCGTCAGCTTGTGGTCGTCCTTGTCGAGCGCGCGGTAGGTCGAGCCGTTGAATGTGGTGCCGCTGGTGCTTGCCCAGTCCTGCCGCAGGCCGGCGGTGATGCGCCAGTTCTCTATCGCCATCTCGTCCTGCGCATAAAGACCGATCTGGGAAATATCCGTCTTCACATCGGCATAAAGCGTGCGCGGGGTCAGGCTGATCGGCCCGCCATAGACAGGGTTGACGGGGTTGAGCGGCGTCGCGGTCCAGAATTCGGTTTTGACGTTATTGTCGAAATAGCGGTAGTCCAGCCCGACGAGCAGGGTATGGTTGATCGGCCCCGTGGAAAAATCCGCCTGCAGGCTGTTGTCGATGTTGAAGGTGTTCAGCAACTCGTCCTGGAACGTCGCGTTGCGGCGGATGAGATTGCCGATCATGCCACCGCTGGTCGAAGACATGCCGAGCGCCCGGTAGGACCAGTCGAAATTGGAATAACGCGCATTCTGCCGGAAGGTGAAGGTCTCGTCGAAACGGTGCTCGAATTCATAACCGATATTGGTGAATTTACGGTTTGACGTGTCGAAGGAGGGATCGCCGACATAAAAGCTGCGATCCAGCATGTTGCCCGGCCGCGAATAAGTCAGCGCCGCCGGCAGGCCGGAGGGCGAACTGGGATTATCGTGCTGATACGAGGCAAGAACCGTCAGCTTCGTGTCCTCATCCGGCTGCCATGTCAGCGCCGGGGCAATGAAATAACGGTCGTTCTGCAGATTGTCCGTCTGGGTGTGAGCATTGCGGGCAAGGCCGGTCAGGCGATAGGCGAAACTGTCGCTATTCGCCACCGGGCCGCCGATGTCGAACATCGACTGGTAATAATCGAAGCTGCCGATCTGCGCGCCCACTTCGCCGAAACGCTCGAATGTCGGCCGCTTGCTGACGAGATTGATGAGACCGCCGGGATTACCCTGACCATAAAGCACCGAAGCCGGCCCGCGAATGACTTCCACCCGCTCCAGACCGTAGACCTCATAAGAAGGCGCACCGGCCGTGCGCATCAGCCGCAGGCCGTTGAGGAACTGCAGCTGGTTCCCCTGAAAGCCGCGAATGCGCGGCGCATCGAAACGCGGATCGGAGCCGAACGGCTGCGCGACGACGCCGGGCACATAATTCAGCGCCTCGCTGAGAGTGCGGACATTCTGCGCATCCATCTGGTCTTTGGTGATGACAGAGACCGATTGCGATGTCTCGATCAGCGCGCGGCCCGTCTTGGTGGCGCTGGCGCTGGTTTTCGCCACATAACCTTTCACCGGCGCCTTGGGATCCTGGTTTTTGGCGCCTTCCACGGTGATGGTTTGCAGCACCGTCGTTCCGGCTTCCTGAGCAAGGGCAGCAGCGGGGGCCAGAAACGCCACATAGGCAATGGCGGCGCAACCACCAGCCAGAATGGAAATGTGTTTGGATTTTCCCTGCACGCCAATACCCTTCATCACCCGCGCCGCCATGAAGCGGTTTTTTTCTGGAGAATTTAAGTCATCTTATTACGCAAGGTGCAGATTGTGATCCAATAAGTGTAGCCGGTTTTTTTCATAACTATTGATTATGAAAAATCGCATCGATAATAGCTTGGAATTATTCAAATCTACCGGGAAAGGCCGTGACGATGGGCAGGAAACCGGCAGGCCGCGCCGATACATTCGAGCTGCGGCACCTGCGCTATTTCACCACGCTGGTGGATGAGCGCAATTTCGAGCGTGCCGCCGCCCGCCTCGGCATTGCCCAGCCGGGTTTGAGCCAGCAGATCATGGCGCTCGAGGATATTGTCGGCATGCCTCTGCTTGACCGGACGCGCCGCTCGGTGAAGCTGACGACATCGGGCCAGCTGCTCTACGAGGATGCCCGGAAAATCCTTGCCAATGCCGAGGCGGCACTTGCCGCACTCAGACGTGTCGGCCGTGGCGAGACCGGCCGCATCTCCATCGGTTATGTCGCCTCCGCTGCCTATTCCGGCCTGCTGATCCAGTCCATCGCCAGTTTCCGCGCCTCCCATCCGGACGTAGAGCTGCAACTCATCGAGATGGAAATGCGGCTGCAACTGGCCAAGATCGCCGATGGCAATCTGGATTTCGCCTTCATCCGCCCGCCCGCGCCGATCCCGGAAGGCGTCACAACCCATGTGGTTCTGCGCGAACCCTTGATGGCCGCCCTGCCGGAGAACCATCCATTGGCCTATGCGCTGCAACTCGATCTCAAGAACCTCGCCGCAGAAACCTTCATCACGCCGCGGCAGCCGCCGGACGTCGGCTTTCACTACAATACGATAGAGGCCTGCAACGAGGCGGGTTTCCAGCCAGTGATCAACCCGGAAGGCCGGGACTACACCACCATTACCAGCATGGTGGCGATCGGCCTCGGCGTCGCGCTGGTGCCACGCTCGCTCGATTGCCTGAGGCTTCCCGGCGTGCGCTACGTGCCGCTTACCGCAAGCGCCACCACGTCCGACCTCGCCATAGCCCACCGGAAAACGGAAGCCTCGCCCGCCGTCAGGGCCTTCATTCTCCACGCCCGCAGCTAAGGCGGGCCTTGTCGGGAGTACGCGTGCCCGCCTGCCGGGCCCGTGGACGAAGAATCAGCCCCATCCTTTTTGTGACGTATCGATGGCAACAGGCCGATACGGCGCAATCGCATGAGATTGCGGGAAAAACACCGCACTCATCGGCAGGCCGGAAACGAGAGTGGAATTCGGCCGGACTATTTTCTCCTCCCCGCTTTTCCCCGTCGCTCCGGCGCGCCGCATAATCACGGCAGATTTCGACTTACAGGAGACAAAAATGGCTGAGACTTACGAACACCATGTGGCAGGCCTCGAATCCCCGGCATCCCACGCCTTCGATGTCGTTCCTGACGATGTGAACCCGCTTTCTTCCCCCACGCGCGCCGTCTATGTGGGCAATGCCGGCCATCTCTGCCTCACCTTGCTTTCAGGCGCGACGGTGACCTTCCAGAACCTGCCGGCGGGCAGCCTGCTGCCGGTGAGAGCCACGCGGGTATTATCAACGCGCACCACCGCCACCGGCATCGTGGGGCTCAATTAGGCCCCGCCTCTCGTGATCCGTCATCAACCTGAAACACAACCCTCTCGGGAAATTCGATGCGATATGACACTTTCGTGACAAGCATTCAGGTTGATGTCAGCCAAATCGGGCATCCGCCACCAAACGGGCCGTGCAGCGACCTGGACTGCGGCGTTTCCGCATTTTCTTCGCTGCCATCGGCCGAGCGGAAATCTGGTGGATCTGATAGTGGCTCTTTTGACCTCGAAAGCGACGGGAACAACAACGTTTCGGCCGGAAATCGGCAGCGTGGCGCTCAGTCTGCTGACGGCGGCCTATCTGCTGCTGTTTACGAACCGCACCTTCTGGTCGAAGGTCCATACCTATCTTTCGGCCTATCCGGTTGCCATCGCAGCGCTTTACCTCGCCATGGCCGCCTTTTTCGGTGCCCTCATCATCATTTTTTCCGCCAAATATATCATCAAGCCGTTCTTGATCTTGCTGGTCTTTGCGGCGGCGGCGGCCTCCTGGTTCATGGATCGCTACGGTATCGTCATAGACAGCGACATGATCCGCAACGCCATGGAAACGACGCAGGCGGAAGCCGGCAACCTGATCACCCCCGACTTTCTCCTTCATATGGCGGTTTACGGGCTGGTGCCGTCCGTTCTCATCACCGCCGTCCGCATCCGGCATCGGCCGATCCTCGACAAGCTGCTGTGGAACACCATCAGCATCCTGATCTGCCTCACCATTGCGGGCATCATCAGCTTTGCGAATTCCAAGACCTTCACCACAGCCATCCGCCAGCACAAGGATATCGTCAAAAGCGTCAACCCGTTGTCGCCGATGATCTCCACCATCCATTATTTCACCCAGGCCGGCCAGGAAGCCGAAATACAGGTGAGCCCCATCGGCAAGGACGCGAAACTCCTGCCGGCACTTGGGGGTGTGCAGAAGCCGCGCATCACCGTCATCGTGGCCGGCGAGACCGCGCGCGCCGCGAATTTTTCCCTGAACGGTTATGGGCGCGACACCAATCCGGAACTCGCAAAACGCAACGTGGTTTATTTCCCCGACACCACCAGCTGCGGCACGGCGACGGCGATTTCAATTCCCTGCATGTTTTCGAAATTCACGCGCTCGCAATATAGCCGCAGCAAGGCGCTCGCCAATGAAAACCTCATGGATGTCCTCGTCCATGCCGGCGTCGGCGCCACATGGCTGGACAACAATACCGGCAGCAAGAATGTCGCCGACCGCATCCCCTATTTCGACCTGCCCTCCACCAATGACAGCCGCTTCTGCACCGGCGGCGAATGCCGCGACGATATCTTTTTCGACAAGCTCGATGCGTGGCTCGACAACGTCAAGAAGGACAGCGTAATCGTGCTGCATCAGATGGGCAGCCACGGGCCGACCTATTATCTGCGCTACACCGATGAATTCCGCAAATTCACCCCGGATTGCCGCACGGCCGAGCTTGGCAACTGCACCGACGCAGAGATCGTCAACTCCTACGACAACACGCTTCTTTACACCGACCACTTCCTCTCGACCGTGATCGACAAGCTCAAGGCACGCTCCGACAAGCTGGCGTCGGGCATGATCTATGCCTCGGACCACGGTGAATCCCTGGGCGAGAACGGCGTCTACCTGCATGGCGCGCCCTATCTGCTTGCGCCTGCCCAGCAGACCCATGTGCCGTTTCTCGTCTGGTTCGACGATGATTTCGCCAAATCCATGGGGCTGGACAAAGCCTGCCTGGCAAGGAGCGCTGCAGAGGGCGGGCGCTCGCATGACAATTATTTCCATAGCATCCTCGGCATGATGGGCGTCTCGACGTCGGTCTACGACCCCTCGCTTGACGTCTTCAGCGGCTGCACCAGGCGGCAGACGAACTGAACAGACAGTGCTTGACGCTTATCCGGACAAAGAGATACGCAAGACGACGCGATAGAGGGAGCTGTCTTGCGAGTTCTGCTTGTTGAAGACGATTATGTGCTGGGAGAGGCGCTGCGAGACCATGTCGGGGCGGCTGGCCATGCTGTTGACTGGTTCAAGACGCTGGGCGACGCCATGGCGGCGACGCTGACCATGGGTTACGGCCTGATCCTGCTTGACATGCGACTGCCTGACGGTGAGGGCATCACCCTTCTGCAAACCCTGCGCAAGCGCGAGGACGCAACGCCGGTGATCATCCTGACGGCGCATGACCAGGTCTCCGACCGGATTGCCGGGCTGAATGCCGGGGCCGACGACTATCTGGTCAAGCCCTTCGATCTCAACGAGCTTTCGGCGCGCATGCTGGCGGTCTCGCGCCGTTACGAGGGCCGCTCCGCACCCGTCATCCGCCTGCCCGGCATCGAGATCAACCAGGTGGCGCGCAACATCACCGTTGACGGCGCGGCGCAGACGCTGAGCGCCCGGGAATGGGCCGTGCTGGAAAAGCTGGTCGAACATCCCGGCGCGGTCGTCTCGAAAGCGCAATTGCACGACACGCTCTATGAATTCGGCGCGGAAATAGAGAGCAACACGGTCGAGGTCTATATCAGCCGGCTGCGCAAGAAAATCGGCCATGACCGCGTCGAAACCGTGCGCGGCGTCGGCTACACTATCAAGTAGACGAACCGCAGGCAGCAGAGATGGCCAGACCGACCAGCATGACCCGCAAACTCGTGACGGCGCTGACAAGCGTTGTCGCCATATCCTGGCTACTCGCCTGCGGGCTTGGCGTCATGGTGATGCAGGACGAATTTGCCGAGATTTTCGATGCCGGCCTCGAAGAAACTTCGGAAAGGCTGCTGCCGCTTCTTCTGGACGACCTGCGCGAAAACAATACCGCACCGGCCGCACAAAAACTCAACCAGTCGGCGGAAGGGGTGGAATATCTGACCTATCAGGTTCGCGACCGGGAGGGCCAGGTCGTGCTGCACTCGCATGACAGTTCGACGGAGCCTTTCGAAGTCGCGCTTGACCCCGGTTTTTCCGAGACATCGTCGCAGCGCATCTTCACGGTCGCCTCGCCCGACGGCAATTATTTCCTGCAGGTGGCCGATGCCTTCGCCAATCGCCGCGAGGCGATCGAAGAGGCCGGCACCGCCTTGATGCTGCCTGTGCTCATTCTCATTCCGGCCAGCATTTTCGCCGTCATCGTCGTTGTGCGCAGAACCCTGCAACCCGTGCAGACGTTGCGTGACGAAATCGGCAAAAAAGACGGCGGCAATCTCGCCCCGCTTGCGACCCAGCCGTTCCCGGCAGAACTGCACCCCATCGCCCGTTCGGTCAACCTGCTGCTCGGGCGGCTGCGATCGACGATCGAGGCCGAGCGGGAATTCACCGCCAACAGCGCCCACGAATTGCGCACGCCGATTGCCGGCGCGCTGGCGCAGGCGCAGAGGCTGCATGCCGATATTCCGCCGGAGCTGGCGCCACGCGTCGAGAATATCGAAAAATCCCTGCAGCATCTCGCGCATCTCGCCGAAAAACTGCTTCAAATGTCGCGGGCGGAAGCGAAGATCGGGGTGACCGACAAAACAAGCGATCTCATCCCCGTGCTCGAACTCGTCATCGACGACATGAGCAGAACGGCGATCGGTACATCCCGCATCCGCTTCAACAATCGCTGTGAAGGCGGCCTGCCCTGTCGGATCGGCGCGGATGCCTTCGGCATCATCATCCGTAACCTTCTTGAAAACGCGCTGATCCACAGTCCCGCGGAAAGCCCGGTGCAGGTTGTCGCCGAAACGGACGGCACGATCCGCATCGTCAATTCCGCGCCTGCCATCGACCCGGCTTTGTTACCCAAGCTGACCACACGCTTCACCCGAGGCCAGACCACGGCTGACGGCACCGGGCTTGGCCTTGCCATCGTCAAAAGCTTGGTGGAACAGGCAGGTGGAGAGCTGATGCTTTCCTCTCCGGTTCCCGGCCGGCAGGATGGTTTCGAAGCCCGCGTGATCCTTCCGGTCGAAACGGCCTGAATGGGCTGAAAACAAAAGCCCCGCCGGCAGGACGGGGCTTTCATGGGTGGGGATCGCTGAGGCTCAATCTTCGTGGATATGGCTGTGATCGCGCGTATCGCGCATCTTCACATAGACCACCAGCGACAGCGCGATCATGATCGTTACATACCAGAAGAACCAGTTTTCATGGCCGATCTGCTTGAACTTCAGAGCCACGAATTCCGCCGTCCCACCGAATATGGTGTTCGCCAGCGCATAGGGCAGGGCAACGCCGAGCGCGCGGATATGGGCGGGGAACATTTCCGCCTTCACCACCGCATTGATGGAGGTGTAACCGGTGACGATCAAAAGCCCGACCAGAACCAGAACGAAAGCCATGATCGGATCCGTCGTCGTCGCCAGCGTGCTGAAGATGAGATAGGTAAACAGGGTTCCGAGAATGCCGAATCCGACCATCAGCGGCTTGCGGCCCACCCTGTCCGACAGCGCGCCGGCAAGCGGCTGGCACAGCATGAAGACGAACAGCGCCGCCGTGGTGATTTCGGTGGCACTTTCCTTGCTGAAGCCCGAGGTGTTGACGAGGAATTTCTGCAGATAGGTTGTATAGGCGTAAAAGGCGAGCGTGCCGCCTGAGGTCAGCGCCATGACCATCAGCGCTTCCCGCGGATAGTGTTTGAACAGCGCCCAGCCGCTGGATTTCGGCTTGTGCGCTTCATCGGTCCTGGCGTTTTCGAAGGATTGCGTTTCGGCAAGGCCGCGGCGGATATAAAACACCGCAATTGCCAGCAGGCCGCCGATGAAGAAGGGAATGCGCCAGCCCCAGGAGCCGAGCTGTTCCGGCGTCAGAACCCGCTGCAGCACCAGAAGCACCGCCAGCGCCAGAAGCTGGCCGGAAATCAGCGTGACATACTGGAAACTGGAGAAGAAGCCACGGCGGCTCTTGCCGGCCATTTCGCTGAGATAGGTGGCGCTCGCACCATATTCGCCGCCGACGCTGATGCCCTGTAAAAGGCGGGCGAAAACCAGAATGGCAGGTGCTGCAATGCCGATCGTCTCATGGCCGGGCGTGATCGCGATCAGAAGCGAACCGAGACACATCAACGTGACGGAGAGTGTGAGGCCCGCCTTGCGCCCCTTGCGGTCGGCATAGGTGCCCATGAACCACGCCCCGATGGGCCGCATCAGAAATCCGACGGCAAAGACGGCGGCCGCGCTCAGCAATTCGGCGGTCTGGTTGCCGGAGGGAAAGAAGACCGGCGCGAAATAAAGGGTGAAGGCCGAATAAACGTACCAGTCATACCATTCGACGAGGTTGCCCGCCGAGCCGCCGATAATCGATTTCAAACGGGTTTTCTGATCCGGCGCGGTGGCGGGACCATTTGCCATAATATTCACGGGTAAACTCCAATTCATCTTCGTCTGGAGATGGAAGGGCGAACGGAAGGTGTGATAATTTGTCGCTCTTGGGTAGGGGGTATATACCCGCCATGCTGCAATGCGCAAGCTTATGCCGCATTGCAGCATGGCAGGGCGCTTGCAACAGGAAAAATTAAAGCCGCGCCATTCCGATCAGCCTTGTAAGCCGCCCGCGCTCAAACTAAAAAATATCAATGATTTACGACATATCGGACATCCAGATCGAAAAGCTCCTCATCGCCGCCGCCCGTGCGGGCGAAGCGCTGGCGCGGCTGGATGAGCGCATCAGCCGCTCACCAATGAAACAGGGCTTCATCGAAAGACAGGATTTCACCGACGCCATTTCCTCCATGTGGGTGGATGGTGAACTCGTCCATATGGAAGATTTGGTGCTGCATGATGCCCATATGGATGTGCGGGCACCAAGCCATGAAATGACAGCGGCACACCGGATTCTGCGGTCGAGACGGCTGATCTATTCCAACGCGGCCGGCTGGGCCTTCACCGCGCCCGGCCTTGCCAGGCTCAGGGGCAAGGTCGCCGCCGCTGGCGCGGAGACCGCCGCGCCGCTAGCAGAAACGATGGATCGATCACCCGAGGAAGATGCCGACGCCGTGGGAGAAACGGCGCTGGATGGCGCCTTTTCCGAGCTGGATGCGCTGCTGGCGCGAAGTTCGGCAACCCTTGATGCCATCACCACCGGCAACGCGCTTCCGACGATACGCAGGGAGGAAAGCCATGACATCATCAACGAACCGGACTGGGACGAGGATGAACGGCTGAAGGAATGGTGGGAGGTGCATGCGCGCACGCAGGAATTGCCCGCAATTCTTCGCGCTGCCATTCTGCTCGATGCCTGGAACATGATCGAGGTGCTGCAGCGCAGCCCCTGGCTCGGGCGGCTTCTGGCCTCCGCTTTCCTGCGTGAAGGCGCGGTCACGCCAGATCACCTGCCGGCGCTGAGCGCCGGTCTTCGCGCCGTGCCGCGGGAACGCCGGCACGCGAGAAACCAGACACAGCGCCTCGCAGCCCTGCTCGACAGCTTTTACGAGGCGGCACAGGCCAGCCTGAAGGAACATGACCGGCTGAGCCACGCAAGGGAGCGCATGATGCGAAAGCTGGCCGGCCGACGCTCCTCCTCGCGGCTGCCCGAACTGGTGGAGCTCGTCGTCTCGCGGCCGGTTGTCTCGGCGGCGATGATCGTCAAGGAACTCGGCACCACGCCGCAGGGGGCAATCGGCCTCGCCAAGCAGCTGGAATTACGGGAAGTCACAGGTCGCGGCCGTTTTCGCGCCTGGGGTATGCTTTAGCCGTCACCGCACTGTGCAAAGGCCCGGAAAACGACGCAGGAATGCGGCGATCACGAATCTTAACAAAATTTAACTATTGCGTAGGTGGGCGAAGCGTCTATGTTCCCCGCTGCGTTGCAGCACGATTTCTTCTCCGGCAACGCGGTCGCATTCGGCCCGGCAACTTTTCTGTGCCGCCCGCATTTAAGTGTCCATCATGAGGGAGATGCAATAATGACAATTTCAATTACACAACCTGATTCCGATCACGAAACCGATGCTCCTTTTGCAAAAAAAGTCCTGACGGCGCGCACGCTTGCCGGCTACACGGTCGAACAGCTTGCCATCACCTGCGGCCTGACCACCAGCGAAATCCGTGCGCTGGAAGACGGCACCGACAGCGATCCGCTGCGCATCCGCCGCGTTGCCGCCGCCCTGCATATTCCTGTCGAAACCGTCATCTGACCGTCCGGCACGAACGGTCACCAAAACTCTGAAGCGCCGCCGGGGACGATGTTCACGGGAACATCCGGGCGGCGCGCATGCCCTTAGGGCCACCGATCTCTTCCGGAACATTTTCTACAGCGCTCTCTTAACATTTTCGTTATCCGGCCCCACATGGGGTTCACGAGCGGCCATGTTGGGCATGACTTCGCCCGTACGAGCGCGGCAACAACCTCCGGAATCCTGCCATGACACTAAGCTTTGACACCGAAGAACGGGTTTCTTCCGCAGTGGACGAATTGTGGCCTGTGGAGAGGACCGAAATCCTTGACTGGCTCGTGACGGGCACCAAGGATGAACGTTTTATCGACGAGATATTCGTGGAGCTTTGCGACAGGCTGCGGGCGAGCGGAGTTTCCGTCGCAAGGGGCGTGCTTGCTTTCCGCATTCGCCATCCGCAATGGCTCGGCGCGCGCATTCTGTGGAAAGCCGGCCTGCCCGTCGCCGATATCGCCACCTATGGCTACGGCATGGAAAACTCCCCCGAATATCTCAATAGCCCGATCAACGACATTCACCAGGGCGCCACCGAAGTCCGCCACCGGCTCACCGGCGAGGAAATCGACGAGCGGGGCTATACCATCTATGAAGAACTGCGGGCCGAAGGGCTGACTGATTATTGCGCCTGGCCGATCGAACACACCTTCGGCAAGCGCCATGTCGCCACCTTCTCCAGCGACCGGCCGGGCGGCTTTACGGAAGCGGAAGTCCTCGCCCTGAAAAACCTTCTGCCCGCCCTGGCGCTGGTGAGCGAGATTCGTCTAAAGAACCGCATGACGCGCACCCTTCTCGAGACCTATGTGGGGCCGCATGCGGGTGAAAAAATCCTCAATGGCGCAACGACACGAGGTAGCGGCATAACGGTGGGCGCAGCAATCCTGATTTGCGACTTGCGCAATTTCACCCATATTTCCGACCTCTGGCCGCGCGACGATGTCATAGAGCTTCTGAACGGTTATTTCGACGCCATGTGCGATCCCATCGAGGAAGCCGGCGGTGAAATCCTGAAATTCATGGGCGATGGGCTGCTCGCGATTTTCCCCCTCAGCGACCCCAAGGCCTGCGAAAATCTGCTGAAAGCCATTGCCAGCGCGCAGAAGGGTCTCGTCGCGCTTAATGAAATCAATTGCCGGAAGGGCCATGATCCCCTGGGTTACGGCATCGGCGTCCATGTCGGTGATGTCATGTATGGCAATATCGGCTCGAAAACCCGCCTCGATTTCACCGTCATCGGCCCCGCCGTGAATATCGCCTCACGGCTGGAAACGCTGACCAAGGAGACCGGGCGCAACGTGCTTTTCTCCGAAGAATTCGTCCGCATGGCCGGGAACCGCGACGCGCTGGAAAATCTCGGCCCCTGGCTTCTGCGCGGTCTCGAAACCCCCGTCGAAGTCTATGCGCTTCCGCCGGAGACGGACACGATCTCGTCCTGAATCGATCGCCGGGCCCCTTCATCCCGCGTCCACCGTGCGGCCTTTTGGCAGCTCGGGGGATTTCACTTTGTCGACGTGCTGCCCGCCCCTCGCCCCTGTCAAAACGCTTGACACATCCGTGATGTCGATCTAGCAAAATAGAACATATATTCCATATTGCATTCATATTCTGTCTCTCCGGGAGTGAGAGACGGGTGTGAGAAACCGGAGGAAAGATGGTTACGAAATTGGCACTGCTCGGCGCTGGACGGATCGGCAAGGTCCACGCCAAGGCGATCACCACCGACAGCCGTGCGCAGCTGGTGGCCGTTGTCGACGCCATGGCCGGTGCTGCGGAAGCCATCGCCCGCGAGGCGCAGTGCAAGGTGAGCACGATTGACGAGGTGCTGGCCGACAAGACGATCGATGCCGTCATCATCTGCACGCCGACCAACACCCATGCCGACCTGATCGAGCGTTTCGCCCGCGCCGGCAAGGCGATTTTCTGCGAAAAGCCCGTTGATCTCGATGTCGCCCGCGCGCAAGCCTGCGCCAAGGTGGTCGAGGAAACCGGCGCGAAGGTAATGCTCGGTTTCAACCGCCGTTTCGACCCGCATTTCCAGGCCGTTCACAAGGCAATCGAAGATGGCCGCATCGGTAAGGTGGAAATGGTCACCATCACCAGCCGCGATCCCGGCCCGCCGCCGGCCGAATATATCAAGGTTTCCGGCGGCATTTTCCGCGACATGACCATTCATGATTTCGACATGGCCCGCTTCCTGCTCGGCGAGGAAGTGGAAAGCGTGTTCGCCACCGGTTCGGTTCTCGTCAATCCTGAGATCGGCGCGCTTGGCGATTTCGACAGCGCCAGCATCATCCTGACGACGAAAAGCGGCAGGCAGGCCGTCATCTCGAATTCGCGCCGCGCGACCTATGGTTACGACCAGCGCATCGAGGTGCACGGTTCGGAAGGCTCGGCAGCGGCCGAAAACCAGCGTCCGGTTTCCATCGAAATCGCCAATGCTGAAGGTTATACCCGCCCGCCGCTGCATGATTTCTTCATGACGCGTTACACGGCGGCCTATGCGGCGGAAATCACCGCCTTCATCGACAGCATCGAAAACAATGTCGCGCCCTCGCCCTCCATCAAGGACGGGCTGATCGCGCTGAAACTCGCAGATGCCGCGCTGAAGTCCGTGACCTCGAAGACGGCAGTGACGATCGGCTGAGAGGCCGTAAGCTCGGGACCGAATCGGCGGCGAAGGCTGCCGTTCTCTCAACGTCATCCTCGGCCCTGTGCCGAGGATCTAATCACGTCGAATAAAATCAATCGTTTGCAGATCCTCGGGACAAGCCCGAGGATGACGTAAGCGTGATTGCCACGATTTTTCATTGCCATCATTGACCCCAAGAATTCCGTAGCACAGCCCGAGCCGGCAATTTACCCTTCTAAAAAACCGGCGTCCGGACTTGCATGGCAGCTATTCGGAAAATAAGGTTGTCTGACAAGGTTCGGCCGTAACATCTGGCTGATACCCACCTCATTCACCCCGAATACTCTTTTGCCGGCGGCAGTCGGATAGCGGTTTTCTTATGTCATCAGCCAGGACCGGTTTTCTTTATGCGCTTGTCGCCTTCACGATCTTTGCGGCGCAGGATGGCATATCGAAACATCTGGGCACCGCCTATCCGCCCGTCTTCGTCGCCATGCTGCGATACTGGGCCTTCGCCGTCTTCGTTCTGTTGATGGCCGCAAGGTCGGCCGGCGGCATCCGCGGCGCCGTCATGGCAAACCGTCCCTGGCTGCAGATCAGCCGCGGTGTGCTACTTGCCGTGCAGATCGTTTTTTCCATCTTCTCCTTCGCCGTCGTCGGGCTGGCGCATAGCCATTCCATCCTCGCCTCGGCACCGCTGATCGTCGCGGCACTGTCCATGCCTTTGCTGGGAGAACATGTGGGCTGGCGGCGCTGGTGCGCCATTTTTGTCGGCTTCATCGGCGTTCTCGTCATCCTCAAACCGGATGGCGAAGGTTTTGACAACAAGCTGATCATCACCTTCGTGGCCGCCTTCATGCTTGCGCTCTACAGCGTCCTGACCCGTCTCGGCAGCAAGAGCGATTCAGCCATGACCAGCTTTTTTTACACCGGTGTGGCCGGCGCAGCGGCGCTCACGCTGGTCGGCCCGTTTTATTGGGTCAATCTCGCTCCCCAGGATTGGGGATGGATGCTGGCGCTGTGCATTACCGGCATGAGCGGCCATTATTGCCTGATAAAGGCGTTTGAACTGGCGGATGCAGCCTCCGTGCAGCCCTTTTCCTATTACCAGCTGGTGCTCGTCTCCATTATCGGCGTCACCATCTATGGCGAGGTGGTGACGTCTAACATGGTCATCGGCGCGGCGATCGTTATTGCCGCCGGCCTCTTCACCATCTGGCGGGAGCATGTGGTTGCCCGCCGGAACCGCCGGGAAGCTAATTAAGCCTGCTGGCGATCACCGGTTTGGACGAGAGCCGCCTCACAGCGTAGCAGCATCCCGAAGAGATCGCGTGGCTCATCCGGATCAGCCAACAGATCCAGCTCGGTATAAAGCCCGGTGGCAGCCAGTTTCGAGCGCACGTATCGCAGCGCCGAAAAGTCCTCCGTCGCGAAACCGACGCTGTCGAACAGCGTGATCTGCCTGTCGCCCGCCCGCCCCTGTTTTTCACCTGATATGACCTGCCAGAGCTCGGTGACCGGATAATCCGCCGGCAATTGCTGGATTTCGCCTTCGATGCGCGTCTGCGGCGGATATTCGACGAAGATATCCGATCGCAGCAGAATGTCCCGGTGCAGTTCCGTCTTGCCGGGGCAATCGCCGCCAACGGCATTGATATGGATGCCAGGCCCGACCATGTTATCGGTCAGGATCGTCGCATATTGCTTGTCGGCGGTGACCGTGGTGATGATGTCAGCCCCTTCGACCGCCTCTTCGGCAGAGCCGCAGATCTTGATGGCAAAACCCTGCCCGGCGAGATTGCGGGCGCATTTTTCACTGGCGGAAGGGTCGATATCAAACAGCCGCAGCGTATCAATACCGAGAATGGCCTTGAAGGCGCGCGCCTGGAATTCGCTCTGCGCGCCATTGCCGATGATGGCCATCGAGCGGGCATTCGGGCGAGCGAGATATTTCGCCGCAACGGCGGAGGTGGCGGCGGTGCGCAGCGCCGTCAGGATCGTCATTTCGGTCAGAAGCAGCGGATAACCATTGCCGACATCGGAAAGCACGCCGAAGGCCGTCACGGTCTGGCGGCCCTCCTTCATGTTCTTCGGGTGGCCGTTGACATATTTGAAGCCGTAAAGCGTGCCGTCGCTGGTCGGCATCAGCTCGATGACACCCTCCTTGGAATGGGAGGCGATGCGCGGGGTCTTGTCAAAGCTTTGCCAGCGGCGGAAATCCTCTTCCACCACATCGGCAAGTTCGCGCAGAAACGTATCGATCCCCACTTTGAGCACCAGCTTCATCATGTGATCGACGCTGACGAAAGGCACGATATTGAGGTTTGGTATCACGGTCATCGCTTTTCCCTTCTCAGCCGGCCCGCGTCGGGCGGTCCATGACACGCTTGCCCATCAGGCTGGTGGCAAGATCCACCATCAGGGTCGCCGTCCTGCCGCGCTCGTCGAGAAACGGATTGAGTTCCACCAGATCGAGACTGCAGACCAGCCCGCTATCATGCAGCATTTCCATGACCAGATGCGCCTCGCGGAACGTCGCGCCGCCCGGAACCGTGGTGCCGACGGCGGGCGCAATGGACGGCTCGAGAAAATCGACATCGAGACTGACATGCAAAAGCCCGTTTGCCGCCTGAACCCGCGCCAGAAATTCGCGCAGCAGAACGGCAACGCCATGCTCGTCTATCGAGCGCATGTCGTGAACGGTGATGCCGCTCTTTTCCAGCACGGCCCTCTCGGCCGGATCGACGCTGCGAATGCCGATCATGCCGATATTTTCTTCCGGAACGGCATGGGAAAGCGGCGGAAAATAGCCGGAAAAACCGTCGCGCCCGCTGAAATAAGCGACCGGCGTGCCATGCAGATTGCCGCTGCGTGTGGTTTCCAGCGTGTGATAATCGGTATGGGCATCGAGCCAGAGTACGAAAAACGGCCGGCCCGTTTCAGCCACCCGACGCGCCATGCCGGCCACGGTGCCCGCTGAAATCGCATGGTCGCCACCGAGGAAGATCGGCACGGCATCCGCGCTTTCACGATAGGCCGCCTCCGTCAACGCCTCGGTCCAGGCCACGGTTTCGGAAAGATGATGCACGGCCGGGTTGGGGTGGCAAAATTCCCTGAGCGGCGCCGGCGTCACATTGCCGGCATCAACCACCCGATGCCCCAGTTCTTCGAGAGCATGGGCAAGTCCCGCGACACGATAGGCGCTCGGCCCCATCTCGCATCCCAATTGCCCGGCCCCGATCTGCAACGGCGCACCAACAAGCCTGATATCCATTCCCGTCCTCGCTTTTCCCAACCAATCGTTCCACTAGACCATGGAGACATGGCAGAATGAACATTAAATATTGGCAATATTATCGAAATGAGTTACCGTTTTGGTAAAATCATTTTATCGAAATGGAATAATGGATAATCTCGACGAACGCCTCATCACCCTTTTGCGGCATAATGGCCGGCGCAGCATTTCCGATTTGGCCGTAGAGACGGAAACCTCACGCGCGACTGTGCGCTCGCGTATCGAAAAAATGGAAAATGAGGGTTCCATCATCGGCTATACCGTCATCCTGCGTGCCGACGCCGTGGAGGCAGCGATCCGCGGTATCATGATGATCGAGATTGAAGGTCATGTGACGGACCGCGTCATCCGCACCCTTGGCGGTTTTCCGGAAATCTCCGAAATCCACACCACCAACGGCCGCTGGGACCTGATCGTGGAACTCAATGCCGCAACCCTCAGCGATTTCGACGCCGTGCTGCGCCGCATCCGCCTCGTGCCCGGCATCACCGGCAGCGAGACCAGCCTGCTGCTCTCCACCCCCCGCTCTACCCGCGCAAGACTCTGACCCGGCGAGGAAACGCAAAAGCGGGATAAAACGCATTTTTCGATTTTTTCGACTTGCGCCCCGCAATAAATCATCTATATGACGACCCACCAAAGCGAACGCGTCAACGCGCTTCAGGCTTTTGGGGAATAGTTCAATGGTAGAACGACGGACTCTGACTCCGTTAATCTTGGTTCGAATCCAGGTTCCCCAGCCAATTCTCCCTAAAAGCCCTTAATTCCTTGATTTTCCAGTCGTGCCGGATATCGTTTTGGCACTATTCACCCGCGCCCGATACCGCAGCGACAAGAGCCCTGATGGCCGATGCGTGGGCGGGTGTCCGCGCGCGGGACAGAAGAACGATGTCCGAGGGTGGCAACGGCGGCAGGCCGAGTTCGGCGCCACGATCAGGCAGGCCTCTGGCGCTGATGTCACCTAGGGCGGCGATGCCTGCACCGGCAAGCACCCCTTCAAGAAGCGCCGAGCAGCTTCCGGCGGTGAATGCATCACGCCAGGCCACACCGGCCTTTCCAAGCTCGGATATCGCAATATCCCGAATACCACATCCCGCCCCAAGAGACACGAGCGGGACGGCGACGTTGGCGCGCGGCCGCCAGTCCGGGGCCACACGCCATCCCAGCCTGTCACTGCGCAGCACTTCGCCGTCGGACCCGCCGCCGTTGCGACGAATGATGGCGGCATCGGCCAGTCCGGAAGCGAAACTTTCCTTCACATGCCGGGAAAAACCCATGGTCACGTCGATGACGGCATTGGCCGGCAGCGATGCCCGCATCGCTCTTATCGCTGCCGAAAGGCGGGTCCCGATCGCGTGATCACTGGCTGCCAGCGCAAAATGCAGCGGCGGTTCGTCGCTGAAGTTCAGCGCATCCTCATGTTTGGCCAGCAGTTCGCGCGCCTTGGGCAGAAACACCTGCCCGTCCTCCGTCAGCCGAAGGTGGCGCGGCGAGCGGTCTACCAACCGTCTGCCGAGACGCTGCTCCAGTATCTTCAGCTTCTGGCTGACCACGGGCTGCACGGTTCCCGCAGCCTCGGCCGCCCTGGTCAGGCTGCCCAGTTCGACGGAGAGAATGAAGAGGCGGACGCTTTCAAGATCAATCATATGAAATCACTATGAATGGAATAATAATCATTATCTTCTCATTATGATGAAATTTGCGCAAGGTGGTTTTCGGCAACAAGGAGATAACACCATGCCCATGATCAAAGCCCGCTACACCAGACCGCAGAACGCAGACGATCCGAAATTGAAAGTCGCAGCGCTCTTGTCCCGGCTGACTGCAGAAATTCTGCACAAGGACCCGGCGGTTACCGCCGTCCTCGTCGAAAGCGCCGATCCCGACGACTGGATCATTGCCGGATCGAGTGTCGCCGAACAGAAGGTCGCAACATTTTATGTCGAGGTCTCGATTACCGATCACACCAACATAAAGGACGAGACGACCGAATGGGTGCACCGGGTTTATGAAGAGATGAACAGGCTGCTTGGCCCCGTGCACGAAGCAAGCTATGTGCTGGTTCACGCCGTGGATGGCGACGCCTATGGTTATGGCGGGCAAACGCAGAACCAACGATGGGCGCGCCTGCACGCATGATGGTGCGAAGCGATGAGACAGACACGCGGAGCAGTGGAACGAGATGGTAATCTATGAACTGGCCGCCGTCGGCGCGGCAACCTGTTGGGCGTTGACGGGACTTATTTCCGCCTGCCCGGCGGGGCATCTCGGCGCGCTGGCCTTCAACAGGACAAGGCAGCTTTTTGTCGCCTCGGTGCTCGGTCTTTACGTCCTCGCATCGGGAACCTGGCGGGATTTGCAGCCAGATGTGCTGTGGGCGCTGCTGCTTTCCGGCTTCATCGGCATCTTCGTTGGCGATACGCTGCTTTTCACCTGTCTTAATCGGCTGGGGCCGCGCCGCTCGGGAATCCTGTTTGCGCTCAATGCTCCGATCGCCGCCGTGCTCGGCTGGGCTGTTCTTGGCGAGCAGCTTTCCGCAACGGCCGTAGCCGGCATCGGCCTCACCCTTGCAGGCGTTCTGCTGGCCATTCTCTTCGGCAAGCGCAAGGCCCAGCTGCACGCATGGGAAAGCGTGAAGGGGCCGCTCTGGCTTGGCGTGCTCGTCGGCCTTCTCGCGGCTCTCAGCCAGGCCGTTGGCTCCCTGATCGCAAGGCCGGTCATGGCGGCGGGTGTCGATCCCATTGCCGCATCCATGCTGCGCGTCGGGGTCGCCGCAATCTGCCTCACGATGCTGACGATGCTCCCCATCAAGGCCGTCAAACCCAGGGGGTCGTTGACGGGCAGCATTTTCCTCCAGACGGCGCTGACCGGCATCATCGCGCTTGGTTTCGGCATGACGCTGCTGCTCTTTGCGCTTTCCGGCGGCAAGGTCGGCATCGTCTCGACGCTTTCGGCCACCACACCCGTCATCATCTTGCCATTGCTTTGGCTCAGAACCGGGGAACGGCCCGCATCTGGTGCATGGGCCGGAGCCGCCCTTGTCGTTATCGGCATGGCGCTCGTGTTCTGGCGGTGAAATACACCGCGTCACCTCATTGCGGTGGACAGGCTAGACACGATAGATGACCGCCCCGCCCGTCATGCCCGCACCCGCCGCCGTCAGAAGCAGAGTTTCACCGTCCGCGAAGGGCCGCTCCCTATTGGTAATGGACAGCGAAAGCGGGATGGTTGCAGCCGATGAATTGCCGAAGCTTTCTATGGTGCGGACCGTCTTTTCCCGCTCGATACCGAGATTGCCGCAGACTGCGTCGAACATGCGGGCATTGGCCTGATGCGGCACGAAGCGGCCGACATCGGCCGCGGTCAGTCCCGCCCCATGCAACACGCGTTGCGAGGTCTCGGTCATCAACGCCACGGCGCGGGAGAAAACCTCCCGACCATCGCGCATCGTCATCAGTGCATCTTCGGCAGGCATGCCGGCGCAAAAGGGCTGGCTGCTGCCACCTGCCGCGATCTGGATGAGATCGTAACCGCTGCCATCGGCAACGAGATCGGCCGATAACAGCCCCCGTTTCGCCTCCGGGCTCGGGGTGAGCACCACGGCGCCGGCGGCATCGGCAAACAGGACGGCGCTCGCCCTTTCCGCCGGATTGATGCGGCGGCTGAGAATATTGGCGGCAACGACTAGGACGGCGCGGCCGTGGGTGCGGACAAAACCATCCGCGAGGGTGAGCGCATAAAGAAAACCGGAACAGGCCCCGGCAAGATCGATCGCGCCGGATCGCGTCAAACCGAGCCTGTGCGCCAGCAGCGGCGCAGAAGGCGGCAGAAGATGATCCGGCGTGGAGGTGGCAAGCAGCGTCAGCGCGATGTCATCGGCATTGATCTTCGCATCCTCCAGCGCCATGCGGCCGGCTCTTTCGGCAAGACCGCTCAGCGTGTCGTCTGCTCCCGCCCAATAACGTGAGCGAATGCCGGTCCGTCGTTCGATCCAGCCAGCTTCCAGCCCCAGATTGGCCTCTATCTCGGCATTGTCGACGCAACGGGCCGGAACGGCATGGCCAAAACCGGCCATGCGAGAAGAACGTGTCTGCATTGTCAGGACTTTCGCGCCGATGCAACCGGGGTAACGATCCCCGCAACCTGGTCGATAACGTCAAAGGCGCGTGTCAGATCGTCAGCCGTCACACAATAGGGCGGCATCAGGTAAAGCACGTTACCGAGCGGGCGGATGAGGAAGCCGCGCTCGCGGAACAGCTGACGCATGCGCGGACCTGCCTCGGAAAGATAACCACCGGCCGGCACCACGAGATCGAGCGCGGCAATGGTGCCTGCCTGCCGGATGTTGGCGAAACGGCCATCATCGGCAAATCGCCTGATATTATCGCCCAGCGCCTGTTGTATTTGCCCGATACGCTGGAGAACCGGTTCATCCCGCCAGACCTGAAGATTGGCGACGGCTGCGGCACAGGCAATCGGATTGGCCGTATAGGAACTCGAGTGGAAAAAGGTCTTGCGGCGGTCGGTCGAAAAATGCGCATCGAAAATCTGCGCGTTGCACAGGGTTGCCGCCAGCGGCAGCGAGCCACCGGTCAGCCCCTTGGAGGTGCAGAGAATATCCGGCGAGATCGCCGCCTGCTCGCAGGCGAAGATGGTCCCGGTCCTGCCCCAACCGGTCATCACCTCATCGGCGATGACGAGGCAGCCATGGCGTTCGGCGATCTGTTTCAGTTCAGCCAGAACGTTGACGTCATAAATCTTCATGCCGCCAGCCCCGAGCACCAGTGGCTCTATCAGCAGGGCGGCGACACGGCCCGAACGGCAGAAGGCCTCGAACATATCCAATGTTCGCTGTTCGCCACCCGCTTCAGGAAAGGCCAGCCGGTCGACGCCGAACAGCAACGGTTCATAGGCGGCGTTGAACACGCCGCGCTCGCCTG
Organism: Agrobacterium tumefaciens; assembly: GCF_005221325.1. NCBI lineage: Bacteria > Pseudomonadati > Pseudomonadota > Alphaproteobacteria > Hyphomicrobiales > Rhizobiaceae > Agrobacterium > Agrobacterium tumefaciens. Next base: position 1,328,409 of record NZ_CP039889.1, on the reverse strand, counting down.
TCGACATGGTGCCGATTGTATCGCCGTGATAGCCACGCTCCATCACCACGATGCGATCGCGCTTTTCGCCGCAATTGTGGAAATAACCGAGCGCCATTTTCAGCGCCACCTCTACCGCCGTCGAGCCGCTATCGGAATAAAACACATGGCTTAGTCCGGCGGGGGCAAGCTCGATCAGTCCTCGGGCGAGTTCTTCAGCCGGTTCATGGGAGAATTCGGCGAAGATGACCTGATCCAGGGTCCCGGTCGCGGCGCGGATGGCCGCCATGATCGCAGGATGCCGGTGTCCATGGGTGATGACCCACCAGGATGAAATCGCGTCGAACAGGCGAGTGCCATCTTCATCCACCAGAAATGCCCCTTCCGCTGAAACCACACGTTTCATCGGCGGTTCCAGCCCATGCTGGGTGAAGGGATGCCAGACCGGGGAACGGCTCATGCCGGCACCTCCAGAAAATCAGCAAGATTAAAGTGTTGCGCGAAGGCGCGATGCAGTTTCTCGGACGTCAGCTCCGGCAGGCGCGGCAAACGGCCGAGCGGGCGCACAGCACCGATATTGGTTATGACGCGCTCGTTTTCCCTGTCTTCATCGCCGATGAAAACCACGCCGTGCACCGGAATGGCCCGGTGCCGCAGCGCCTCGAGCGACAGCAGCGTGTGGTTGATGGTGCCGAGCGCGGTTCTGGTGCACAGGATGAGCGGAACTTGCCAGCGGGCGAAAATATCGACGAAGAGTACCCTGTCCGTCAGCGGCACGAGAAGCCCGCCTGCCCCTTCGATGACGAGCGGCCCACCCAGTCGCGGCGGCTGTAAAAGCACGGGATCGATCGAGACATTGTCGAGACGCGCCGAAAGATGCGGTGAGGCAGGTGTCTTTAGCCGATAGGCTTCCGGCAGGATGCGCGTGTGCGGCACGCCGGCAAGCCTTGCCACCGTCTCGCTGTCGGTTTCTTCCTCAAGCCCTGACTGCACGGGCTTCCAGTAATGGGCCTCAAGGGCATGGGTGAGCGCTGCCGCAAAAACCGTCTTGCCGATGCCGGTATCCGTGCCGGAGATGACGAAACGCGGGCTCATGCCGCTTCCCTCAATGAAAGGGCGAGCAGCTCGACCATGGCGGCAATCTGGCTTTCATCCACATTAAGCGTGATGGCGATGCGCAGCCGTGCCGTGCCTTCCGGCACCGTCGGCGGACGGATAGCCCGCACATCGAAACCACCCTCCCGCAGCCGCGCAGCGATCTTGAGTGAGCGGGCATTGTCGCCGATCATCACCGGCAGGATATTCGAACCGCTGGGTGTCACGCCGAACTGACGGCGCAGCTCTTCGCCTGCAAAACTTACCAGTGCCGCCAGTCGCGACCGCCGCCAGGGTTCATCGGCGACGATGCGCAAAGCTTCCCGCACCGCCGCCGCCATCAGCGGCGAAGGCGCGGTGGAATAGATGAAGCCGCGGGCGCGGTTGACCAGGTAATCGGCAAGAACCGCCGGCAGGCTCAAAAGCGCGCCGGAAGCCCCGAGCGCCTTGCCGCAGGTGTGAAGCGCCAGCACATTGCCCCGGCCTTCCAGTTCCGCGGCGAGGCCACGCCCGCCGGGGCCGAAGACGCCGGTGGCATGTGCTTCATCGACGACGAGAAAACCGCCATGCCGTTCGGTAAGATCGGCCAGCGCCGAAAGCGGCGCGCAATCGCCATCCATGGAATAAAGGCTCTCGACCGCAATCCATGGCCGCCCGCTGCCGCCCGCCTGCCGCCAGCGGGTTATCTCCCGCTCGAATGCCTCGACCTCATTGTGCGGCACGGCCGCCGTCTTTGCCTTGCCCGCCGCTATGCCATCATGCACACTGGCATGGATCAGGGCATCGTAGAGAACAAGATCGTCCCGCAACGGCAGGGTGGAAAAAAGCGCGACATTGGCGGCGAAACCGCTGCCGAAATAGATCGCTTTTTCGGCCCCGAAAAACGCCGCCGCTTCCGCTTCCAGCGCCTCATGTTCGGGATGGTTGCCGCGCAGAAGCCGTGAGCCGCCGGCACCCACCGGCACGCCCCTGGCAATGGCCTCGGTGATCACTGCCTTCAGGCGCGGCGCTTCGGCAAGCCCGAGATAATCGTTGGAAGTGAAGTCGATCCCCTCCCGGGGTGCAAGCGCGCGCAGGCGCGATTTGCGGCTGAGGCCGGCCAGTTTCACCTCATAGGGAGAGAGCGCCGCAACGTTCACCGGCAACCTCCCGTCTCCACAGGCTGCAGCTCCATCGGTTTCAGCCCGAGCCGCCGGAAGAGCGCCGCATCGTGGTCCTCCCCCGGATTATCCGCCGTCAGCAGCGTTTCGCCGATGAAGATGGAATTGGCGCCGGCCAGGAAACAGAGCGCCTGCGTCTCATCGCTCATCTCCGTGCGCCCGGCCGACAGGCGCACATGCGAACGCGGCATCAGGATGCGGGCGAGTGCAATGGTGCGGACGAAATCGATCGGATCGACGGGATCGGCGTTGGCGAGTTTGGAACCGGGGATCGGGATCAGCATGTTGATAGGCACGCTTTCCGGCGGAACCGGCAGGTTGGCGAGCGTCACCAGCATCGAGATCCGGTCCTCGACCGTCTCCCCCATGCCGAGAATGCCGCCGGCGCAGACCTTGATGCCGGCATCGCGGACATTGGCGAGCGTCTCCAGCCGGTCCTCGAAGGTGCGGGTGGTGATGATTTCGGAATAAAACCGCTCTGACGTATCGACGTTGTGATTGTAATAATCGAGCCCGGCATCGGCCAACCGTTCGGATTGTTCCGGCGTCAGCATGCCGAGCGTCATGCAGGTTTCCATGCCGAGCGCCTTCACGCCCTCGACCATGGCGACGACGGCCTCCATGTCGCGCTCCTTGGGATTGCGCCAGGCAGCACCCATGCAATAACGCGTCGCCCCGCCCTCCTTCGCCTTCCGCGCCTCGGCCAGCACCCGTTCCACCTCCATGAGCTTGGAGGCTTTCAGACCGGTCGGATTGCGGGCGGACTGGCTGCAATAGCTGCAATCCTCAGGGCAGCCGCCTGTCTTGATCGACAAGAGCCGGCTCATCTGGATCGCGTTCGCATCGAAATGACAGCGGTGGACCTGCTGCGCACGAAACAGCAGGTCGTTAAACGGCAAATTATAGATAATTTTTGCCTCCTCAAGAGAGGAATTCGGCTCAACTACCGGAATCGGGGCTGATTTTCCGTCAATCTGCGTCGCAAACTGGTCCATATGTCGACCTCTTTCCCAAAATAAATAGATAGAACTTCTTTTTATCTATTTTTTTCGGACGGCATTTTGCAAGCACTTTTTTCGGGAGCCTTTTCCGACAGCGGAGACAGATGGGATCAAGTGGGGTTGAGCATACCGTGTTTTGACATAGAAATTTATTGAGTACGCACATGCTCACGAAAAGATCGGGCCGGCCCATGGCGCGAAAAGATCGCAATTGCTAAGAGTTGGGCATGATGAAACTTCGTCCCTCCACCAGTCGCGACGCGGCCCGCATCCTCGACATTTGGAGCAGGGCTGTCGATGCGACCCATGGTTTCCTTCTTCCAGCGGATCGCGCTGCGATCGGCGAGGAAGTCAAAGCGTTCCTGCCACAAGTGCCGCTGACGCTCGCCGTCGATGATTCGGATCATGCCCTCGGCTTCATGTTTCTGCATGAAGGGCACATGGAGGCGCTTTTCATCGATCCGGACCATCACGGCAAAGGCATCGGCATGGCCCTGGTGCAGAGCGCGCTGGCGCTTCACCCCGCGCTGACCACCGATGTTAACGAGCAGAACGGCGAAGCGCTGGGCTTTTATCGCCGGCTGGGTTTCGAGCCGAAGGGACGCTCCGACCTCGACGGACAGGGGCGACCCTATCCGCTCATCCATCTTCGATTTCGCGCAACGGAAAAATAGACCGCCGGGATCGTCGGGGGAGGACAAGGCCACGAACACCATCATCCGTTTCGCAACCGATGATTTTCTGCCCGAGCACCGCTTCGACCAATGGCGGGAGGTGCGCGGCAAAAGTCTGTTCGGCGTGACCATCGAACTGGCACGGGACCTCCGTCACAGCTTCAAGGGTTCGTTTCAGGCGCGCGCGCTGGCCGGCGCCGTCGTAACCGAGATGCACGCCTCCTCCTACCGGGTCAACCGAACAGAAGCCGATATCGCCCGCATTGCCGGCGACAGCCTCTGCATCGGCCTGCAGGTGAAGGGTTCGGGATTTCTGCATGCCGGCCGGGACGAGGTTCACAATGTCAGCGGCGGTGATATCACCATCAACCATTCGGACCTGCCCTATGACGCGATACCGGGCGGCGAGGCTGCTTTTCACTACAACATGCTGAAGATCCCCGTGGACTACGAGGTCATGCTGGGCCAGCCGGCCGACGACCTGTTTGCGACACGTTATGCGGAGAATACCGCCGTTTCCCGGCCCTTCCGGGCGCTTTTCGATGCGCTCAACGCCGATCATGGCAGGCTTATTGACCCCGCGCGCGATGTTGCCCATATCGCCCGGCTTGCGATGGCGGTGCGGGGTCGGCTTTCACCCGCCATGCCGGAGGTGCGCGCAGCACTCAGGACCGGGCTTTGTTATGCGGCCCAGGAAATCATGATGCGGAAAAAAGCCCGGCAGAACCTTTCGCCTGCTGCGGTGGCAAGGGAACTCGGCATTTCGCTGCGGCAATTGCATGTCGTCTTCGAAGGTGCGGAACTGTCGTTTTCCCGCACGCTCTCCGCCATGCGGATCGAGGAAGCAAAACGATTGCTGCTGGCATTTCCCGCTTTGCCGGTCACACAGGTCGCCTATGGCTGCGGCTTCGACAGCCTCGCCACCTTCTACCGGGTGTTCGCCGGCACCTATGGCATGACACCCGGCGAAGCCCGCATCACGGATATGCCGCCGGCTTAAAATTTCAGCTCTGCGCGCAATGAGAAGACGCGCCATTTCAGCTCCTGTAAGGCCCGTAGACCATCCCATCCCGGAGCGCGGCCCATGACCAATTTTTTCGACTTTGCGATTTCCCAATTGCCGACCGCGGCCATCGATCGCCGGGGACCGGCACCGAACGACATCGACGCAATGCTCCGGAAAGACCCCTTCGCGGCGGCGCTGCGCCTGCTGGCGGGAAGCTTCATCTCGCTTTACGAGGGCTCACCCGAGATGACCGCGCTTTTCGCGACACGCCAGAGCCGGCTTCTTTGCCACGCGCTTCTGGCCCTCTATTTTCAGAAATCCAGCACTGAAGAGGGTGAAATCGTCCTGACGCGCGAGGATTTCGGCCATCTGGCGCTCCGGCACGGCCTTGCCAGCCATAGCGTCGCTTATGCCTTCTTCAAGGAAGCGCTGAAACGCGGGCTGACGCGACCGGCAGGTGCCACCGACGAGCAAACGGAAGGCGTCGTTCCGTCATCCCCGGCTCTCGCCATGCTGGTGCAATGGTACGACGTGCATTTTCAGGCACTGGATCTGCTCGACGAGGGTTTTCGGGCATCCCGCTTCATCGAGCGCTCGGAAACCACGCTTCCCCACATTCACCCCCAGGTATCGCGGGTGTTTCTCTCCCATCCGGAAGTGCGTTGTCCGGGCCCGCTCTCCGTCATCTTCAACTGGTTCGACGCGGGCGGGCTGCTGATGGACCGCCTTATCGCCGGGATCGACTGGGAGTACCCGGCCGAACAGGGCAGGCGTTTCACCGACGTACAGACCGTAACACAGCTGGCGACGTCGCTCTCGCTGTCGCGTATCCATGTCGGCCGCAAGCTTGCGGCAGCCGAGCTGATCGGCGGCCTTGGCTGGAGCGGACGGCGTGGTCGCTCCGCGCTGTGGATTTCGCAGGGTTTTTACGAGGAATATGCCCGCACGCAGGCCCGCAAGCTGCTCATTCTCGATGAAGCCTTCATCGATTTCGCATGAAGTTGGAGAGGCGATCGGCCTCGCAACAAGGTTTTCATCAATGGTTATGAAGTATATCCATTGACAAATCACGAAACAGCGGCTTTTCTAAAGCACATGCGTGAGACGTTGCGAGCATCGAAATTGCTGGCCCTGTTGTTCAGACTGGTGATGATCCTATCACTGGCTGGCTACAGCGTTTCCACCGTCAATGCCGCAATGCATGGTCCCGAAACCGGGGGAATGCAGCACGATCAATCCGCCATGATGGATCACGGCAAGATGATGGATCATGGCGGTTCGGCCATGGTGTCCGACAGTCATGATCACCATGATGTGGCCGACGATGACAGCGGCGTCAAAAAGCCCGCGAAGCCGCAATGCTGTGGCGATTTCTGTCTCGGCATGGCGGTTCTGATCGGCCACGACACCGTTGGCACGCCCGTGGTCAGCAGCATCCGTTCCTTCCTCGACGACAGCAAGGCCCTGGGCCAGACCCCGCTGCTGTACCGTCCGCCTAATATCTGAACAGGCAGAGCCCGCCTTTGGGCAATGACCGTGCGTAAGCGGCTTTAGCGCCGCCGCGCCGCTGCATCTCCTGTTCGGAAAACACCCATGAACCCGATCCATATTGTGGTCGCGGCGCCCCTGCTTCTGGGCGGCTGCACAGCCACATCCATGATGAATGACGCCGCCTCCTATGACGACGCGGCAAACCCGACGCTTGGCGTCGCCCCCCTCCCCTACCAGACCCCGGTCTCGGGTTACACGGCCCGCATGCCGGTCGATCCGAAACCCTGGCGTGACCAGAACGATGCGCAGGCTCCGAAAGGAGACGCGCCATGACACCACAGGCATTCAAACTCGGAGCAAAATTCGCAGCCGTCCTATCCCTGCCGGTTTTTCTCGGCGGCTGCGTTACGGCCGCCCAATATGCGGCGCGGGACGCAGGCTTCACCAATGTTTCGGCAAAAACATCGGAGGCGACCGGAAAGCAGGTGGTCTGGGTACAGAACCGGGCCGAAGCGCAGGCAACACAGGCCCGCGTCAAATCACTGATGGCGGCCAGCAAGACCCTTGATGTGGAGACCGCGGTACAGGTGGCGTTGCTCAACAACAAGGGCCTGCAGGCGGCCTATGCCGATCTGGGCGAATCCGCTGCAACCGCATGGCAATCGACCATGCTGGTCAATCCGCGGGTCGGTATTGGGCTGACGGGGATCGGCACGCCGGGGCTCAGGGCCTACAAGGCGATCGAGGGTGTCGTCGTCACCAATATTCTGGCGCTCGCCACCCTCAAGCAGAATGTGGAGATCGCCGATACCGGCTTCCGTAAGGGGCAGCTCGCCGCCGCGCTGAAAACGCTGCAACTGGCGGCGGATACCCGCCGTGCATGGATCAACGCCGTTGCAGCCTTCGAAAATGTCGGCCAGTTGGCCCAGGCGCAGACCGCGGCGGATGCCGCCTCGGAACTCGCCAAAAAGCTTGGAGAGGCCGGCTCGCTCAACAAGGAAGGCCAGGCCCGCGAGCAGGTGTTTTATGCCGAGCTGACGGGCCAGATCGCCAAGGCGCGGCTTGAGGCACGGCTTGCCAAAGAGGAATTGACGCGGCTGATGGGACTGTGGGGCGCGGATATCGACTACTCCATCCCCAACCGCCTGCCTCAGCTTCCGAAAGCACTGGCCAAGCGTGATATGATCGAGGCCGAGGCGCTGCAACGCCGCGTCGATCTGCAGATGGCAAAGCTCGATCTGGAGGCGACCGCGCGGTCCTTCAAGCTCACCGAAGCCACCCGCTATGTCACCGATCTCGAACTGCGCTCCGGTTTCGAGACCGAGCGTGAGCTGGAAGACGGCGAAAAACACAAGCAGACGACCGGCCGCGCCGAACTGGAATTCGTCATTCCAATCTTCGATTCCGGTCAGGCGCGCATGCGGGAATCCGAACTCGCTTACATGCGTGCAGCCAACCTGCTGGCGGAAAAAGCGGTCAATATCCGCTCGGAAGCCCGCTCCGCCTATCAGGCCTATCGCTCGAACTACGATATCGCCCGGCATTACCGCAACAGCGTGGTGCCGTTGCGCACGAAGATCGAGGAGGAATCGCTGCTCACCTATAACGGCATGCTCACCAACACGTTCGAGCTGTTGGCCGACAGCCGCGAAAAGGTCAATTCGAACCTGCTCGCCATCGATGCCAAGCGCGACTTCTGGCTCGCCGAAGCCGGGCTCGCCCCCGCCATTTATGGCGGCGGCGCAGGTGCGGCTGGCGGGGAGGCCGAGGTTGCCGCCGCGTCCGGCGGCGGCGGTGGCGGACATTGAGAAAGGAAAAGACCATGTTCAATAGAAGACAACTTCTGGGCGTCAGCGCCGCGATGGTCTCCTCGGCGGCCTGGGCGAAAACGTCCAATAGCAGCCTGCCGGAAGCGGCCTTGATGGAAACAGCGGCGACGCAGGCCCCGGTGAAACCCACCACGGGCCCCGATTACAATCCCGTCGTCACCCTCAATGGCTGGACCCTGCCCTTCCGGATGAACAACGGCGTCAAGGAATTCCACCTCGTCGCCGAGCCGGTGGAACGCGAAATGGCCGAGGGCATGACCGCTCGTCTATGGGGTTACAACGGCCAGTCGCCCGGCCCGACCATCGAGGCGGTCGAAGGCGACCGGGTGCGCATTTTCGTGACCAACAAGCTGCCGGAACATACGACGATCCACTGGCACGGCATGATCCTGCCTTCAGGCATGGACGGTGTGGGCGGTCTGTCGCAACCGCATATCCCCGTTGGTAAGACCTTCGTCTACGAGTTCGACCTCGTGAAATCAGGCACCTTCATGTACCATCCGCATTCCGACGAGATGGTGCAGATGGCGATGGGCATGATGGGCTTTTTCGTCATCCATCCGAAGGACCCGGCCTTCATGCCCGTGGACCGCGATTTCGTGTTCCTGCTCAACGCCTTCGATATCAATCCTGGTGCCTCCGTCCCCAAAATCATGACGATGACGGATTTCAATCTGTGGGCATGGAACAGCCGGGTGTTCCCGGGCATCGATCCGCTGGTGGTTTCCAAGGATGACCGCGTGCGTGTCAGGGTCGGCAACCTGACCATGACCAACCACCCGATCCATATGCACGGTTACGATTTCGAAGTGACCTGCACGGATGGCGGCTGGGTGCGGCCGGAAGCGCGCTGGCCGGAGGTCAGCATCGATATCCCCGTCGGGGCCATGCGGGCCTATGAATTCGACGCCAAATATGTCGGCGACTGGGCGATCCATTGCCACAAGTCGCACCATACGATGAATGCCATGGGGCATGACGTCCCCACCTTCATCGGCGTCGACAAAAAAACCGTCACCGAAAAGATCCGCAAGGTCCGGCCGGAATATATGCCGATGGGCACCGCCGGCATGGCCGATATGGGTGCGATGGAAATGGAAATTCCGGAGAATACCGTTCCCATGATGACGGGATGGGGTCCACATGGCCCGATTGAAATGGGCGGCATGTTCTCCGTGGTGAAGGTTCGCGAAGGCATCTCCGCGGGCGATTACACCGATCCCGGCTGGTACGAAAACCCGCCCGGCACCCAGGCCTGGGAATGGACCGGCGAGCTGCCGGATACGCAAAAAAACACCGATCCCAAAACGCAGATCACGCCGCACCCGATGAAACACGGCTGAAGACGACCCAACGACACCAGAACCCCAACTCCATTAGAACCAAGGAATAATGACATGATCAGACTGAAACTTGCACTGCTTATCGCTGCCCTCGCCACGCCAGCCTTCGCATCAGGCACCCACGGCGGCGGCCATGAAGCAATGGCGATCGGCGAACCCGGCGACAAGGCCAAGGTGACCCAGACCATTCAGGTGACGATGAAAGAAACGCCCGATGGCAAGATGATCTTCACCCCCGGCAAGTTCGAATTCAAGAAGGGCAAAACCGTTCGTTTTGCCGTGAAGAACATCGGCGAGCTGGACCATGAATTCATCCTCGACGAGCAGACGGCCAATCTGGAGCACAAGGCTGCCATGGCGAAGGCTCCGGAGATGGAGCATGACAATCCGAACGCCATCAGCCTCGCGCCGGGTGAAAGCGGCGAAATCATCTGGAAATTCACCAATGACGGCATGTTCGAATTCGCCTGCCTGAAACCCGGACATTACGAGGCCGGCATGCGCGGCGATCTCAAAGTCTCGGCAAAGTAACCCATCCAACAAAGGAATCTGACCATGAAGACGATCGTTAAAATCACCGTCGCAACAGTGCTTTCGCTGGCCGTTCCCTTCGCCGCTTTCGCGCAGGAGTTCACCAAGGGCACGGTGAAGAAGGTAGACGCTGGCGCAAAGAAAGTCACCATCATCCATGAGGAACTGAAGAACCTCGACATGCCGGCGATGACGATGGTGTTCCGCGTCAAGGACGATGCTTTGCTGGCTAAGCTCAAGGAAGGCGCCAACATCGAGTTCGTCGCCGAACGCGAAGACGGCAAGCTGGTTGTTGCGCAGGTAAAATAAAACAGCCCCGGCCTGTGCCCCCCGTGCCGGTGCCGCATGGGGGGCGAGTCTCACACGGATTATCGCCCGGGGCGTCGCGGTTGTCTCGCAACATATCCCGACAATCTGCGCAGGAACAGGACGTCGATCGCCAGTGCATGTCTCGCGAAGGGTCGGTCGAGTGCAAAAAATACCGTGAACATCAATGGCCAAGCAATCAGGATATCGGACAGGAAATGGGCGCCCATGGCGACCCTGTTCAACGAGCAGAGCACTATTAACGGCATCAGCATTGCAGCCGCACTCAGTCTGAATTTTTCCGGCAGCAGTATGATGAATGCCAGCAGGGCGATGGCAGACGCACTTTCACCGGAGGGAAAAGAGCAATTGCGGAAGCAGCTGCCATCAATGGAAAGAACCGGCGTAAAAAACGAATTTGACCCGAATTCAACGATATGCCGGGGTCTTGCCCGACCGAACAGGTTTTTCAGGACATGCACGGTTGCGCCCGGCCCCAGCCCATAAAAGGTGAGAATGAGCAGCAGCTTGTGCGGACGAAGGGTTCGCCGCAAGCGGGGGACGAACGGCATGACGAGGAGAAGGCAGGCGACTGCTGGCAATAAAATAGCGGGGAGCACGCGGTTCAGGTCGCGGACGGAAACCAGGAACCGGTCCTCGCCAAGACGGAAACCGTCCGTCCAGAACCAGCGGCTGACGTCGAGATCGATATCCGGCTTGACGGTGAAGAAGACCATCATTGCAAGCGCTGAAGAAAACGCTAGCAGGGAGGGGCGGCAGGAAACCCACATAAGGGCCTGGCGCGCCGTCTTGATGACGGCAGAGCCGAGCTTTGGTTTTACCGGCCGGCTTGGCCATTCCTGTTTGGTCGTTTGGGAGAGATACTGGTGCATGGCCAGTTTTCTTCCGCAGAATTGTCAAGGTTCTGCCGAGGAACTCCCAAGACCTAGACGAAAACGGCGCCTGCGGCATCTATCTCGGGCAGCGGCTATTGCCCGGCGCTTTGCATCGGCTTAGCGTCCGGGCATTCAAACGGGTAACATGAGTGAATTCGCAGGATCGGCATGGACAAAGGGCTCATTCTCATCGTTGAAGACGATCCCGACATCATGCAGATTCTGGACGCCTACCTCATTCGCGATGGATACAGAACCGTAAGAGCCGGGGACGGAGAAACGGCGGTAACGCATTTCTCCATGTTGCGGCCGGATCTCATTCTTCTCGATATCGGGCTACCGAAGCTCGATGGCATCGATGTGCTGACACGCATCCGGCGGGAGCGTGATACGCCAATCATCATGGTCACCGCCCTTGCCGAAGATATGGACAAGCTGACCGGTCTGCGCCTGGGCGCCGACGACTACATCGTCAAACCTTTCAACCCGCAGGAAATGGTCGCGCGGGTGCATGCCGTGCTGAAACGCACGCGTCAGCCATCCAGCGGGGGAATTCTGCGTTTCGGCGCCATCGAAATAGATACCGAAGCTTACACCGCGGCTGTTTGCAGCGATGCCGGGCGGACCGTTCTGCCGTTGACTCTCAGCGAGTTCAGGATTCTCGCCCATATGACACGCCGCCCCACCTATGCCTTTCAGCGGGCCGATCTTCTGGATGCCTGCCTGCCGGAAAGCGATGCGCTGGCACGCACGGTCGATACGCATATCGCCAATCTGCGTAAAAAACTGACGGATCACGGTGCTGGCGGCTATCTGGTGTCGGTGCGCAGCATCGGCTACCGACTTGCCAGGGAGCAGACAGTATGAGGCTTCGGCGGCTCCGCCTCAGCACAATGACGGCGATCACCATCACCACGATGCTCATCTTTGCCGTTGCGTTGGTCTATTTCGGCGTTTCCTGGTATTCGGATACCATTGAGGAGCGTGTCCTTGCCGAACTCTCGCCTGATGCCGCTAAGGCTTTCTCGGATATTGACCGGGGCGTGATACCGGATCAGCGCCAACTTCAGGCCCTTATCGAGGTTTTACCGGGCTTGGAGGACCAGGCAGATAACGAGCTTCTCAAATCGGTGTTCGTCTTCGGATTGCTCGGTGTCTTCCTGTGCAGCTTGCTTGGTTATTTCATCTCCCGGCGCATTGCAGCACCTCTCGGTGAGCTTGCCGACGCGGCGCGGCGCATGGCGACCGGCGATTTCAGCGGAGGCGCAAAAATCAAGGCGAACCGCATCGCCGAAGTCGCATTTCTGGTCGATAGTTTCGAGACTTTGACACAGGAACTTCAAATGATGGAGCGCCGGTTGAAGTTCAACACGATGGCGGTGGCCCACGAGCTGCGCACCCCGCTAACCATCTTGCAAGGCCGTTTGCACGGCATTGCCGATGACGTCTTTCCGCTCGACAAGCAGGCCATTCGCCACCTCATCGGCCATGTGGAGGGGCTTGCGCGTCTTGTCGATGATCTGCGCACGCTCTCGCTGGCGGAAACCAACAGCCTCGTTACGGAGATGCGGCCGCTTGATCTCGCCACCGAATGCGCGGCAGTGGCGGAATCCGCGCGGCCTCTTCTCGACGAGGCGGGCATTCGTCTCGATATGTCCCTCGACCCGGCTCCCGTTTATGGTGACCCTCAGCGCCTTCAACAGCTGCTGCTCATCCTGATGGATAATGTACGGCGCTATGCGGCGAGCGGTAAAAGTCTCTTCTGTTCAACCGGAATCCGGGAAGGGCAGTCCTTCATAACAATCGAAGACAAAGGGCCGGGGTTTCCCCCGGGCATCGAGGCGCACGGCATCGAACTCTTCTGGCGGACAGAGCCGTCACGCGCCCGCAAGACCGGTGGCACAGGCCTCGGCCTGTCGATTGCCCGAGCGATCGCCCGGGCGCATGACAGCGATTTGCAGATAGGCCCGCGACAGGATGGCGGAACCGTCGTGACGGTTCTTTTCAAGGCCGCCACCTGAAAAATCCCCACGGGCGCCACTAAGAGGCAGCAGTTCCCAAGCCTTCGGCAGGACTGGAAATCCTGAAAATCGCCTGAAGTCTCGCGTCCGCACAACGCCATCCCCTAAACGTGAACAGGCTTTCGCGCAGGGCCGAAGACCGCAAAGCTGAGAGCGGCGAGCAGCCAGACGCTGATGCCGGCATAGAGCATGACCAGACCGAAACCGTCTGCGAGCACCTGATGGACGAGCGCGTCCGAAACACGCTCCGCCGACGATCCCGCGGTTCCGGCGGCTATCTTCTCCGCGAGCGAACGTAAGTCGGACATGTCAGCGCCGGCAGGCAGGTTTGCCCGCAACGAAGCCCGGACACCCTCCACCAGAATGAAGCCCATGATGGGGATGTTAATGGCAAGCGAGATCATGCGGGCGCTCATGTCGATGCCGGACGCCATGCAGGAACGGGCGGGGGAAACCGCACCCGTGGTGGTGTTGGTGACCGGCGTATTGGTCAAACCAAGCCCGATGCCGGCGAAGATGCAGCCGGGCAGCATGCTAAGCCAGCTCGCATTTTCGATGCCGCTTCCAAATTTCATCAGCATGAAACCCAGGCCGATGGTGAAGAGCCCGGCCGGAATGACGAGGCGCGGCTGGTAACGCAACGACAGACGCTCCGCCAGGGGAGGAACAACCAGCGCCGGCAGCGTATAGGCAAGCAGGCCGAGGCCGGCGGTGACGCTGTCATAACCGAGGCCCGCCTGAAACCAGATCGGCAGATAGATCATGAACGGCCAGAAGCTGATATTCATCGCCGCCGATCCGATGATCGCCCCGGAAAAAGGCCGGATGCGGAACACGGAGAAATCGAACATCGGTCTCGGCGTCAGCTTTTCAGCGACCACGAAGGCAATGAAGCTCGCAACCGAGACACCGACGATAAGAAGCGCCATCGGGCTCGCAAAACCGAGCTCCGGTCCCTGCGTGATGAAAAAGGCGAGGCAAAAGACGGCGGCCGAAAGTGTGGCCATGCCGGCAAGATCAAGACGCGCCGCCTCCGGATCGCGCGATTCCCCTACACCACCCGCGGCGAGCAGCCACGTCACGATGCCGAGCACCACATGAACGAGGAACACCCATTCCCAACTCCACAGCGCGACAATGGCGCCGCCGATGATCGGGCCGAAACCCAGCCCCACGCCGGAGACGATGCCCCACCAGCCGAACGCCATGCCACGCTCCCGGGCCGTGCGGAACTGGTGCGACAGGATGGCGATCTGGCACACCAGCATCGCCCCGCCGCTCAAGCCCTGAAGGAAACGGGCGCCGATCAGCACGGAAACATTCTGCGTCATTCCGCAGGCGAGGGAAGAAAGCCCAAAAGCAGCAATACTGCCAAGAAAGACGCGTTTGCGACCGAAGCGGTCGGCCAGTGCGCCCGTCGCCATCAGCACCGTGGTCACGCCGATCGTATAGGCGTTCATGATCCACTGAAGCTGGCGAAAATCCGCCTGCAGAACCTGTTCGAGTGTGGGCAGGATTGCCGGAACACTGGAAATTTCCAGTCCGAACATCAGGGCGGAGAGACAAACGGCAGCAAGCGCCATGGCGCTTCTGCTGCCCGCTTGTTCGGTAACGGCAAGGGTCATTCTTCAGCCTTTCGTGGGTGGAGGCGCACAGGCGACATCCGCTCAATAAACCGGAGGCAAACTAGCCAAGGCTTGACCATAACGGAATTGGATGATTGACTATTTCAGAGACAACAAATTGGAATGATAGAGATGAGCACGCTGGATGTGGAGGCCGTCGAGGCCTTCGTCACCATCGCCGATCTGCAGAGTTTTACCCGCGCGGCCGAGGCGCTTGGCACTACGCAAGGCGCGATCAGCGTCAAGCTCAAGCGGCTGGAAGACAGGCTTGGCCAGCGGCTGCTCGAAAGAACACCGCGTTCGGTGCGCCTGTCCGCCCAGGGTGCCGTGTTTCTCGCACCCGCCCGCGAATTTCTCGCCGCACACGATCGGGCACTGGCGGGCCTTTCCTCGCCGCGCCGCCGTTTCGGCCTCGGCATTGCCGCGCATGTGGCGGGGCCGGAGGTGCCGACGCTTCTCGCGCGGCTCAACGACCACGACCCCGGCCTTACGATTGAAGTGCGGATGGACCATTCCCGCTCCCTGCTCGACGCCTTTGACCGTGGTGAAATCGATGCGGCCATCATCCGGCGCGAGGACGACCGGCGCGATGGTGAGGTGCTGGGGCCGGAGCATTTCGGCTGGTATGCAGCGCCGCAATTCGACCATCGTCAGGGTGAACCGCTCAGGCTCGCGGCACTTTCGCCGACCTGCGGTGTTCGTGACATCGCTTCTCGGGCACTGGATGCGGCCGGAATTGCCTGGACCGAAGTCTTTCTCGGCGGCACATCCTCGATGGTGACGGCAGCGGTTTCGGCGGGGCTCGCGATTTCAGCCTTTTCCTGCCGTCTTGCTCCACCAGGCACAGTGGAAGTCAGCCAGCGGTTTGGCTTGCCGCCGCTGCCTTCCAGCGAAATCATCATGTTCTCGACCCTGACCGACAGCAGGTCCCGCGAAGCATTGCGCACCCTTGCAGCCGCTTTTCGCGAGCACCGACCGGGAACCTAAAACGGACCCAAGCCGCCTGTTTGTCGACATTTCCGGCCGAAGACTCTAGCCTCTGGCGAATAAGACGCGGTAGGCTCCCTCGACCATCCGTTCATCGCTTTGGAGTATTCATGTCCCTTCCCCAGAAAATCGGTTTCATCGGTACGGGCGCCATCACCGATGCGATGGTGCGCGGCCTGCTTGCCAAGCCCGCCGCCGTACCCCATGTCATGGTGTCCCAGCGCAGCGCGGATATTTCGGCCAGACTTGCCGCCGATTTTCCGCAGGTGATCGTCTCCGGCGACAATCAGACGATTGTTGATGGCTGCGATACCGTCATGCTGGCAATCCGTCCGCAGATCGCCGAAGAGGTCATCCGGCCTCTGCACTTCAGGGACGGGCAGAAGGTCATCAGCGTCGTGGCCGCAACCAGCCGAGACGCGCTTCTGGACTGGATCGGTGCGGATGTGCGTCTCGCCCAAGCGATCCCGCTGCCCTTCGTCGCCCGGCGCAAGGGCGTCACCGCCATTTATCCCGCCGATACGGACACCGCCGCGATCTTCAACGTGCTCGGCGATGCGGTGGAATGCGAAACAAAGACGGAATACGACCTTCTGGCCGCCGCCAGCGCTCTGATGGCCACCTATTTCGGCATCATGCAAACGACGACAGAGTGGCTGGCGGAGAACGGCCTGCCGGAAGAAAAGGCGCGGGCCTATGTCACGCCGCTCTTTGCCGGTCTTTCCGAGGTGGCTGTGCTGTCCGGCGGAAAGACCGACTTCACCGAGATGAGCCGCGAATTCGCCACCAAAGGCGGCCTCAACGAGCAGGTCATGCAGGACTTCGACAGAAACGGCGGTTCCAGTGCGCTGAAAGAGGCATTGAGCCGGGTGATGGAGCGGATCGCGCAATAGCCGGCGGGTGGGCATTAAAACGAGAACGAGAAAGGGGCCTTTCGGCCCCTTTCCATTTATGCCTTTCCTGGACGATTGATCGTGAGGAAGTGGCGCACGACAGGCCTTTCCAGCCCGGAATGGTAAGCAAGCACCTTGCCCTGCAAATCCGCATCGGCATTGGAAACCCGCTTGTGCTGGCGCAGATGCTCGGCCCAGGATTCCACCATGAACCATTCCACGATCTTCTGCGGATCGGCAGAGTCTTCGGTGACACCCCAGCCATAGGCCCCATCGCGGCGGCGTTCCTGAGAGAGTTCGTCCAAGGCATGCAGGAAAGCCGTACGGTGATGCTTCTCGACATTATATTCGATCAGGATCAGAACCGGGCCGCGATCATGGGCCACAGGCTCGGCGACGAGCGGTTCGGGCCAATGGTTGGACGGCACCATATCCGCGTCACCCGCAGGCAATTTCAGGCGATGCATGACGAGACCGGCGATGAAGAGACCGGCTGCACCGATCAGCAGGGTGCCCCGCACACCTGCGGCTTCACCCACAGCACCCCAGCCAATGCTGCCCGCCGTCATCGCACCATTGAAGACAGTGAGATAGACCGCCAGACCACGACCCCGCACCCAGTTCGGCAAGATCGCCTGGGCTGCGCCATTGAGCGTCGTCAGCGCCGTGATCCATGCGCCGCCGAGAAACAGCAGGATGATGATGGCAAGCCATTTCGGCGGTGCGAATGACAGGCCGGCCATGACGAGCGCGGTGATGATGGCGGCGCCGAGAAGCAGGCCATCGGCATCGAAACGGGCACGCAGCTTTGGCATGACCAACGCACCGCCGATCGCACCGGCTCCAACGGCACCGAGCAGGATACCGTAGAAACTTGCATCCCCACCCAGCAATTGCCGGGCGACCAGAGGCAACAGCGCCCAGACGGCACTGGCGAAAGCAAAGAAGATCGCAGCCCGCAGCAGGACGACATGCAACGGTCGGCTGGCGCGCGTGTATCGCAGACCTGCCCGGAATGCGCCAAAAAAGTTCTCCTGCAGCGCATCATTGGCGTTCTTGGCTCGCGGCCACCACAGAAGAGCGGCGATGACAACGAAATAGCTGGCGACATCGGCACCATAGGTAACGGCCGCACCGAAGGCTGCCAGCAGGATGCCGCCGACAGCGGGGCCGATTGAACGGGCGATGTTGATGCCGAGCGAGTTCAGCGCCACGGCGCTCTTGATGTCCTCGCGCTTCACCAGTTCCGGCACGATGGCCTGCCAGGTCGGCCCCATCAGTGCCGCACCGATGCCGCCGAGAAAGGTGAGGCCGATCAGGGCGCTGACGGACAGCATGCCGGTATTGGCGAGAACCATCAGGGTAACGCTGACCGAGGCCAGCAGCAGCTGGACTGCGATGAGGAATTTACGGCGGTCGAGAATATCCGTCAGCACGCCGGCCGGGATCGCCAGAAGAAAGATCGGCAGGGTGCCGGCCGCCTGTACCAGGGCGACCGCTGCCGGCGAGGCCGAAAGATCGGTCATCAACCATGAACTGGCGACATCACGCATGAAGCTGCCGGTATTGCCGAGCACCGTCGCGGCCCAGAGGACGGCGAAAACCGGTTGCGCAAGAGGAGCAAAGCTGCTCGCGGAGGATTTTGCGGCACTCATTTGCCTGTTCCTTTCGTGAGATCGATTGCAGCGACGATAACAAAGGCGCCAGCCAGACCGAGATGTTCGAAGAAGGCATTGGTGGCCATCATGCGGTCCATGCCGGGCGCCATTTCCCAGAACCGAAGGGCGATGAAGGTCGCAAGCAGCGTGAAGCCCGAGAGCGCCAGAGCACCCGCCCAGCGCAGGAAACCCGACACCACCAGGGCGGAGGCGGTGAGTTCAAAAACAATGACAACGACGGCAAATGCCGCTGCCGGCTGCAGGCCAAAATGGTTCATCTCCGCAATCGCGCCGGGGAAATCGAAGATCTTGGTGAGCGGCCCCTGAATATAGGCCGAACAAAGCGCCAGAAGTGCCACGGTTCGTGTGACGGGCGCGGCGACGATTTCAGCAAGAAGCCCGCGAAGACGAAGGGTGGAAGATGGGTCGGTCATTTAATGCTCCTGCGATCTGGCCGGATGTGTGCGGCGCTGCGTTCATCTGATGGAGCGATATTGGCGCAAAGGATTGCCGCCAACAATTGCATCAATAGTTTCGATATAATTGCGTAATCTGCAATATTCTTTTGTTGCCGTCCGGGTCTGGAAGGCAACGGGCGGCAGCATGCGCCGCCCGTTGGATGTCTCTTGTCGATCAGGCTCAGACTGCCCAGCAGGAGCAGCCCAATGCGCCGAAGAAGCCCTTCAGATCGGCAATCGGCAGTTTCGATGTCCAGGCGCCGGCATGGTCGTGACCATGAACGCCGCAATCACTGGCGCAACCGCAGGAGGTGATGGCGGCACGTCTCAGCGAGTTCTTACCCGCCCGTTCAGGCTCACCCCAGGCGGCATAACCGCCGAAGGTGCGCACCGGCGACCAGTCGGGCATGGCGGGCGGAATATTGCTCTCGTCAAGCACCCTGAAGTCGCCGGCGCCATAAACGATCTTGCCGCCTACCATGGTCAGTTCCGAGGTGAGGAAGGATATTTCATCTTCCGCGCAGGAGAAATAATCCTTGTCCGGCACGACGAGATCGGCGAACTGTCCTTTCTCGATACGGCCCTTCTTGCCTTCTTCGTTGGAGAACCATGTGACTTTTTCGGTCCACATGCGCAACGCCGTTTCACGGTCTAGGCAATTGGCGCGCGGATAAAGCTGCATGCCGCCGACGGTCTTGCCGGTCACCATCCAGAACAGCGACACCCATGGGTTATAGGAGGCAACGCGCGTTGCATCCGTGCCCGCCGAGACATTCACGCCCTTTTCCAGCATCCGCGCAATCGGCGGTGTGGCTTCGGCCACGCCCTGGCCATAACGCTCGACGAAATATTCGCCCTGATAGGCCATGCGGTGTTGGGTGGCGATGCCGCCACCAAGGGCTGCAATGCGATCGATCGAGCGATCGGAGATGGTTTCGGCATGGTCGAAGAACCAGTTCAGGCCTTCGAGCGGGATATCCCGGTTGACCTTTTCGAACACATCAAGCGCCCGGGAGATGGTCTCGTCATAGGTGGCGTGCAGACGCCAAGGCCAGCGGTTTTCCGCCAGAATCCGAACGACATCTTCGAGCTCGCCTTCCATCTCCGGTGGCATATCGGGCCGCGGCTGACGGAAATCCTCGAAATCGGCAGCGGAAAAGACCAGCATTTCACCCGCACCATTATGCCGGAAATAATCGTTGCCCTGCTTGTATTTGACCGATGACGTCCAGTTGAGGAAGTCTTCCTTCTCCTGCTTCGGCTTCTGCGTGAACAGGTTGTAGGCCAGCCGAACCGTCATCTGGTTCTCATCCGACAGCTTCTGGATCACCTCGTAATCGTCAGGATAATTCTGGAAGCCGCCACCCGCGTCGATCACGCCGGTCACACCCAGCCGGTTCAGCTCACGCATGAAGTGGCGGGTGGAATTGACCTGATAGTCGAGCGGCAGTTTCGGTCCCTTGGCAAGCGTCGAATAGAGAATCCCGGCATTCGGCTTGGCGAGCAGCAGACCCGTGGGATTGCCGTTGGCATCGCGGGTGATCTCGCCGCCGGGCGGGTTCGGCGTATCCTTGGTATAGCCAACGGCGCGCAGGGCTGCACCGTTCAGCAGCGCCCGGTCATAGAGATGCAGAAGGAAGACCGGCGTATCCGGCGCCACCGCATTGATTTCCTCGATGGTTGGCAGACGCTTTTCAACAAATTGATGCTCGGTGAAACCACCGACGACGCGCACCCATTGCGGGGCCGGCGTGATTGCCACCTGGCGCTTCAGCATATCCATGGCATCGGCAAGCGAGCGAACGCCGTCCCAGCGTAGTTCCATGTTGAAGTTCAGGCCGCCACGAATGACGTGGGTGTGGTTGTCGATCAGGCCGGGCAGCACGCGCTTGCCCTTGAGATCGACGATCTTCGTTTCCGATCCTGCAAGGGCCATGACCTCGGCATCGCTTCCTACCTCAACAAACAGACCGTCCTTGATGGCGACTGCCGTTGCATTCGGATTGCCGCGATCAAGCGTCGTGACGCGGCCATTGTGAAGGATGGTATCTGGATGCATGGACGAAGCTCCGCTCTTGATGGGATCAGCGGCCTTAGCCGGTGAAAACAGATTCGGAAAGGCGAGACTGGATGCCGCGCCGAGGAAAGTGCGTCGTGTCGGCATCAGCTTTTCTCCCGGTTGGTCGGCTGCTGAGTCTGCGCGAGATCAGTGGTTTCAGCGCCACCCTTGGGCATATGGCCGAACATGTGCGGCTTGATCTGGTTGAACCACGAAACGGCGGCCGGTTCCCTGTCGATGATCGTCTTCGCGAAGGGGATGATCTGTTCGCCGACCAATATGCCCAGCAGGCCGACAAGCGCAATGACGGGCGGCGCGGGGGAACGCACATTAAGCAGGCTGTAGACGATGCCGACCAGCAGGCCAGCGCCAAGGGACAGAAGATAGACTTTCATGGAAACCTCCTTTGGATGGATAAAGCCGCGCCGGCCGGGATACTGATCCCGCCGGCGCGGCATGGTTGAAAGCTTATTTCGCGGGGTTCGGGCCGATGCGCTTGCCGTGCTTGATGCGCTCTGCACCGCCATGGACATGGGTGACGGCATAATCGATGCCCATGCCGTAGGCGCCGGAATGTTCCTTCACCAGCGAGGTCACGGCGTCATAGGTTTCCTTGCGTGCCCAGTCGCGCTGCCATTCCAGCAGCACCTGCTGCCAGGTAACGGGAATGACACCCGCCTGCACCATGCGGTCCATGGCATATCTATGCGCGTCGAGAGAAGTGCCGCCGGAGGCGTCCGCCACCATGTAGATCTCGTAATCCGCGACATCATGCAGCGCAGAGAGTGCGAAGGTGGTGTTGCACACTTCCGTCCAAAGGCCGGAGACGACGATCTTCTTGCAGCCACCGGCGGCATTTTTCGCCAAGGAGTTGCGGACATTCTGGTCATCCCAGGAATTCATCGAGGTACGTTCGAGAATGTCGTTTTCCGGGAAGACCGCGAGCAGTTCCGGGAAGGTGTTGCCGGAGAAGCTTTCCGTTTCGACCGTGGTGATGGTCGTCGGGATGTTGAAGATCTTTGCCGCCTTGGCGAGGCCGACGACATTGTTCTTCAGGGTCTGGCGGTCGATCGACTGCACACCGAAAGCCATCTGCGGCTGCTGGTCGATGAAGATCAACTGGCTGTTGGCGGGAGTAAGGACTTCAAGCTTCGACATGGTGGTTCTCCGTTCTGGTGGTGATTGCCGGTCTACGGCGGTGAAATTGATAAGGCTTCGCCGACCGGCTGCCCGGCAGGGGCAGCCGTCTTGGAAAGTGAAAATCTGTTCCGGTCAGTAGGTGCGGATCAAAGACCCGCTCTATGCCGCAAGCGGGGCGAGGTTCGCCTCAATCTGATTGCGGAAAGGCTCGTAGCGGCTGGGCAGCTTCAGCGCTTCGCCCAGATGCGCCGTATCCTCGTCACGGTCGAAGCCGGGTTCGTTGGTTGCGATCTCGAACAGGATCCCGCCCGGGGTCCGGAAATAGATTGCCCAGAAATAATCGCGGTCGATGACCGGCGTCACCTGGTAACCCGTATCCATCAGGGCCTTGCGCACTTCCAGCTGCTTTTCACGGTTTTCGACCGCAAAGGCGATATGGTGGACTGAACCTGCTCCCTGACGGGCAAAAGGCGTGTTTGGCAGGGCCGCAAGATCGATCGTATCGGCCCCGTTACCGCCGGGAATGACATAACGCGTCACATTGCCCTCGGCATCGGTCCGCTCATATCCCATGAAGCGGAGAAGCTCCTCGGTCGCCGCCGTGTCATTGAGATTGAAGCGCGCACCGGAGAAACCGCGGATGGCATTCTCTTCGGAAATGCCCTCAGCCTGCCAGGCGGCGCGTGCATCATTTGCCGTTTCGATCAGCGCCAGACCATCGCCATCGGGACCGGTGAAACGCAGGCGATTGGCGCCGAAGACCGTGTCGGCCTGAATGCCGGCGGCGCCCTTTGCAATCAGCCGGTCTCTCCAGAAACCCATGGCACCCTTCGGGATGGAGAACTGGGTTTCACCCACCTCGCCCACGCCGGGACGGCCCGCCATCATGTGGTCGAAAGGAAAATAGGTCATGACTGTGCCGGGCGTTCCCGTTTCGTCACCGTAATAAAGGTGATAGACGCTGGGTTCGTCGAAGTTGACGGTCTTCTTCACCCGGCGCAGGCCGAGCGTATCGGTGAAAAAGCTGTTGTTCTGCCGCGCATCCGACGCCATCGAGGTAACGTGGTGCAGGCCCTTGATATCCTTGATCATCATCGGCGCCTTTCGTGGTCGCTGTGTTTGTTTCGATGGACAAAGATGTAACCCGCTTGATCATGTCGCGGAATTGCAATATTTCTTTCGAATGAATTGCGATTTTTGAAATAATGCGATGAACGACCACAAAGCTCTCAAAATCTTTCTGATGGCGGCCGAGAAGCGCAATTTTGCGCAGGTCGCCCGCGAACTCAGCATGACGGCCGCAGGCGTCACGCGCGCCATTGCCGCGCTTGAATGTGATCTCGGTGTGCAATTATTCGTCCGCACCACCCGGCAGGTTTCGCTGACCACCGACGGCGCCGTCTTTGCCGCGCAGATACAGCCCGCGGTCGAGGCGCTGGAGAACGCCCGGCGCGATGTGCGCAACGCCCACAAGGCCGATGAGGGGCGGCTGAGGATCAGCGCGCCGACGTGGCTCGGCAAGACGGTGCTGCCGCCGATCCTGTCGGGTTTCCGGGAATTATATCCGAAAATGTGTTTCGAGATTTCCCTGTCGGACGGCCTGGTCAATATTGTCGATGACGATTACGATCTGGCGATCCGCATTTCGTCGGCCCCATCAGATAAATTCACCATCTGGCGCAAGATCAGGGCCGTGCCGAGAATCCTGGTGGCGGCACCGGGCAGCCGGTTCACGCAGATGAAACATCCAGGCGACCTCACCCCTGACGATTGTCTTGCCTATAGTGGTGAAAGCCGGCGGGAAAACTGGGTCCTCTCGGATGGCGGATCGAGCATCACCATAACCGCCGGTCGCGCCTTCAGCGCCAACAACGGCGAGGTTCTGGCCGATATGGCGGCTGATGGCGCAGGTGTGGCCATGCTGCCGGGATTTCATATCGCCGAACATATCCGCAGTGGGCGGCTTGTCCATATTCTGCCGGGCTGGGCCCCACCGGAACTCTGGCTGACGCTCTATTATCCGCCCTATCAAGCCCTGCCGCCCCGCATCGCCACCTTCTCGAAGTTCTTCGAGGAGCAGCTGACGGCCCACATGGTGATGCTGGACTAAAGCCCGCACATTACACCGTGACGAAGCGCGGGAGCGCGGCGGTTATAAGAGCGATCTCGCTACAATAGCGGGAAGGCACTTCGACGTCCATTTGCAGAATAACGTCATCATGGCTGAGAGCTCCGCCTAGGTCGAAGCGGTCATCAAAGCCTACAGGGCAGTATAAGACTTAAAGAACGAGAAAATTCGGTATCTGCAAGAGCAAAGTATCCATCTCCATCCCAACCTTCAAATTGGCCAATCTTATCGACGAGATACACGATAGCTTTCTCCGCACGAAACTGAGATGGGTGTGCTTGTCATCGGCGACGACTATATCGTGTACTCATACCAATATTTCTCACAAGAAGGCATCTGTAGTGTTTATCGAATAAAACATTCGATCTGATCGGCGAACGACAGGATAAAAATTGTCGCCCGCAGAAGATGCCATTAAGACGTCACTCACCATAACTGCGCCAATGCCTAAGAAGTCGCCGTTTAACTGGAAAGACATTTCACTTCTCCGGGTCAATAGCTGATCGGGCAAGCAATCCGGCTTTAAACACATCCAGCCACAGGCAAGTTATCTGCGATAGCTAAAGACGGCCCATCAACACGCTGTTTTATCTTCGACCCATTGTCGCCTTGCCGCAGGATGTCATGACCGCCAACCACGCCTCTCCTTCAAACGACGCCGCCGCTCCCAGCGCCCTTGATCTTGCGCGGAACCAGCGGTTGAGCCTCATGGATCTGCTGAGCGTATCAGAGGCGCTCAATGCCGCCGGCCAGCAGGCGGCGGCTGCGGAGCTTTACAAGACCTGGGTCGCATTCAACGACAATAACCCGACGATCCATCTCGCCTATTTCAACTATGCCGTTATGCTCAACCAGCTGGGCGACCGCGCAGGCGCCGTACAGGCGTTCCGCGCCTGCCTGAAAGCCAATCCGGAATTTGCTCCCGGCCACATCAATCTCGGCCGCGCGCTTGAAGATGCCGGGCTGATCGGCCACGCGGTGGAGCAATGGTCGCACTATGCCGACGCGACAAAGAATGTCGATGCCGAGACGATCGGCCATCGGCATATGACCCTGCAGAACATGGGCCGGGTTCTCGAAGGCGCCGGCAAGCTCGAAGAGGCCGAAACCGCTTTGCTGCAGGCATTCGAACTGCGGCCGGAATTGCCGGAAGCCGGGCAGCACTGGGCATCGTTGCGACAGCGCCAGTGCAAGTGGCCGATCCTCGCTCCTTCGAACCACATTCCTGCGCGCAAGATGCTCGATGCGATGTCGTCGCTGACGCTGAGCTGTTACGCCGACGACCCGATGTTCCAGCTGGCCAAGGCTTACCGCCTCAGCAAAACGCTGATTGGCGCGCGTCCGGACCTCAGCCGTTTTCCGCGCAGGTCGGCGAAACAGAAATCCGGCACCGGGCAGCGTCTGCGCGTCGGCTACCTCTCGTCGGATCTTCGCGATCATGCCGTCGGCTTCGCCCTCTGCGAAGTTCTGGAACTGCATGACAAGGACAGCCTTGAAGTCTTCGCCTATTATTGCGGCAATGTCCGCGGCACTGACAGCACGCAGGCACGCATCAAGGCCGCAGTCCATTGCTGGCGGGATATTCATGGCGTGGATGATGCCACCGCCGCATCACACATCATCGCCGACGAGATCGATATATTGATCGACGTGAATGGCTACACCAAGGACGCACGCGCGAAAATCTTCGCCCATCGTCCTGCACCTGTCATCGTCAGCTTCTGCGGTTACCCCGGATCGATGGGAAGCCCGTTCCATCAATATCTGATCTCTGACGGCTACATGATCCCGCCGGAGAACGAAATCTATTATTCCGAGAAGGTGCTGCGCATCGCCTGCGACCAGCCGCTGGACCGCAAGCGGCCCATCGCCGCCCGGCCGAGCCGGGCCGACGTCGGACTGCCGGAGGATGCCTTCGTTTATGCCAGCTTCAACGGCATGCAGAAGATCACCGAAAATTGCTTCGCACGATGGATGACAATCCTGTCGGAGACGCCCGGCAGCCTGTTGTGGCTGCTGACGGGGGATGAGGACGTCAATCAACGCCTGCGAGACCTTGCGGAAAAGAGCGGCGTGGCGTCTGAGCGGCTCGTCTTCGCACCGAAGGCCCAGAACCCGCAGCATATCGCCCGTATCGGCCTTGCCGATCTATTTCTCGACACGTTCCCCTACGGCGCGCACTCCACGGCATCGGATGCGATAACGTCAGGCCTGCCCGTCCTTACCATGTCCGGCAAGACCTTTGCCGCACGCTTCTGCGGCAGCATCGTCACCGCAGCGGGCGTGCCGGAAATGATCTGCTCTTCACCGGACGATTATGTCGCCCGTGCCATCGGTTTCGAACAAGACCGCCAAAGCCTTCTGGAGGTCAGGGAATCGATCGCCCGGCAGCGCGAGACGAGTGTCCTGCGGGATATTCCCGCCCTGGCGCGACGTCTGGAAGAACTCTTCTGGCAAATGCAGGGCGAATGCGAGCGCGGCGAGACCCCTGTGCCTGATCTCAGCAATCTCGATATTTATTATGAAGCGGGTGCAGAAGCGCTGCTGGAAAACATCGAGTTCGAGGACGAACAAAGCTACCGCGAGCGCTACCTGAAAAAGCTGAGGCAATGGCACGATTATGCGCCGATCCCCTATGACCGCCGCCTCTGGCAGAAACCGGACAATTGAGCGCGGGATCGAACAGCATGGGCCAGGACAAGCGCCATGCGGCGCCCGGCAAATCTTGACCGCCTGCGGGGCGATGGATGAACAGGACTGACTTACCAATGATCGCGGACGAAAGAATTGTCATTGTGGGTGCCGGGCTTTCCGGCGCGGTCATTGGCCGAGAGCTTGCGCTGGCGGGCCATCTGGTCGACATCATCGATGCCCGCGATCACATTGCCGGCAATTGCCATACCGAACGCGACGGCGAAACCGGCGTCATGGTGCATGTTTACGGTCCGCATATTTTCCATACCGATGACAGGGAAGTCTGGGACTATGTCAACAGCTTCCAGACCTTCATGCCCTACAAGAACCGGGTCAAAACGACGAGCAGCGATCAGGTCTACTCCCTTCCCGTCAATCTGCACACGATCAACCAGTTCTTCGGCAAGAATTTCCGACCCGATGAAGCGCGAACCTTCATCGAGGAGAAGGCCGACAAGTCGATTACCGATCCACAGACCTTCGAAGAGCAGGCGCTGCGCTTCGTCGGCCGCGATCTCTATGAAGCTTTCTTCAAGGGATATACCGAGAAGCAATGGGGCTGCTCGCCGACGGAACTGCCGGCCTCCATTCTGAAACGCCTGCCCGTGCGCTTCAATTACGACGACAACTACTTCTTCCACAAATATCAGGGCATGCCGGAAAGCGGTTATACGGACATGATCGAGCGCATCCTCGATCACCCCAATATTACGGTAAAACTCGGCACGCGCTTTGACCGCGCCGAAACGCCGGCCTCCGGACACGTCTTTTATTCCGGTCCGCTTGACGGCTATTTCGATTTCGAATTTGGCAGCCTTGCCTACCGAACGCTCGACTTCGAACGGTTCACCTATGCCGGCGATTACCAGGGCTGCGCCGTGATGAATTACGGTGACGTATCGGTGCCCTTTACCCGCATTACCGAACACAAGCATTTTTCCCCATGGGAAGACCATGCCGGCTCCGTCTGCTACCGGGAGTTTTCCCGCGAATGCGGCCCGCAGGACATTCCCTATTATCCTGTCCGGCTGGTCGAGGACAAAGAACAGCTCGCCGATTATGTGGCGCGGGCCGAGCGGGAAACCTCGGTCACCTTTGTCGGACGGCTCGGAACCTATCGTTATCTCGACATGGATGCGACCATCCGGGAAGCGCTCGATACTGCTCGACTCTATCTAGCCACCCACGCCGAGGGCCGCTCCATGCCGGCATTTCTACATCCTCCGGTCTGAAACGCATTTCGCATTTTTCTTTGCATCTCTCGGCCTGTGAGCGCACCAGTGCCTCAACCTATGCTGCGCTGAAAACCATATTACAAATAAGGATCGACTAAAACGCAACTTAAGGTTCAGGCAAGCCCAATTGCGTACTCAATATCTGAAAAATGATGGACCTGAGTAACCGATGCTCTCGCGGGTGGTTGAGCAGGAAACTCATCTGTCGAGGCTTGGGCTTTAGGATTTTCCAGACATGACGTCGATCATTGCTTCCCTGAATGTCAATCAGATCCGATATCTCTCGACGGAGGCGGTCGCCGCCTGGACAACCGAAGACGTTGCCTCGCTCTCCACAACGCAGATCAAGGCGCTCTCATCGGATCAGATCGCGGCATTGGATGTGGAGGATGTCAAAATCCTCAACTCTCAGCAGCTGAGCGCCATTTCACAGGTCGCCATCGTTGGTTTGACGCTGGATCAGCTCAACATTCTCGATCAATACGCCATCAAAAGTCTGAGCGCGAGCCAGGTTTCCGCGCTGACGACCACCCAGTTTCATGCCCTGACGACGGATCAGGCGGAGGCCCTGACCTCCTCCCAGGTGCGTGTTCTCAGCTCAGCGCAACTTGCGGCGCTGAGCGCCGAGGATATAGCAACCTTCTCGACCGCTGACATGGCGGCGATCACGGCCAAAGCCATACCGGGCCTGGGCACGGAGGTGATCGCAGGACTTACCCCGGATCAGATTGCGGCGCTGAACATCAGCGCGATCGCAAGCCTGACGACCGAACAGATCGCGATCCTGAGCCCGCAGCAGGCTGAAGCCCTGACCCCGACACAGGTGAGGGTGCTGAGCTCGCTTCAGCTCGTTGCCCTCGGCGCAGACGATATCGCCACCTTCTCCGCAGCCGACATCGCCGCCATTACCGGCAAGGCCATAGCGGGCCTGAGCACCCAGGCAATCGCGGAACTGACGGCGGATCGCATAGCCGCGCTGAATGCAAGCGCGATTGCCGGCCTGACGACCGAGCAGATCGAGGCGTTGAGCACCGATCAGATCGCCGCCTTGACGACGGCGCAGATTGCCGCACTCAAAACGACCCATGTCGCGGCCTTGAGCACGAGCCAGGTCGAAGCCCTGTCACCGTTACAGGTACGATCGCTGAATGCGTCGCAACTCGCGGTCCTCAGCGCGGAGGATATCGCGACATTCTCCACCGCCGATATTGCCGCGATCGCCGGCACAGCCATGTCCCGCCTGAACACGGAGGCGATCGGCACTCTGACGCTGGATCAGATCGCCGCGCTGACGACGGCCCAGCTGAACGCCCTCAGTTCAGTACAGTTCCAAGCCCTGAGCGCCGGTCAGGTCGAGGCCCTGTCGGCCACGCACATTGCCGCCCTGAGCACCGCCGTGATCGCAAGCCTGACAGCCGATCAGATGGAAGCCTTTAGTACACAACAGGTCGAGGCCTTCTCCGCCGCACAGGTGAAGCTGCTGAACTCGGCTCAAATTGCAGCCCTGAGCCCGGATGACATAGCGGCATTCTCAACCGCCGATATCGCGGCGATTGCCGGCAAGGCAATGTCGGGCCTGAGCACGGGCGCAATCGCCGCGCTGACCACCGCTCAGATCGCTGCCCTGACGACCGGCGCGATCGCGGCCTTGACGGACGACCAGATCGAAGCCCTGAGCACCAGTCAGGTCGCGGCCCTCTCCCCGACACAGGTGAAATCGCTGAGTTCAACGCAACTCGCGGCCCTGAGCGTGGAGGATCTCGCGACCTTCTCGAGCGCCGATCTTGCCGCGATTACCGGCAAGGCCATGTCGGGCTTGAGCACGGATGTGATTGCAGCACTGACCGCCGCCCAGATCGCCGCCTTCGGCGCCAGCGCGATTGCCGGCCTGACGTCCGATCAGGTCGAAGCCTTGAGCGGCAGCCAGGTCAGCCTTTTGTCCGCCACGCAGATCAAGGCATTGAGTTCGACGCAGGTCGCCGCCCTGGGTAGCGATGTGGCTGCCTTGTCCACCAGCCAGACCGCCGTGTTGAGTGCGGTGGGTATCAAGGGCCTGACCCCGGAGCAGATTGCAATCCTGCGCGCCGATCAATTCTCAGCCTTGACCACAGCCCAGATCGCGGCTTTCAGCTCGGGACAGATAACGGCAATGGGCGCCGGCAACATCGCATCGCTTTCCGTGGCCCAGATTGCGGCCATAAACACGGCAAGCATGACAGGACTTTCAACCGGCCAGATCGCAGCGCTCAGCACCGAGCAGATTTCCAGGCTGTCGAGCAGGCAGATGGCAATGTTGAATGCGGCACAAATTGGGGCGCTCAGCACCGAGGCCGTAGCGGCTCTTTCGACGGCACAGATTTCCGGCCTGAGCGCCGCAGGCATTTCAGGGCTGAGCAAGCAGCAAGTGGCGACATTCAGCACCGCCCAGGTTGAAGCCCTGACGAGTGCGCAGATCCTCAATTTCAGTTCCATGCATATTGCCGAACTGGGGACGGAAGATCTCGCGAAATTCACCACCAAGGATATCGCTGCGATCAGTTCGAGTGCGATCGCGGGATTGTCGGCGGAGGCCATCGCCTCCCTGACGACCGCGCAGATTGCGGCGCTGAACACGCAAAGCATCAATGCGCTGAGCACCGCGCAGATTGCGGCCTTGACGACCGCTCAGGTCGAGGCCTTGACCACCACCCAGGTCAGTGCGCTCACCTCGAAGCAGATCGCGGCCTTGAGCACGGATGACATCGCAAGGTTCTCGACCAAGGACATCGCCGCGATCAGTTCGGATGCAATCTCTGGCCTCTCCGCGGAGACCATAGCGTCGCTGACGACAGCCCAGATCGCTGCACTGAATGTGAAAAGCATCGCTGCGCTCAGCACCGTGCAGATCGTGGCCCTGACGACGGCTCAGGTCGAGGCCTTGACCACCGTTCAGGTCGGTGCTCTCAGCTCGACACAGGTCGCCGTCCTGAGCACGGACGATATCGCAACCTTTTCGACGAGGGAGATTGCCGCGCTCAGTTCAAATGCGATCGCCGGACTCTCAAAGGACACCATAGCGTCGCTGGCGACATCCCAGATCGTCGCGCTGAGCATGGCCAGTATCAGCGGACTGAGCACCGGGCAGATCGCTGCCTTGACGGGCGATCAGCTCAACGTTCTTACCAATACCCAGATCGCCGCCCTCACCTCCAAGCAGGTTGCGGCACTTGATGTGACCGACATCACCGCGCTTTCGACAGGCCAGATCGCCGCCTTCAGCGCGGCCGGTGCGGCGGGTCTCACCACCGATCAGATCGCCGCGTTGAGCACCGATCAGGTCGGGGCGATGACCAGCGGTCAGATCGCAGCTCTCAGCGCAAAACAGATCGCCGCTCTCGGCACCGACGACATTGCGACTTTCTCGACCGGGGATATTGCCGCGCTCAGTTCGAATGCGGTTGCGGGCCTCTCAAAGGACACTGTGGCGTCGCTGACGACAGCCCAGATTGCGGCGCTGAGTTCGGCCGGTATCAGCGGACTGGGCACCGGACAGATCGCCGCCCTGACAGGCGAACAGGTCAACGTCCTCACCAATGCCCAGATCAGCGCCCTCACCTCCAAGCAGGTTGCGGCACTTGACGTGACCGATATCGCCTCGCTTTCAGCGGCACAGATAGCCGCTATCGGCGCCGCGGGCGTGGCAGGCCTCACCACGGATCAGATCGCCGCCTTGAGCACCAGTCAGGTCGAGGCCCTGACCAGCGCCCAGATCGCAGCCCTGAATTCAAAACAGATTGCGGCTCTCAGCGCCGATGATCTCGCTATCTTCACCACCGCGGAAATGGCCGCAATCGGTTCTGGCGCGATCTCCGGCCTGTCGGCATCGACCATCGCATCCCTGACGACGGCGCAGATCGCCGCCCTCGGCACGGCGGCCGTGGCGGGCCTGACAGCGGACCAGATCGCCGCCCTCGGCACCGGTCAAGTGGATGCGCTCACCAATGCGCAGATCGCCGCTCTCACCTCCAAACAGGTGACGGCACTCAGCGTTTCCGGCATCGGCTCGCTTTCATCAGTACAGATGGCCGCCCTCAGCACAGCGGGCGTGGCAGGCCTCACCACGGATCAGATCGCGGCCTTGAGCACCAGTCAGGTCGAGGCCATGACCAGTGTCCAGATCGCGGCCCTGAGCTCGAAACAGATTGCGGCCCTCAGTGCCGATGATCTTGATATCTTCACCACCGCCGAAATCGCGTCGATCGGTTCCAGTGCGGTCTCGGGCCTGTCGGCATCGACCATCGCCTCCCTGACGACGGCGCAGATCGCGGCCCTTGGCACGGCGGCCGTATCGGGCCTCACCACTGACCAGATTGCCGCCCTCGGCACAGGCCAGTTGAACGGCCTTACCAACGCGCAGATCGGTGCCCTCACCTCCAGACAGGTTGCGGCGCTCAGCGCGACCGGCATCGCCGCACTGACGACAAGCCAGATCGCCGCTCTCGACGCCAAGGCTGTCGCGGGCCTTGGCAGCGCGCAGGCCGGTGCCCTGAGCGTCGAGCAGGTCGAAGCCTTATCCACCCGTCAGATAGCGGCGTTGACTTCGGATGCCCTTCAGGGACTGTCTACGGACATGCTGGAGACCTTCTCGCCGGAGGAACTGGCAGCCATTGGCGCTGGCGCAATAAAGGGGCTCTCTACGAACTTTATCGCCACGCTTTCCACGGCAGAGGTTGCGGCCCTAAGTACGGCAGGCATCTCCGGCTTGACCAGCGAGCAGGTCGATGCTCTTGGCAAGGGCGGGATCGAAGCCCTTTCCACCAGCCAGATCGCCGCATTGAGCTCGTCCGGACTGGCCGGGCTGACGACGGAGGATATGGAAACTTTCTCCACCGGCGAACTTGCTGCAATCAGTTCAACGGCCATCAGGGGATTGTCCAACACCGTCGTCGCGGCCCTGTCTTCAGAGTCGATAGCCGCTCTGACGACAGGCCAGGTGGCTTCGCTGAGCTACGGCCAGGTCGCGGCAATGGATGCTGCACAAATCGGCGCATTGTCGACATCCCAAGTCAGCGCCCTCAGCGCAAGGCAGGCGGCCGCGCTCGGCGCAGACGACCTCACGACATTTTCCGCCGAACAGATCATCAGCTTGAGTTCAAGCGCGATACCGGGATTGAGCACCAGCACACTCGCTGGCCTTACAGCTTCTCAGGCTGCAGCCTTCACGCCGGGCCAGATCGCCGCCATGACATCGGCGCAGGTTACGGCGTTGAATAGCAGCAAGCCGGCGAACAGCTCGGTGCAGGAGATCGCTTCCTTCCTCTCAACCACCGAGGCGAAATCTTCGTCGCAAGACAATACGGGCGAGACCAGCGGATCAGTCGGCACGTCGACCAAGACGCAGGAAACGTCCGATGCCGCCTCAGCTATCCTGTCCTATCTTGATGTCTGAGAGGTTCTATCCTCTGACAAAGCGGACAGGATTGTTCGCGGATCGATAAAAAGGAAACGGGCGTCACCGCAAGGGACGCCCGTCAATGCGACTAACGTTGAGAACGATCAGCGTCCGTGCTGCTTGCGCCATGCGGCAAAGGCGACCTGATGTTCTTCCTTGGTGCAGGGATAAAGCCCGATGATCGTCTGGCCCGCCTTGACCTGCTCCACCACGAAATCTTCGTAAGCCGTCATTTCCACCGCTTCCGTCGCCACTTCATCGGCAATGCCGGCGGGGATGACGATGACGCAATCCGCATCACCGACGATGATGTCGCCGGGGAAAACCGGCGCGTCGCCGCAGCCGATCGGGCCGTTGATCTCGATCGCCTCGTGTTTGGTGAGGTTGGTCGGGCTGGATGGCCGGGTGTGGTAGGCCGGAATATCCAGCTCGGCAATGGTGGCGGCATCACGGAAACCACCATCGGAAACGATGCCGGCACCACCGCGAACCATCAGGCGCGTGACCAGAATATCGCCCGCCGAGGCGGCGCTCGCATCCTTGCGGCTGTCCATGACAAGCACATGGCCCGGCGGGCAGGTTTCGATGGCAACGCGCTGCGGATGAGCGGGATTGCGGAATTCCACAAGCTGATTGCGATCCTCGCGGGCCGGCATGTAGCGCAGGGTGAAGGCCGGGCCGACCATGTTCTTGCCCTTGTAACCCAGCGGGCGCACGCCCTGGATGACCTGGTTGCGCAGGCCGCGCTTGTAAAGTGCCGTCGCCAGTGTGGCGACGGAAATCGTCGTCAGTTTTTCGCGCGTTTCATTGTTCATGTCTGTCTCCTCGCAATAGCCGATAAATGCGTTTCAAGTCCTGTGAATGGGCTCGTCGATAAAAATGCCGCCCTGATATTTCGCGATCGCGGCCTCCGGATCGGGGCGCGGCACATCGCGTTCGATTTCCGTCCGGTAGCGTGCAGCATTGTCGCGCCGCTGCCAGCCGAGAAAATCGATATGGGAATTATCCCACCAGCTGTCGTCATTGGCCGAAACGCCCCAGATGACCGGGCATCCGAGTTTCGGCGCACGGAATGTGGCCTCGATCAGCGAGACGAAATCGCCATAGCTGAGCCAGGTGGACAACATCCGCCAGTTGGAGGGTTTTTCTTCGCAGGAGCCGATGCGGACGATCGCCGTCTCCTGGCCGAATTTGGAATGGTAGAGGCTCGCCATCGCCTCGCCGAAAATCTTCGAGACGCCATAAAGACCGTCAGGCAGAAAGGGTGTCTCGGAGACAAGCTTCTGACCCTGGGGATAATAACCGATCGTGTGATTGCTGGAGGCGAACAGAATACGCGGCATGCCGTTCAGTCGTGCCGCCTCATAGAGATTGTAGACCCCTCGCAGATTAGCAGCCTCGATCGGATCGAAAGCCCTCTCGACGGAGACGCCGCCGAGATGAACAATGCCGTCACAACCCTTGACGAGATCGTGCACCGCCTGCTCGTCTTCCAGTGCGCAGCGAACGAGCTCTTCGTGAGGCGCGGCCGAACCGAGGTCAACGACATCAGAAAGGCGGATGGTCTCGGCGATATGGCCAATCCGTCCGCGCAGCATGCTGCCCAGCTTGCCGCCGGCACCGGTGATGAGCAATCGCTTCAACATGTCGCGTCCTTAGAAAATATCGGGCTCGCCGGCGGTGCGGCCGAAATCCGTCTGCAGGAAGTCGAAGTCACAGCCTTGATCGGCCTGGGTGACGTGCTTGGAGAAAAGATAACCATAACCACGTTCATAACGCGGTGCCGGCGCCTGCCAGACCGCCCGGCGACGGGCGATTTCCTCTTCACTGACCAGCATGTCGAGGCGACGTTGCGGCAGGTCGAGGCGCACGATATCGCCGGTTTTCAGGAGCGCCAGCGGGCCGCCGACGAAGCTTTCCGGCGCGACATGCAGCACGCAGGCGCCATAGGACGTGCCGGACATACGGGCGTCGGAAATGCGCACCATGTCGCGGTGGCCCTTCTTGATCAGCGCCTTCGGGATCGGCAGCATGCCCCACTCGGGAAAACCGGGGCCTCCGAGCGGACCGGCATTGCGCAGCACCAGAACATGGTCCGGCGTGACATCCAGGTTTTCATCGTCAATGGCGGCCTTCATTTCGGGGTAGCTGTCGAACACCAGCGCCGGACCCTGATGCACATGGAGTTTCGGATCGCAGGCCGCGGGCTTGATGACGGCGCCGTCCGGGCAGAGATTGCCACGCAGCACCGCAAGCGAGCCTTCCGCATAGACTGGATTATCGAGCGAGCGGATGACGTCGTCATTATAGACCTTCGCGCCTTCGAGGTTTTCACCCATGCTGCGGCCGGTCACGGTCAGCGCCGAACAGTCTAGACGGTTTTCCAGCTGCTTCATCAGCGCCCGAAGGCCGCCGGCGTAATAGAAGTCCTCCATCAGATAGTCTTTGCCGGAAGGGCGGACATTGGCGATCAGCGGCGTGACCCGGCCAAGTTCGTCCAGCTCATCCAGTGTCATCGGCACGCCGGCGCGACGCGCCATGGCGATCAGATGCACGACGGCATTGGTGGAGCAACCGGTCGCCATGGCGACGATGGCGGCATTGCGAAATGCGTTCGCGGTGAGGATACGGTTCGGGGTTAGTTCCTCGCCCACCATCTCCACGATACGCCGGCCGCAAGCTGCCGACATGCGCTGGTGTTCAGCGTCAACGGCAGGAATGGAAGATGCGCCCGGCAGGGTGAGGCCAAGTGCGTCCGTGATGGCAGTCATCGTCGAGGCGGTGCCCATGGTCATGCACACACCGGCCGAGCGGGCGATACCGCCCTGCACGCCGCGCCATTCCTCGTCGGTGACGTTACCGGCGCGACGTTCGTCCCAATATTTCCAGGCATCGGAACCCGAACCCAGCACCTTGCCCGCATAATTGCCGCGCAGCATCGGGCCCGCCGGCAGATAGATCATCGGCACGCCGGCAGAAATCGCCCCCATGACGAGGCCGGGTGTCGTCTTGTCGCAACCGCCCATCAGCACCACGCCGTCGAGCGGATGCGAGCGGATCATCTCCTCCGTCTCCATGGCCAGCATGTTGCGGTAGAGCATCGATGTCGGCTTGGTGAAGCTCTCGTCCACCGAGAGCGACGGCATTTCGACCGGGAAGCCGCCGGCCTGCAGCACGCCGCGCTTTACGTCCTTCACCCGCTCAGGAAAATGCGAATGACAGGTGTTGAGCTCCGACCAGGTGTTGAGGATACCGATGACGGGTTTGCCGACAAAATCCTCCTCCGCATAACCAAGCTGCATCATGCGCGAACGGTGGCCGAAGCTGCGCAGGTCGTCGGGTGCGAACCAGCGGTCGGAACGGAGTTTTTTATCGGTCATGTCAATGGTCCTGCGTTGCGGGTTGCGCCTGAGGCTGTCAGTCCTGCCGGAGCGTCAGCCCGCTCGTCGTATCGAAAAGATGGATGTGTTTCAGCGGCGCCGACAGGCGGATGACTTCGTCCGCCGATGTCGAGGTCTGGCCGGAAAGATGCAGCGTCACCCGGGTGCCATCCCCGAGGGTACCGTAAAGATAGGACTCGCCGCCCAGCTGTTCGGCGGTGCGCACAGACATGGTCAGTGCGCCTTCGCCACCCGCCTGCACATGGTTCGGGCGGATGCCGAGCGTCACTTTCTGACCGGGCTTGTAGGCAAAACCGGTCTGCGGCAGGGGGATCAGTTCGCCGGTTGCGATCTTCAGGGACGGCGTTACATCCGAAGTTACTTCGCCGGCAAAGAAGTTCATCTTCGGCGAGCCGATGAAGCCCGCCACGAAGAGATTGGCCGGGCGGTTATAGAGATCAAGCGGCACGCCGAACTGTTCGAGCTTGCCGGCGCGCAGAACGGCGATCTTGTCGGCCATGGTCATGGCCTCCACCTGATCGTGCGTCACATAGATCATGGTATTGCCGAGCCGCCGGTGCAGGCTGGAAATCTCGCCGCGCATATCGACGCGCAGCTCCGCATCGAGGTTGGAAAGCGGCTCGTCGAAGAGGAACACGCGCGGCTCACGTACCACGGCGCGGCCGATGGCGACGCGCTGGCGCTGGCCACCCGACAGGTCCTTCGGGCGACGCTCCAGAAGCTGGTCGATCTGCAGCATCTTGGCGACCTGGGTGATCTTCTCGGCAATGTCCTTCTTGGCGGTGCCGATGTTTTCCAGGCCGAAGGAGAGGTTTTCGCGCACGGTCATATGCGGATAAAGAGCGTAGGACTGGAATACCATGGCA
Organism: Agrobacterium tumefaciens; assembly: GCF_005221325.1. Taxonomy (NCBI): domain Bacteria; kingdom Pseudomonadati; phylum Pseudomonadota; class Alphaproteobacteria; order Hyphomicrobiales; family Rhizobiaceae; genus Agrobacterium; species Agrobacterium tumefaciens. The sequence continues at coordinate 1,290,502 of NZ_CP039889.1, read as the reverse complement.
AGCCCGCGATCTGCGGCCGGCACCGTGTTGACCACGTCGCCGCCGATGACGATATCGCCGCCGCTCAGTTCCTCGAGACCCGAGATCATGCGCAGCAGGGTCGACTTACCGCAGCCGGAAGGGCCAACGAAGACGCAGAATTCGCCGTGCTTGATATCGAGATCGACACCCTTGATCACGTCGAGGGCACCATATGTCTTTTTGACCTGACGAAGCTGAATACTTGCCATTGTCGTGTTTCCTCCCTGAGGATTATTTGCCGCCAGTCGATGCAATGCCGGTGGCGATGTATTTTTGCAGGAACATGAAGACCAGCGCGATCGGGGCGAGTGTCAGCACCGTCATGGCGAGAAGGTTACTCCATTCCGTCGTCATCTCCCCCTGGAAGGAGTTGAGCGCCAGCTGCAGGGTGAAGTTGTCGTTGCGGGTCAGCACGATCAGCGGCCAGAGGAAGTCGTTCCAGCGCCACATGATCGCAAGGATCGCGAGAACCGCAAGCGCCGGGGCCGAGAGCGGCAGGATGATGCGCCAATAGATCTTCCATTCGCTGGCCTTGTCCATGCGCGCCGCATCGAGGATTTCGTCCGGGATTGTCAGCATGTATTGCCGGAGCAGGAAGACGCCGGTCGGTGTCGCAGCGCCCGGAATGATGACGCCCCAGAGACTGTTGATCAGACCGAGCTGGCTGGTGATGAGAAACAGCGGCACGAGCACGACGGTCTGCGGGATCATCAATGTGCCGACGACCAGCGCCAGCACCACGCCCCTGCCCTTGAACTGATACTTCGACAGCGCAAAGGCCGCCATGGAGTTGACGATCAGCATGATGAGGGTGGAAGTCACCGTGATGAAGGTCGAGTTCCAGAAATAAAGCGGAAAATTGAAACGCTGGAAAAGCTCGGTGTAGTTTTCCGTCGCAAGCGCCACCTTTTCAGCCGGCTTCAGCTCGTTGAACGGCATCTTCAGCACTTCAGCCGGCTTGGCTGGGTCGACCACCTGGGCCACGAGACCAACGCGCCTGATCATGCCGAGCTTGCGGCCGTCCTTGTCGACATAGGCCGGCAGCGGCGCTGCCTGCCCATCCACAACAACGGTTTCCTGGCTGTAGGGCAAAAGGCGCGGCGGAAAGCGCTGGAGATCGGCTTCCGTCTTGAACGAAGAGAGCACGAGCCAGACGACAGGACCGAACATCATCAGCACGGCCACGCCGAGATAGGCGTAGGACAGCCAGTCGGTCCAGTGCAGCTTGCCGTTGCGGCCGCGGGTACGGGTCAGAAATGCGCCAATCCTAGCCATCGACCTTGCTCCTGTTTGCCCGGAATTGCAGGCTGGTCAGCACCACGAGCACCACGGCGAGCAGCAGCGAAGCGGCAGCCGCAAGGCCGAAATTGCGGGGCGTCCCGGCAAAGCCGGTCTGATAGATGAACTGAATGATGAAGGTCGTCGCCGAACCCGGGCCGCCGCCCGTGAAGGCAAAGACTTCATCGAAGGTCTGCACCCCCTTGATGAGTGACAGGACGAGAACGACGAGCATGGTGGGTGCGAGCAGCGGCAGGGTGATGCGCCGGAAGATGCGCCACGGACTTGCCTTGTCGAGCTGCGCCGCCTCATAGACATCACGCGGGATCGCCTGCAGGCCGGCAAGAAGAATGAGCGTATAGAAGCCCATATGCGCCCAGACCGACAGGAAGACGGACCAGCCGAAGGCAAGATTGGCTTCAAGCAGCCAGTCCACCGAACCGAGGCCGAGCCCCTCCATCGCCGCATTGAGAACGCCGAAACGCTGGAGAATCCACTTCCAGATCAGCGCCACGACGACGGGCGAAAGCAGAACCGGGAAGAAGAACACCGCGCGGAAGAAACCCCGCGCGCGGATATCGCGGTTGAGCACGATGGCCGTGATCAGCGAAAAACCGACCATGAAACCCACCTGCAGCACGACGAAGAACAGCGTGTTCCAGACCGAGCGCCAGAACAGGTCGCGCTGACAGGAATTGGGATCGAGGTAATTCTGACAGGAGAGAAGGACCGAAAAGTTTTCGCCGCCCACGGAAGGGCGCTCCGAAAGCAATATGTGTTCGCTGCCGGTCACGGAATAGGCCATGTTCAGCGCGATCGGCAGAAAGGCGAAGACCGCAAACAGGATCAGGTTGGGTGTCAGAAACACCCAGGCGATCCGCCGGTGGCCGAGCACCTTCTGCAGGAAGGCGAAGGGCACTTCGACGATGCCCATGACGGGCGCAAGAAATTTATACATGAGGGTCCTCCTTCGATCCGGCGCGGCGCGGCATGCGCCACGCCGGAAGGCGATGGATCACTTCGCCTGTTTCAACGCTTCCTCAAGGTCCGTTTTCGCACGGGCCATGGCTTCATCGACGGTGCTTTCACCGACGATGGCCTGCGTGATGCGCTGGACGGAGATGTTGAACATGGCGCGGTTGTTCTTGTAGCCCTGATAGGCATAGGCAATCGGGCTGAGGCCAGGGATCTGATCGAGCCAGGCATTCATCGCCTTCTGCGTCGCAGGCGTTGCACCCGTATAGGTCACACCCTTGTCGGCCACAGATTTGTTGGCCGGAACGTTGCGGGTGCGGACCGTGAAGTCGAGATAATTCTCGTCCTGAGCGAGGAAGTTCAGGATATCGGCAACGATCTTCGGGTTCTTGGTCTGCTTGAAGCCGACGACGCCGGTGCCACCGGGCATGCCTGTGCAGGCAGTGCCACCGCAGGGCTGCGGCACGACTTCCCAGTCGAACGCATCGCCCACCTGGCTGTCGAAGCGTGCGGTCTGCCAGCTGCCGGAATAATAATAGACCAGCTGGCCGTTGATGAATTCCTGCGCGGCGTCACGATAGGTATTGCCGCCCTGTCCGGCCCAGACGTCACGCGCCATGGTGCCGTCCTTGTTCCATTCGACGAATTTCTTCACGAAGGTGGTGAAACCTTCATCGACCAGGATGGGCTTGCCATCCGCATCGAAAATCTTCGCGCCGTAGGAAATGGCCGGACCGGCAATGCGGTGCCCGGAACGGTCGATTGCCATAGGATAAGGCGTGCCGGTTGCCTTGGCGACGGCAGTTGCGGCCTTCGCCCAGTCGTCCAGCGTTGCATCCTTGCCGGGGACGGCCACATTGGCCTGATCGAACAGGGTGCGGTTTATGAAGGCGCCGGTGATGGTGAGCTGGGTATGCATACCATAGATGCCCTTGTCGTCAGGGCCGCTGCGGTACCATTTCAGCACGTTGGGGAAGTTGTCTTCCCAATATTTCGCGTCCACATAGGGCGTGAGATCAAGATAATAGCGGTTGAGGCCGCCAAGATCGGTCACGGTTGCAAAGTCAGGACCGCTGCCGCCAGCGAGCTGCACGGGAAGGCCTTCCAGCAGCGCCTTGTAGGGCACGACGTCGGTGACGATCTTCACATCGGGATGCTGCTTTTCGTAACGCGCGAGAATATCCTTCAGGATTTCGCAGCCGTTGCCGTCGTAAGCGCAGGTGAAGCGCACTTCCTGGGCCGCATGGGCGGCGCCTGCAAAGGACGCCGCGCCCAGGGCGAGCGCCAATGCCATGCTGTATTTTCTGGTCATCTGGTTTCCTCCCGTTAGATGATTATGCGTTGGCGGATGCGCGCGGAGCCCAGCCCTTGATCCACTCGCCTTCGGCAGCGTCGGACAGGCGAACCGGCTTTCCTTCCCGGACCGAGCGATAGATGGCGGTGACGAGTTCGATGGACTGCAAGCCGTCGTTCACAGTCACTTCCTTGCCGCCGCGTCCTTCCATCGCGTCGGCAATGGCTTCGACAAAACCGGCAAAGCCGTTTTCGCCATCGGCCACCGTTGCCAGAACGGCGTCGATCTGGTCCTGCGTCGTCGGGGCGCGAGCAATAAAGCGCCATGTGTCTTCAGCCGGGCGATAGGGCAGCGTGCCGCTCTCGGCGGTGAAACCTTCAAAGCAGAAGCGCAGGCGCGACGTATCTTCGGCGGCACCCAGCGTGACCGAGCTCGTCGCCAGGGCACCGCTTTTCATGCGGAAGCTGAGGGCGGCGCAGTCTTCGGTTTCGATCGTGTTGACGCGCGTGTCGGCCATGGCGAAAACTTCGTCGATCGGACCGAGAACGTGGCAGAGAAGATCATGGGCGTGGATGGCGTGGCCGAGGATCGCGCCGCCGCACTCGCCCTTCCACGTACCGCGCCACGGAATGTCGTAATAGCTGGCGCCGCGGTTCCAGTGAACTTCCGAACTCGCAACAAATGCCTTGCCGGCAAGACCGGCATCGATCAACGCGCGCAGCTGCCGCATTGCCTGTCCGAAACGGTACTGGAAGACAGGAAACACGCCACGGCCGGTCTTCTTGACGGATTCGATCAGCGCATTTGCCTCTTCCAGCGAGCGGACGAGCGGCTTTTCGCAGACCACGTCCTTGCCCGCCGCATGCGCCTTCAGCGTCACCGGGAAATGCAGGTGCGGAGGAAGGCAGACGTCGATGAGCTGGATGCTCTCATCTGCCAGAACCTCGTCGAGATCGGTGGTCAGGCGGATGGTGGTATCGTCGCCGGCGACGGAGCGGGCGCGCTCCAGGTCGAGATCGCAGATCGCCTTGACGACGAAACGCTTCGGCAGAGCCCGATAACCGCTCAGATGCTGGGCGCCGATGCCGGCGCCAATGATGGCAACACCGATCATTTCGATGCTCCCTCAGCCTTGGCTTGCGCCTGCAGCGACAGGTCGCAGACCTTGAAGACGTGTTCCTGCGTCATCGCCGTTTCCGTGCGGTTGCGGATATCGTCGCACAGGCGGCCGAAATAGGGCAGGCCTGCACCGGAGGCATCGATATATTCGCAGCGGTCGCCATTCACGAGAACGAGGCGGTCCGTGCCTTCGGTGTTGCCGACATCGACATATTTGCGCAGCTCGATGTAACCCTCGGTGCCGAGGATGGTCAGGCGGCCGTCACCCCAGGTCGGCAGCGCATCCGGCGTATACCAGTCAACGCGGATATAGCCGTGGCCCTTGTCGCCGCGCAGGACGACTTCGCCGAAATCCTGAAGGCCCGGATCGTGAGGGTTGGCATAGTTGGCAACGGTTGCGGCCACGATCTCCACTTCGGTCGAGCCGGTGAAGAACATGAACTGATCGATCTGGTGGCTGGCGATATCGGTGATGATGCCGCCGTAAGCCTCGCGCTCGAAGAACCACTTCGGACGGATCTGGCGGTTGAGGCGGTGCGGGCCAAGGCCGACGGTCTGGATGACGCGGCCGATGGCGCCCTGCGCGACGAGTTCAGCCGCCTTGGTCACACTCGGAACTTCAAACCGCTCGGAAAAATCGACGGTCCAGATGCGCTTGGTCTTTGCCACCGTCTGGCGAAGGCGGTCCAGCTGTTCGAAAGTGGTGCAGCCGGGCTTGTCGGACATGACATCCTTGCCGGCTTCCATGGCGGCAATCGCGAGATCGGCACGCTTGGAAGGAATATCGGCGATGACAACGAGGTCGACGGTGCCATCAGCCAGCAAAGCCTCTTTGGATGCTGCGCGCGGCACATCCGGGAAGCGCTTCACGAAACCTTCCACGACATCCGGCTCGCCTTCGGTCCACCAGCCGGCGAATTCCGCGCCAGCATCCAGCAGGTTCTGGGCCATGCCGAAAATGTGGCGGTGCTCTATGCCAAGAGCGACGAACTTGATTGCTTTAGTCATCCTGCAGTTCCACTTCCTTGCCGGTATCGGCCGAGTTGATGATCGCGTCGATCAATCTGTGAGACAAAAGAGCCGCTTCACCGGTGACGACCGGCGGGCGTCCTGAAGAGATGGCGTCCGCGAAATCCTCGAAGACACCCTGATGCCATTCATGCGTGAAAGCCATGGGGTCGGCCCCACCGCCCGTACCGGAGGCCGCGCCACCGAAGGTCTCGTGGCGACCGTCGCGCCAGTCGACATGCAACAGGCCCGAGGCGAGCCGCAGGCTGGCATTGTCGAAGTGGAGGAGGATCGATTCCGCCGCACCGGGAAAACTTGCCGTGCTCGCCACCAGCGAACCGACGGCGCCGTTCCTGAAACGCAGGCCGGCAGAAACATAATCCTCGGTTTCCATACGGTGAAAACGCGTCGTCGCCGCCATGGCCTGAACGCGCGAAACCGGCCCGGCAAGGCTCAGCGCCAGATCGATGGTATGGATTGCCTGGGAGATCAAAACACCGCCGCCATCACGCGCGAGGGTGCCGCGGCCGGGTTCGTCGTAATAGGATTGCGCGCGCCACCATGGCACGGAAATTTCGCAGAGACCAAGCGCCCCGAGCGTACCACCGTCGACCAGTTCACGGGCTTTTTGGGATGCCGCCCGCATGCGGTGCTGGAAGATGATGCCGAGCGTAACGCCCGCGTCGCGACAGAGGGCGACGAGACCATCGGCTTCCTCAGTGTTACGGGCGACGGGCTTTTCCATCAGAATGTGTTTGCCGGCTTTCGCAAGATGTCCGACGATATCGATGCGGGCATTCGGCGGCGTCGCGATGATGGCGAAATCGACATCCGCATCGCGCGCGGCGTCCTCGACCGAGGAATAAACCGCGACATCGTATCCGGCGTGTTTCGACGCTTCGGCCGCCAGCGCCCTGGCGCGACCGGAACCGCTATCCACTAAACCCTTCAGACGAATTTTTTCCGGACTTGCCGCACAGGCGAGCACATGCGTCTTCGCCACCATTCCAGCGCCAACGATGACGCAGGTCTTGATATTTTGCATTTCGGGAGCCTCCTTCCCAATGCGCGATCATTTGCATACCGGTATGCCGGTTGTCAACACACTTGTGTTCCGGTATACCGGTTATGAAAACGCTGGAGGGTATATGCCGAAAATTCCCGTAACAGGTGGCACCGTGCCGACGATGGAGCGACTGGACCTCAACCGTCCCGTCGTTGACCAGATCTATTCCGCGCTGAAATCCGCCATCCTTTCGCGGGAGCTTTTTCCCGGTCAGGCGGTCTCGGAAAACGAGATCGGGCAATCCTTCAGTTCCAGCCGGACGCCGGTGCGCGAGGCGCTCAGCCGGCTGAGAGACGACGGCCTGATCGTCACCCTGCCAAGCCGCGGCACCTATGTTTCCAGATTATCGGAAAAGCACATCCGCAGCGCGCAGTTCATCCGCGAGGCGCTGGAGGTGGCTGCCGTCAGCAGGCTGTGCCAGATCGGCATTACACCGGAAGCCGAACAGGAGATCGAACACGTCCTGAGCGGCCAGCGCGCGGCCATGCATAGGGGCGACAGAAAGGCCTTCCGTGTGCATGACGACCAGTTCCACAGCGCACTTGCCGCCGCGACGGGGCTGGAAAGGCTGGAGACCCTGTTGATCCGGGAAAAAGCCGGACTGGACCGCCTGCGTGCACTCGCCATTACCGACGAGGCGCATATGGCGCGGCTGCTTTCCGAACATGAGGCGGTGTATGCGGCGATCAAGGCCGGGGATGAAACCCTCGCGGCCGAAGAATTGCGCAAACATCTGAGACGCGTCCTCGGCATTCTTTCGCAGGTCTTCCAGAACCACCAGGACTATTTCGAATAGGCTGCGGCATCATTTCAACGGTTCGAGCATCATGAATACGGTAAATCCCGGACAAGCGCCTGCCATGTCGCAGGCAAAAATTTTGTGCGACACCATGAGCACGCTGGCGGAATCCCCTGTTTGGGACGAGCGGCGCCAGGTGCTTTTCTGGTGCGATATCCTCGGCAAGACAGTGCGGTCCGCAGCACTTGAGCCCGGCCAATATCGCGAATGGTCGTTTTCTCACACGGTGTCGAGCCTCGGGCTTTGTGAGAACGGCGATCTCGTCGTCGCCTGCGGCATGGATATCGTCATCCTCGATCCAGATAGCGGCAAGACGCGTCTCCTCCACTCCATTCCCGCGCCGGAGGGCATCCCCTGCCGGCTGAATGACGGCCGTGTCGGCCCCGACGGCGCTTTCTGGGTGGGAACGATGCACAATGTTCCGCTCTCCGAGATGCAGCCCCATGGCGAGCTTTGGCGGATCACCGGAAAAAGCACCCAGCGCATGCAGACGGGGCTGACCTGCCCGAACGGGCTGGCTTTCTCCCCTGATGGTTCCATCATGTGGCAGAGCGATTCCGTGCAGAAATGGATACGCAGACGCAATTTCGACAGGGTGAACGGCCTGTTCAACGAGGGTGTGCTGGTAGCTGAGATGACGGAAGAAACGGGACGGCCCGATGGCGGCTGCCTGGATAGCAGCGGCATCTACTACAGTGCGGGCGTTTCCGCCGGCAAGTTGAATGTCTTCGCCGCAGATGGCGGCAAACAGACCGCCTCGATAAAGATGCCCGTGCCGCACCCGACAATGCCCTGCTTCGGCGGGCCTGATTTTGGCACTCTTTTCGTCACCTCGCACCGCCACAACATGTCGGCAGAGCGGCTCGAACAGGCACCTTTCTCGGGCGGCGTGTGGATGATCCCGACGCAGAAAAGAGGATTTGCGGCCTTCCGTTTTGATGAAGGGTAATGCCGGCTGTCCAACCCGTGCCGGGGAGCGCTCTACATCAGGCGAGGGCCTTCTTCACCGCCGTCAAACCTCGGCGCAGGAACGGATCTGAATGGACGTAGAAGAACTGCACACCACGTTCGCGCCAGTGCGGGATCTCCTCCAGTGTCGCAAGGGTGCCGGCGATCTGTCCTGCAGCGCGTATTTTGTCCACGGCGACGGCTACCTTGTCCATCACCACGTCCGGGCGCGGTTCGCCGAATGGCGGTGCGGGCGGGTATCCCATATCCTGCGATAGATCGCCGGGGCCGATGAAAAAAACGTCGATGCCTTCGACCGTCAACATCTCTTCAAGAGCATCGATCGCATCGACGGTTTCGATCATGGCGATCACCAGCCGCTTCTCATAATCAGCAGGCAAGGCATAACGCACCGCATCGACGATTGCCCGCGCTTCATCGGCATTGGCGACCATGGGAATCATGATCCCGTCGGCGCCGGCATTGAGATAACGGATGATGAGCGGCCGCTCGTGCGAATGCGGCCGCACAATTACGGCACCACCGACAGAACGCACCACCTGTCCGGTTGCCCGCACATCCTCGAAGCTCCATGTGCCATGTTCGCAATCGACGAAAACCGCATCCGCGCCAAGCTCCACAAGCCGGGCGGAAAGACCTGAATGTGTATGGTGTGGCGTAAACATGCTAATAGCCTCACCCGCCGCAAGGCGGGCGCGCAGCTTTGCTCCATTCATGGAAATCTCTCCCTTAGTTGTTTTTCGGCATATCCGGCGTGTCGTCCGGCGCGCCCACCCAGCGGGCAATCTCGATATCCTTTGAGGTATCGCGCATACGGGTCGGGCAAATGTGCAGTTCGGGAATGACGGCGCTACCGTTCAGGCTCGCGCAAAGCACGATTGCACGGGCCACATCATGCGGGTCCATCATAACCGCACGTTCTTCCTTCAGGGGCGGACGCGCACGGTTGTTCATGATCGGCGTATCGGTCTCGCCCGGCAGGATGGTCGTCGCGCGGATTCCCTGATTGCGATAGGTATTATGCAGGAAGGTCATGAAATTCTTCACACCCGCCTTCGCTGCGCCATAGGCAACACCACCCAAGAGGTTTGGATTGAGAGCGGCAAGCGAGGAAACGGTGATGACTGTTCCCTCACCCTTTTCAATCATGTCCGGCAGCACCGCCTGCGTGAGGTTGAACACCGCGGTCAGGTTAACGTTGATGGTGGCGTTCCATTCCTCCTCGCTGATAAAGCGGGCATTCAGCACCTTGCTGGCGGAACCGGCATTGTTGACGAGAATATCGATGGAACCGACTGCCTCACCGATCGATTTGACCGTATCGAAGATCGCCTCGCGGGACGCAATATCGAGCGTGCGGGCGATGGCCTTGCCCTTCTTTTTCTCGATCAGTTCCGCAACCTCCCGCAGCGGATCGAGACGGCGGCCTGTCAGAACGACTGTCGCGCCTTCTTTGGCAAGCAGGATGGCGGTTTCACGGCCGATGCCCGAACCGGCCCCGGTTACCAGCGCAATCTTTCCACTCAGCAGTCCCATGTCATCTCCTATTCAGCTGCGGCAGCAATGGCGCCAGAATAGCCGAAGATTTCCTTCGCGGCCTTCGCGGTTACCAGTCCTTCTGAAATATCCTGCTCGATCAGTTCGCGCGAGCGTTCGCTGGCCCTGCCCCAGCCGCCGCCGCCGGGTGTGTGGACTTCCAGACGCTCGCCCGTCTGGAGAACGACCTTGCCCTTCGGAAAATGCGGCTTGTCTTGTTTCATGACCTTGCCGGGCGATCCACTCTGGCCTTCAACGACGCCGAAGCAGGGATGGCGTACGCGTTCCGACGCCAGATAGATGTTCATCGCATTGCGGCCGAGATTGCGCAGGATGACGCGCTGGCCGAGCCCGCCGCGATGTTTGCCGGCACCCCCGGAATCGGCAATCAGCTCCTTGCGTTCGGTCAAGACCGGAACGGCGACCTCGAACATTTCAACGGCCGTGACCTTGCAGTTGGACGGGAAGCTCAGCGTATCCAGCCCGTCGAATTCGGCGCGGGCGCCCTGCCCACCGTGGAAATTCTGCACGGAGGCATATTGGCTTCCGTCATTGCGCTGGCCCACACAATTGGCCGCCCATATCGGCGCGCCGCCGCTGTCGCCCAGAACCTTCTCTGGCACAATGCCTTCCAGCGCCCTGAAGATCAGCGAAGGAATGACGTGGCCGATAAGGTTACGCGAGTTTCCAGCCGTCCATTCCTGCGGATTGAGGATGCAGCCGAGCGGCGCTTCATCGGTGATCGGGACGATGCAGCCTTCATTATTCGGCGTTTCGGCATCGAGCAGGCACTTCAGCGCGTAAACCGAATGGGCGTAACGATAGTTCGTGCGGCAGTTGATCGAGTGCAGGACCTGATCGGAGGTCCCCGTGTAATCCACATGGATCGAATCGTCCCGGACAATCACCGAAGCTTTCAGTTTGACGTCGACATCGTAACCATCGAGCAGGACTTCCGCCGAGTAGGTGCCGTTCGGCCATTCGCGGATGGCCTTGCGGGTCTGCGCCTCGGAGCGGGTGTGGATGGCGGCCGCCAGACCGTCGACATCGTCCAGCCCGTATTCATCGAGGAATTTGACGAGTTCGCGGCCCATGACGTTATTGGCGGCGATCATCGATTCCAGATCGCCGCGCACTTCCGTGGGAAGGCGAACGGAAGCTGCGATGATATCGAAAACATCCTCGTTCGGAACGCCTGCCTTGAGCAGCTTGACGATGGGGAAACGGATACCTTCCGCAAAAATGTCGCTGGCTTCCGAATGCAGCGGTGCGCCACCGATATCGGGAAGATGGGCGATCGATCCCGCATAGGCGACGACCTTGCCGTTCTTGAAGATCGGCGTGATCATCGTCACGTCAGGCAGGTGGCCGGTTCCGATTTCCGGATCGTTGGTGGCCAGCACGTCGCCCTCTTGAAGAGCTTCGACCGGGAACTTCGGCAGGAAATATTTCTGCGCGGCCGCCGGCAGGGAGGTGATGAAGACCGGGATCGACCAGGTGCATTGCGCCAGCGCCCTGCCCTTGCTGTCGAGAAGGACGGTAACGTAATCGTGGTTCTCGCGCACGATCGGCGAAAATGCCGTCTTTCCAAGCACATTATCGGCCTGATCAGCGATGAAGATCAGGCGGTTCCACATGACCTGAAGGTTGATCGGATCGTTGAAATCGGTTGCGGGTTTCGACATCTGACTGCCCCTTAGAGAATGTTGATCACGAGATTGCCGTGGGCATCGACGTGGAAAGTGCCGCTCGGCCCGACGACAGCCGTCGATTCACGCTGTTCGACGATGGCAGGCCCCTTAACCTCATGGCCGACCGGCAGCTTGTAGTGATCGTAGACCGACGTCTCGACATAGCCGCTTGCCTCCTGAAAATAGACCTGTCGGCTGCCCTTCCTGGCTTCGGCAACGACGGTTTCATGCGGCCTGGTGACCTGGTCCTTCTCGCCACTGGCGCGCAGGCGCCAGGTGATGACTTCCAGCGGTGCGGCGACGGTACGGCCAAACAATTCGCTGTAGAGCTTGAAGAAGCTGCTGCGGAGTTCTTCGAGGAAGGTTTCTTTCGGCAGGTTACGGTCAGGCAGCACCACCGTGATCTCGTGTCCCTGCCCCACATGGCGCATATCCACGGTATAACGATTGGTGATCGTATCCTTCGGAATGCCGGCGGCTGAAACGACTTCCGCGCCCTGAGCCGAAAGTTCGTTGAGCAGACGGTTCATCGCATCGATATCCCACGCATCGATCGCCATCGGATGGCTTGCCGAGAGATCGACGGCGACCGGAGCGATCAACAGGCCGATGGCGGAACTGACGCCCGCGCCTGTCGGGCAGATGATGCGCGAAATGCCGAGCTTGCGGGCGATGCCATAGGCATGGACCGGACCGGCGCCGCCGAAGGCCACCATCGGCAGCGAACGCGGATCGACGCCAAGGTCGGTTGCGTGCATGGCGGCTGCCTTGCTCATGGATTCATTGACGAGATCGTGGATGCCCCAGGCGCAACGCTCGACCGAGACATCGAGAGAGGCAGCCAGTTTAGACATCGCCCCATGCGCAGCGTCCCTGGAAACCTTGAACGAGCCGCCGACGAAGGATTCCGTTCCCATGTAACCAAGCAGAATGTCGGCATCTGTTACTGTCGGCTCCGTTCCGCCGCGCTGGTAGGCGGCCGGTCCCGGCATTGCGCCGGCAGAATGCGGACCGACATCGAGAAGGCCGAGAGGGTTCTTCGCCGCAATGGAACCGCCGCCAGCACCAATCTCGATCATCTGGATCGACTGGATTTTCAGCGGAAAACCAGATCCCTTGCGGAAGCGCTGATAATGCGCGACTTCGAGATCGGTGCCGACATTCGGTTCACCATTGGGGATGAGGCAGAGCTTGGCCGTGGTGCCGCCCATATCGAAGGAAAGCACACTTGCCTCACCAGCGGTGCGGCCGAATTCTGCGGCGGCGACAGCACCCGCGGCGGGGCCGGACTCGATCAGTCGCACGGGAAGTTCGGCGGCGCGGCGGCTCGGGACAAGGCCGCCCGAAGAAGTCATCCAGAGCACCTGCCGGTCGATGCCCCTGTCGGCGAATTCCCGTTGCAGATGGGCGACGTGGCCCGACATTTGCGGACGGGTATAGGCATTGACCACGGTGGTCGAGGCGCGGTCGAATTCGCGCATTTCCGGGCAGACTTCGGAAGACAGCGACACGAAGATGTCAGGGGCTTCCTCGCGCAGCAGGGCGGCGACGCGCTGCTCGTGCTGCGGATATTTATAGGCATGCAGCAGGCAGACCGCCACAGAGCGGATGCCCTTTTGCTTCAGCCGCCCGGCAATCTCGCGGACGGTCTCTTCCTTGAGTTCCGTCATCACCTCGCCATCGGCGGCGATACGTTCTTCAGCGCCAAAACTATTGGCGCGGGTGACGAGCGGATCGGGATATTTGATGTTCAGGTCGTAGAGATCGTAGCGCCCCTCATTGCGGATACGCAGCATGTCCTGAAAGCCGTCGGTGGTGACGAAGCCGGTTTCCACGCCCTTGCGTTCCAGCACCGCATTGGTGACGACGGTGGTTGCGCCGAGCACCTGCAGGTTTTCGATCGCGATCGCATCCGCATGCTTTTCGAGCAATTCAGACACGCCCTGAACAACGGCTTCGGCCGGGTTTTTCGGCGTGCTCAGGACTTTATGGAGGTGAAGTTCGCCGCTGTCGTCCAGAAGCGCGAAATCGGTAAAGGTACCGCCAGTATCGAAAGCCAGTTTTGCCATTGTTCCCTCGAGCGACCATGCAGCCTCTCCGGCTGCCTTGTGGACCCACGATTTGGGTCCGTTCACTGAGGGAAAATTGAAGCCTTCAGCCGGCCTTTACCAACACAACCTCGGTCTGCCGCCATAGGGTTTGCTTATAGCAAATTCAGACGTTACGAATGCCCGGATGATGCCCGCTTTTGAGCTTGCTGACGATTTCCAGAAGTACGGAACGCGCCGCCAATGCCGGCTCGGAGAGCGGCATATGGTCGGACACGCAAAGCGAAACCGTGGCGTCGATGACGGGGGTTGTGAGTGGGTGCAGCTGCGCGCCGCTGAAGCTCGGGGTTTCCAGAACCACCGAGGCCGGAAGGATGGTCGAGCCGAGACCGTCCAATACTGCAGCCCCGAGGGCCGGTACTGATTCCAGCTCTGAAATGACCTCTGGCCGTGCCCTCGCCCGTGCGAGCCCTTCATCTATGAGCCGGCGAAGAAAATGCGTCTTGCTTGGCAACAACATGGCGTGGCCGTCGAGTGCCGAGAGCGGAAGCGGCTGACCGGGTTCGGCCGGCAGCTCCATGTCCGCTGGCGAGACAAGGAACATTTCCTCCCGGAACAGGGGCTCCAGAGTCACACCCTTGATCGGATCGGAGGTGTAGATGAGCGCCATGTCCATCTTGCCGGTCATGATCAGCTCGCTGAGGATATGGCCGAAACTGTCATTGATATGGACCGTGATGGCGGGAAATCGCGCCCTCATTTCCTTGATAAGAGGCAGAGAAAGCGCGCTGGAGGAGGAATAGGTCGCAAGTCCGATGGAAACCCGACCGGAGACCGAAAGTGCCGAGCGGTCAATGTCGGTCTGCGCCTGCTCGATCTGCTTCAGCATGATCTGCGCGTGACGATAGAGGATAAGTCCGGCTTCGGTCGGTGTGATGCCGACATTGCTGCGCAACAGAAGCTGATGTTTGAAGTGCTGTTCCAGCGAGGCTATCTGCTGCGACAGCGCCGGCTGCGCCACACGAAGAATGCCGGCGGCACGCGATACGCTGCCGGTATCGACGATCTTGACGAAGCTTTTGAGTTTTTTGAAATCGACGCTCATTGGTTCCCGCTTTTTGAGGGAAATCCTAGCGCATCGATGCGGAAACAGAAACGGATTTCTGCTAGGAGGATGCGTAATTTCAATGGGATAGGTGTTTTTCGGTATATGTGCACGTGCACGACACAGCTGTGCGCGTACATTCCCACCTCCGTCATTCCGGCCTTGAGCCGGAATCCTGTGTATTGGCTTTGTGATATAAGGAGAGTGGGCGGAAGGCCGTCGGAATCCTGGTCGTTTGAGACCGCCTGCTGGCTTTTGGACCTCCGCCCACCTTTATTGATCCCAGCCTGAACAGTTGATTGAGGCCGTTGGCGCGGACCTCGTAGCACAGGATGAGGCTTGCCATGATACACCCTGTTTACATCGGATGCGATGTCTCAAAGGCACATCTCGATCTTTTCGATACCATAACCCAAAAGCACATCCGCATACCCAACACCGCCGTTGCCATCGACGAATGGCTCTCCACCCTTGAGGGACGTGAGGCGCGCGTCATTCTGGAAGCAACCGGACGCTACGACCGGCTCCTGTGCACGGCATTGGAAAGGTGGCAACGACCCTATTGCCGGGTCAATCCAGCCAAGGCCCGCAATTTTGCAAGAGCCACCGGCCAGCTTGCCAAAACCGATAGCATCGATGCACGACTGCTGGCGCGTATGGGCGAGGCGCTTTCGCCAGCCGTGACGCCGGTATCCGATCCGGCCAGACAGCGGCTGGAAAGCCTGCATACGCGCCGTGACCAGCTCGTGGCCATGCGCCAGCAGGAACGTGTACGTCTTCATACCGCAGATCCATCGGAGCGCGACAGCATCGAGCGCCACCTCGGCTGGCTCAATAGGGAGATTGCAGTGGTCGAAAAAGAGTGCCAGTCCCATGTCCGCGAGAATGCGATGCTGAGTGAACAAAGCGAAAGACTTCGCTCCATTCCCGGCATCGGCCAGGTCACGGCATTTACTCTGATGGCTCACATGCCGGAACTGGGTGACAGCTCTCCTGGTAGCATGGCAGCTCTTGCAGGACTTGCTCCCTTCAATGCCGATAGCGGCATCCATCGCGGCCAGCGTCATATCCGCGGTGGACGAAAACGTGTGCGTGACGCCCTCTACATGGCCGCACTGGTGGCCTATCGATTAAAGTCGTCCTTCGCATGCCTCATTCAAACCATGCAGGCCAGAGGCAAACCATTCAAGATCATGATCATCGCCATCGCCCGCAAATTGCTCGTCATCGCAAACGCAATTCTTAGGGATAAAACCACCTTCAAAACAGCCTGAAACAATATTCACCAATACAGTTGCCAGCCGACGCGTCTGCGCGGCGAGATGAGCCTTTTCAGCCCAAGGACTTGGGCTGGCTAGATTCCGGCTCAAGGCCGGAATGACGGGAGGTAGAAAGCGTCACGAACCGTTGTAAAGGCGAGCCTGTTTACGGGTGCGATTTGCCCTATCTTAGCGCTTCCACCGCACGCTCGATACGGTTGCAGGCATCCTCCAGCACCTCCATTGACGTGGCGAAGGAAATGCGGAAATAGGGCGAAAGCCCATAGGCCGCACCCTGAAGGGCGGCAACGCCGACGCTGTCGAGCAGATAGAGGACAAAGTCGAGATCGTTTTCGATCAGCTTGCCATCCACCGTCTTCTTGCCGATCACGCCGGCGCAGCTCGGATAGAGGTAGAAGGCCCCGTCCGGGACCATGCAGGAGAGGCCAGGTATCGCGTTGAGACGCGCACAGGCGTAGTCGCGCCGCTTTTTGTAGACCCCAACACTTTCCGTCACGAATGTCTGGTCGCCGGCAAGCGCGTGGGCGGCAGCGGCCTGGCTGACGGAGGAAGGGCAGGATGACATCTGCGACTGCAATTTGTTGATGGCGGCAATGAGTGCGGCCGGCCCTGCCCCATATCCGATCCGCCATCCCGTCATGGCATAGGACTTGGAAACGCCGTTGGTCAGCAGCACCCGATCCTTCAACTCCGGAACGACGGCAACGAGGGTCTTCATCGGGTCATTCTTGAACCAGACCTGATCGTAGATATCGTCTGATAGCACCATGACGTGGGGATGGCGGAGCAGCACCGCGCCAAGCGCCTTCAGTTCCGCCTCGCTGTAGGCCGCACCCGTCGGATTTGAAGGCGCGTTGAGGATCAGCCACATCGTCTTTGGGGTAATCGCAGCTTCAAGCGCCTCGGCAGTCAGTTTGAACCCCGTTTCCTCCGGGCATGCGACGATGATGGGTGTGCCGTCATTGGCGATGACCATATCGGGATAAGACACCCAGTAGGGAGCCGGGATGATGACTTCCGCACCATTCTCCACGCTTGCCATCAGCGCCAGAAACAGGATCTGCTTGGCGCCACCACCGACGCAGATTTCATTATCGCCATAGGTGATGCCGACACGCTTTTGAAAGTCGTCGATGATCGCCTTGCGAAGCGCCGGCGTGCCGTTGACCGAAGTATATTTGGTCTCACCCCGGTCGATGGCGGCATGGGCTGCGGCCTTGACGGCTTCCGGCGTATCGAAATCCGGCTCGCCCACCGTCAGGTCGGCGATATCCCGCCCGGCCGCCTTCAGTTCGCGGGCGCGGGCCGCTGCGGCCGTGCTAGGCGATACCTTTATTCTCGACACACGTGATGCTGGCACGAAGGTGCTCATGGTCTTTCCTCGTCTGGATCGTAATGCTTTAAGCTTGTCAGTGCGCGGCTTCGAGTTCGCCGCGCATCTTTCCGGTCAGGAACAGTTCGCCAAGTTCGTCATGGGTGATCTCCGCCGGCGTCCCATCCCAGATCACCTTGCCGAGGCGGAGGATGACCGCGCGCTGCGCCACCTCCATCGCCTTTTTGGTGTTCTGCTCGACCAGCAGGATGGTCATGCCGTTTGCATGCAGGCGCAGGAGTTCATCGAACACGATGCCGATTGCTGCCGGCGACAGGCCAACGGAGGGCTCGTCCACCAGAAGCACTTTCGGCCGCTGCAGAACCGCCATCGCCACTTCCAGCAGCTGCTGCTCGCCACCCGACATATTGCCCGCGAGCGTCGAGCGCCGCGTCTTCAGGATCGGGAAAAGGTCGTAGACATAGTCCCGGTCCGCCTTCACCTTGGCGTCACGGATGGTATAGGCGGCCATTTGCAGGTTTTCATCCACCGTCATGACCGGGAAATTGCAGCGGCCCTGCGGCACGAAGGATATCCCCTCGCCCAGAATGGCGCGCGATGACAATCCGGCGATGTTCTTGCCGCGCCAGTCGATGCCGCCTTCCTTGATGGTCGTCATGCCGTAGAGCGTCTTGAGCAGGGTGGATTTGCCCGCGCCGTTCGGCCCCATGAGGGCCACGAATTGCCCGGCGGGCACATCGAGATCGACACCGTTCAGAATATCGAGATTGCCGTATCCCGCGCGCAGGCCCTTGATGGAAAGATTGCTGTCAGCCGCCAAGATAGGCCTCCCTCACACGCTGGTCCTTGATGATGTCATGCGGCAGTCCCTCGACCAGTTTCGTTCCCTGATCGAGAACGACGACACGCTGGCAGATGCTGGTGACGACATCGATATTATGTTCGATGACGAGGAAACTCACGCCGAGCGATTTGTTCGCATATTGGATCGTCTCCACCACCCGCTCGATGATCTTCGGATTGATGCCCGCCATCGGCTCATCGAGCAGAATGAGCTTCGGTTCCGGCATCAGCATGGAAGCGAACTGAATGAGTTTCTGCTGGCCACCGGAAAGGTTGCCGGCGGGCTGATGGCGAACGTCCCACAGCCCCGCCATCTTGATCAACTCGCGCGCCCGCTCCCTCAGCCCTGCCACCCGGCGGCGCGACATGCCGCCGAGACCGAATGTCGACAACAGCGAGGGAAAGGTGAACATCTGGCCCGCGATGACAAGGTTCTCCTCAACATCGAGTGCCTTGAAGGTGACCGTTTTCTGGAACGACCGCAGCATGCGGCCTTCGCGGGCAATGCGGTTGAGCGACCAGCCGGTGATGTCCTGCCCGTCGAGGATTACCTTGCCGGTATCCGGCCGGGCAAGCCCGGTGCTGCAATCGAAGAAGGTGGACTTGCCGGAGCCGTTCGGGCCGATCAGCCCGGCGATCTCACCACGATTGATATGCATGCTGACATCGTTGACCGCTTTCACCGCGCCATAGGACTTGCTGAGGTTCTTGATCTCCAGGATGGGAAGGTGTGCCGTCATTTCGAACCTCCGATCGCGTTCCAGAAGCGATTGATCAAGGGAGCGAAACCCTTTTTGAACCAGAAGACGAGGACGAGAAGGCAGAAGCCGTAAGCGATCATCCGCACCTCCGGCGCGACGCGTAGCGCCTCGGTCAACCCGACGAAGAGCAGGCTGCCGAACACGGTTCCCGAAATCATGCCCGCGCCGCCGCCGAGCACGATGATCAGCATCGTCGTTGAATAATACATCTGGAAGGTCAGCGGGCTGACAACTGTGAGGTAATGGGCATAAAGGCAGCCCCCTACCCCTGCGAAGACGGCGCTCAGCATGAAGACGATCAGCTTGTAGCGCCATGTCGGCACACCGAGAGATTCCGCCAGCGTCTCGTTCTCACGGATGGCGACCATGTTGCGACCCGCGGGCGACCGAACGATTGCCCATGCGGCGAGCGTTCCCAGAACACAGATGGCGAGCGCCAGATAATAGAAATTGGTGGTTCCGCTAATGGTGAAGGAAAGCGGACCAAGTTCGAAATAGGGTTTCGGGATGCCGGACAGGCCCATATCGCCACGGGTCAGCGAAATCCAGTTCTTGGCGATCGCCTGGCCGATGATGACGAAACCGAGCGTACACATGACGAAAGACGTTGAACGAAGACGCAGCGCCGGAATGCCGAGCGGCAGGGCGATCGCACCGGTAACGAGGCCGGAGGCAATGAGGTTCACGTAGAACGGCGTATCGTAGTGCACCGCCAGAAGGCCCGCCGTATAGGCTCCGATGCCGAAGAACGCCGCCTGCGCCAGAGACAGCAGACCGGTATAACCGACGAGCAGGTTGAGCCCGTGCGCCGGCAGCATGAAGATGAGGGCGATAATGAGAGAGTGCGTGACGTAGCGCGTGCCGATGAAAGGTGCGGCCAATGCCACCACGATCAGGACGGCGGCGAGCGGAATGCGCAGATCACGGCGGCGTGCCTGGGGAACGGTGTCTGTGAGAGACATGTCGAGTCCTCAAAATTCGAGAAAATTCGGCTGGCGCGGATTCTAAAAGCGCGCCTGCGTCGAAAACAGGCCGTGCGGACGCCACATCAGCATCAGGATCAGCGTTGCGAAGCCAACAGTGTCGCGGAATTGCAGACCGACATAGGTGGCGACGAGGCTTTCGGCGATGCCGAGGATCATGGCCGCGAAGAAGGTTCCCCGCACATTTCCAAGACCGCCCATGATGATGATCGGCAGAGTCTTGAAAGTGATGAGTTCCCCCATGCCGCCATAGACGCTGACATTGACCGGGGCCGTGAGAACGCCGGAAAGTGCCGCGAGCACGGCTCCGAGGATGAAGGTGCGCAACACCACCTGCGACACATCGATGCCGACGACGCCGCAGCATTCCACATTCTGCGAGACGGCCCGCATCGCCATGCCGAGACGGCTATAGGTCACCATCAGTTCAAGGCCGACGAAGACGATGAGACACACGGCAAGAATGATGATGCGCTGCTGGGCCAGCGTGAAACCGAAGATGGAAATCGGCTCAATATAACCGCCGGCGAAGAACTTGTAGCCGCCGCCGAAGACAAAAATCACCGTATTCTGCAGGATCAGCGCGATGCCGAGGGTGGCGAGAACGCCGGACTCCGCCGGCGCCCCCACCATTCTGCGCATCACGAGCTGACCGACCACATAGGCCACCACCACGGTGGAAAGAACGCCGACGACGATCGAGGCTTCATAGGAAAGGCCGAGATAATCGATGGCGAACCACGCCCCGAAGGTTCCGAGCATGTAATATTCGCCATGAGCGAAGTTGATGGCTCTCAGCACCCCGAAAATCATGGTCATGCCGACGGCGACGATCGCGTAGACGGAACCGGTGACGATCCCGTTTACGACTTGCTCGAGAATTGTCGAGAACATGGCTGTACCCCTCCCGGTCCATCAGTTCGCAGGATACTGGATTTCCGCCGTATAAGCGCCCTTGATGCTGGGCTTGCCGTTCTCGATCTGGAGAAGAATCATCGGAAGACGAGCCTGATTATGATCGTCGAAGGTCACTTCACCGACCGGGCTCTTATACTTGATCTTCGAGAGAGCTTCGCGGACGGCATTGCGATCAGCGCTTCCGGCCTCCTTGATCGCCTGGGCGAGCAGGTTGACGGTATCCCAATGCACATAGGCGTGGTTGTTCGGCGCTTCCTTGTAAGTGGCGGTGAATTTCTCGACGAAGGCCTTGCTGGCCGGACTATCGAATTGCGGCAGCCAGGCGGCGGCTTCGACCGCCCCTTCCATCGCCTTCGGCGCGGATGTGATGGTCTTTTCGGTGTTGAATTCACCATTGCCGATCAGTACGATCTTGCCGGCAAGTCCGAGTTCCAGCATCTGGCGGGCAACGATGGGCGTGGTGTCAGCCAGGCCGTACATGATGATCGCCTGCGCGCCGTTATCGCGGATCTTGGCCAACACGCTGCGGAAGTCGACCTCGCCTTCCTTGTAATAATCTTCACTGAGGATCTCGCCCTTGAAGTCGGGCAGGTATTTTTTCGTGAAGGTGATGGCGGAACGGCCATAATCGCTATCGACCGACAGGACGGCGAATTTGGTGAAACCACGCTGTTCGGCAGCGTATTTCGCCACCACGAGCGCCCGGTTCTCATCCGTCGGATAATTGCGGAAGGTCCATTTGAAACCGCCGACGCCCGCCTGATAGGTGATCTTCGGGTTGGAGGAAGCGGCGTTCAGAAGCAGAACCTCCGCATCTTCAGCGACAGGCTGCATGGCAAGCGTCACGGAGCTGGAAACATCGCCGATAACGAAATCCACCTCGTCCTGATCGATCAGGCGGCGGGTGGCCGAAACACCTTCAACCGGCGTGCCCTGGCTGTCGGCATTGAAAAGTTCGATCTGCTGACCGTTGATGCCGCCGGCCGCATTGATGTCCTTTACCGCGAGTTCAGCGCCATGCATGGAAAAAGCGCCGTAGCGCGCATTGGGGCCGCTCATCGGGGCGACAAGGCCAAGCCGGATCGTGTCGGCCGCATAAGCGGAGACCGAGAGCGCCGGCGACAGGCTCAGGATCGGAGCGACCGCTGCGGAAACCAGTAGAAGTCTGCGAGTAATTCCGTTTTTCATGTTCCCACTCCTTTTCGGATTTATCTGTTCCGGCTTTTAGCCGGGCGAGCTTTTGCCGCTTTTGCGGTTCTTGTCGATTAACGTCATGCTAATCTTTCAGGCAGAGTAGGTTCATCCCTGGACGTTTGGCCAACATAAGTCCTTTCTGCCGCTATAGCGTTTCCTTATGCCGCCAGCCGTTTCTCCATTCCAAGCGCTGTTTTCCTCTTTGCATGCGAGCGCGACTTTACCTCCGGCGAATATCGCAAGAGACAGGCGGATCACACGGCAACTGACGGAATTTGCCGTCGGCGTGGTGCTTGCCCGGTCCCGAACTTCATCCTCTCATCAGTGCGATCAAGCCTCCCCGCCATTTCCATCACCACGACGTCGAGGAAGCCGTCCTTCATGATGGCGACCGCATCGCCATCATGAAGGACGGCGTTGTCGTGCTGTTCTTGCCGGCCTTGTCGGTGCGGGCGGACTGGGCGCCGAGGTCACGCGCGGATTGACGCGAATGGAAATGGGGCCGGGCCTAAGAGCCGGACTGGCCATCGTCGCCATCGCCATTCTCCCCGACCGGCTGTCCCGAGGCGTGCTGCAAGGCCGCTGGGCATCAGACCGAGAGGAGGCCCGGCATTAAGGAGAGACGGACACATGCGCCATAGTCTCCATCCAGTTTACTGTCGTAAACTCGCCCATTCACGTTCATGGCCTCTCCGGCTAGGCAGCTAGTGCTTAAGGACACGCGCGAGGAAGGAGCGGGCCCGCTCGTTCTGTGGATCGTCGAAGAACGCGTCCGGCTTTCCGACTTCCAGAATAGTGCCCTGGTCAATGTAGACGATCCGGTCCGCCACCTCGCGGGCGAAACCCATTTCATGTGTCACGATCATCATCGTCATCCCGTCGGCAGCAAGCTCACGCATGACATCCAGAACCTCGCCGATCATTTCCGGATCGAGGGCGGAGGTGGGCTCGTCAAACAGCATCAGGTGAGGTTCCATCGCCAGAGATCGGGCAATCGCCACGCGCTGCTGCTGGCCACCGGAGAGCTGGCCGGGATATTTATGCGCGTGCGCCTTGAGGCCGACACGATCCAGCAATTTCATCGCCGTCGCCTCGGCCTCATCCTTTGATTTTCCGCGAACGCGCATCGGGGCGATCGTGATGTTCTCGGTGACTGTCTTGTGCGGGAACAGGTTAAACTGCTGGAACACCATGCCGACACCTTTACGGATCGCGGCAAGTTCCTTCTCTCCGCCGAGACGCCGGTCCTCCTCGACGGGCATTTGAAACCCGTCGACCACGAGACTGCCGTCCTGATACATTTCCAGCCCGTTGACGCAGCGGATCAACGTGGATTTGCCGGAGCCGCTCGCCCCGATCACGACGACGACCTCGCCGCGGGCGACGGTGAGATCGATGCCTTTCAGGACATGGTGCGCCCCGTAGAACTTGTTGAGGTTTTTCATTTCAACGATTGAGCTCATGAAAGCTGCTCCTGAATTGCGTCGATCAGCGGCTGCCGCGTGCCAGATGCGCTTCGAGCTTGCGGGCGACGAAGGTAATCATGGAGCCGACGAGGAAATAGGTGAGGAAAAGGAAGGAATAGACCTCGTAGGTCCGGTCGCCATATTCCGGATTGGCGAGAATCATCTGGCCTGCGCGCAGGAAATCGGTAAGGCCGATGATGAAGACAAGCGGTGCGGTGTTGAAGATATCGAGTACGTTGCCGACCAGCGGCGGCACGACCACGCGGATCGCCTGCGGCAGGACGATCGACCTGTTGATATCGAACTCGCTCATGCCGAGCGAGCGCGCCGCTTCGGTCTGGCCGCGCGCCACGGCCTGCAGTCCGCTGCGCACATATTCGGCGACGTAGGCGGAGTAGAAGATCGTGAAGCCGATCATGCCGCGCACCACATCCGCCAGGTTCAACTGCGGCGTCATCACCGGCATGAGAATCCATATCCAATAGACGACCATGATCAGCGGCACCGAGCGCATTACCTCGATATAGGCCGTGCAGATCCAGCGGACGCTCGAGAAGCGGCTGCGCCGGCCGAAGGCAAGCAGGATACCGATGGGCAGTGAGAGGATCGCCGTGACGACAGTGAGCAGGATGCTCAAAAGCAGGCCGCCCCAAACACCGGCGCCGGGCGGCGACATCACCGCGAAGACGGCGATGAGGCCGATGAAGGTCACCGGCACCAGCCCTTTTCGCAAAAGTGGAATCCGGGAGGTCAGCACCCAGCCGCATGCAAAGAGTGCGACCGTCGCCGCGAGGAACGTCAGGTTCGTCACATCGGTGATGCCGGTAGCGACAATCAAAAGCGCAAGCACGGCAACGAGGAAGCCCGCGTGTCGCACCCTGAAGGTGAAGACACATCCGAGCGCCGACCCGACAAGACCCGCGATGATGACGATGGCAATCCATGTCCGCCAGGCCTGATCGACCGGGAAGATACCGATCATCAGAACGCGAAGGCTTGCCGGGATGATGTCCCATCGCGCCGTCGTCAGTGCCCACGCAACCGCCTCATAGGTAAGCCATAGCACGCCCGGAATGACGATGACGGACAGCAGTACATCGAACGGCTTTGCGAACAGGTTGTGCCGCGACCATTTCAGGGGTTTGGCAATCATCGCAGGGCTCCGCGCTTGGTCAGGCGCCGATCAGCCCAGCTCACCGCCGCACTGATGACCCAACTGAGGATCAGATAGGACACCATGACGATGACGATACCCTCCAGGCTGTGACCCGTCTGGTTCGCGATGGTTCCGTAGATATTGAAGAGATCGGGATAACCGATGGCGATGCCCAGGGCCGTGTTCTTCGCAAGGCTGATGTACTGATTGCCGAAGGACGGCAGGACGACGCGGAAAACCTGCGGAAGAATGATGTCGCGGACGGTGTCGCGGTGGCTCAGCCCCACGGCGGCGGCGGCCTCCCACTGCCCCTTCGGCAGAGCATCGATGGCGCCCCGCACGATCTCTGCAATGTAGGATGCGCTGTTAAAAATGATGGCGAGAAGGAGAGCCGCCATTTCGGGGCTCATGCTCGTACCACCGCGCGCCTGGAATTTCGAGACGACGGGAACATCGAGGCCAACGAGGCCGGTCGCGAACATCACAATGCAGAGCACGACGATCACGCCGGCGCAGATCCAGCGAGCCGTCTTGTGGCGATCAAAAATCAGCCCCAGGAGCGCAACACAGAACGCAGTCGCGACGCCGATGCCAAGCATCGAATCGTCTCCCTGCCAGACAGGCATGGGGAAATAGAGGCCCTGCTGGCTGATCACCACCCCATAGAACTTCGCGGCCGAGGCAATCGGCGGAAAGTGGAGAACGACGGCGAAGTACCAGAAGACGATCTGGATGAGGAGCGGGGTATTGCGGACAAGTTCGACACACCAGAACGACAGATTGCGCACGACCCAGTTGGTCGAGAGCCGACCGACGCCCAGCAACGTTCCGAGCACGGTGCTGAGGAGAATGCCGAGAACGGCAACCTTGATGGTGTTCACGATACCTGTGACGAAAGCCTGTGCAATCGAAAGGCTGGATGTGAAGCTGCCAAGCCTTGGCCAGGTGTCCCCTCCAAGAAGGAGGGTCTTGCCCTCGCTGATGTCGAAACCGGCTGCATCCCAGAGGAACGAAAAGCTGAACCGGATGCCGTGCCGTGCCAGTCCCTCCTTGACGGCGAGGGCGAAAAGCACGACCAGGGCGGCCGCAACTGCAATGATGGCCAGTTGCGTGGCGTGATACCTCATTCGATTGCGCCGGCGGCGCAAGAGCAGCCGTTCGCCATCGACCGTTGCATTGGTCGTTAGATCACTAGTCATGTCGGAGTCCCGGTCGGCTACGAGAAGCCGGGGCGAAGAGCGCCGCCCCGGCATTCAATGGAGTGGATCAGTTCCAAAGCGGAGAATAGATCGCGCCGCCCTGTGTCCAGAGCGCATTGGGCGTGCCCTTGCGGTCGAGGAACATCTTCGTGTTCGGGCCAAGATTACGCTCATAGACCTCGCCATAATTGCCGACAGCCTTGATCGCCTGCATGACGAAATCATCGGAAAGGCCGAAGTCGTTGCCGTAACCGCCACCGACGCCGAGGAATTTCTGAACGAAGGGGTCCTCGCTCTTCACCTTCTCATCGAGATTGGCCTGGGTGATCTCGGATTCTTCAGCCTGGAACAGGCCGTAGGTGACCCAGCGCAGCGCATTGCGCCACTTGGAATCGTTGGCCGCGACGAAACCTCCAAAGGGCGATTTGTCGAGCGTATCGGGGAGGATATGGAAGTCGGAGGGCTTCGGAGAATTGCCTGCCCAGGCGGCGAGCGCAGACTTGTCGGTGCTCATCGCGTTGCAGCGGCCGGAATTGAGAGCGGCAAAGAGTTTTTCTAGGTTTTCGTAGGTGAGAACCTTGGAGCCTGTCCAGCTCCGCGCCTTGAAGGCGCTGGTGAGAACCGTTTCGGTCACGGAGCCCTGCGTCGTGCAGAAGGTCGCGCCGTCAAGATCGGCAAATTCATGCACGCCGGAGTCCGTCTTCACCATGACGCCCGTGCCGTCGTAGAAATTCACAGGCAGGAAGTCGATGGCGATCGAGGATTCGCGCGCCGGCTTGATGGTAGTATGCGCAAAGACGACATCGACCTGGTTGGTGAGTACCGCGTCGAAGCGGCTCTTATCCGTAACGGTGACGAACTTGACCTTCGAGGCATCGCCGAGGACGGCAGCGGCAACAGCGCGGCAGAAGTCGACGTCGAGGCCTTCCATACGGCCCGTCGTGGTGTTGAGGTAACCGAACCCGGGCGCGGTGTTGTCCGTGCCGCAATTCAGCGTCCCGCGCTGTTTGACGGTGTCGAGGACGGAGGCAGATGCCTGACCTGCGGTAAGGGCGAGACCGGCAAATACGCCGGCCGTGACAAGCTTGTTCAGTTTCATTGCGTTCCCCTGTGAATATCGCGAGCGCCCTGCATGCTGATACAGGGCCCGGTTCTCATGCCGAGAGCTGATTTGGGCGATAGGGCAACAGCGGCTTTTGCCGTTCTGTCACTAATGTTCCCGCCATTGGCCTAAGCTCGCTTCCGGTAGCCGTTGCGAACCCATATCAATCGACAGGGGAACGATAGAAACGCGGTATGTTCAGGTCTACTTAATTTTCCTGTAGCTACTATTTAGGAAATCTGTTGAATTGCTCGTCTACCTTCAGGCGTGGCGGCGTCTGGTCAATCTTGTTTGCCGCCAGTCACGGTCGGGAAATGGTAGTGGGTTTCGATCCTGGCATTCACCTCTTCGATAAACGCCTGTACTGCCGGGCTGCGCTTCTCCCCTCTGCGGAAAGCCAGTGAGATCTTGCGTCGGATTTCCGGTTCGAGCCTGCATACCCAGACATCCTCAAGGTCATAACTCGCCCGCAGGCCGGGCAGGATTGATATTCCATATCCCTCACGGATGAGAGCGATTGTCACTTCAAAGCCCTTGCAGCGAGCGACGATATTCGGTGTGAAGCCGGCCTCCTGGCACGCATCGGTAATCATGCGGTTATAGGTGGAGGAGGCGGTATCGAGTGCCCAGCGCTCATCGCGCAGCTGGTGCAGCTTGACGGTCGGCTGTTCAGCCAGCGCGTGAGTTTGTGAGACCATGACGTTGAAGACGTCCTCCATCAGAGGGATCGTCTCGATGTTTGGATCGATGGCACCCGTGGGAACGTTAAGGTCGTCGATGATTGCGATATCCGTCTGCCAGCTGCGAAGCGCCGCCAGGCTTTCTGCAGGCTCCATTTCATCGAACTGAACCGTGAGGCGCGGATGGACCCGATGTAGTTCGTGGATTGCGCCTGCCACGACAGCCGCCGCTATCGACGGAAACGCCGCCACCCGCAGTTCGCCAGCAATGACCTTCTTCAGCTCCGCAATATCGGCCCGCGCCGATTCCAGCTCGATCAGAATCCGTTCTGCACGCTCGACAAGCTGCTTGCCGGCCGGCGTCAACTCGACGCCGCGACCGCGCCGTTCGATAAGGCTGATGCCGACCTCCTGTTCGAGAAGCGCGATTTGCTGCGAGACCGCGGACGGCGAGACGTAAAGCGCGTCGGCAACCGCTGCCATGGTCTTGCGGATCGACAGTTCGCGCAGCGCGCGCAAGCGGGCAAGGTCCACTCTTTCCTCCTCGTTCTCGAAAATGAATGATTAGCAAATCAGAACGTATGTGCAAATATTATTAACTTTTTCTGCATCGATGTCCTGACTAGCCTTTCTCCAGGCATCATTCCGCGGAGACAGGTCATGACCCAACAAAACGATACCCATTTCAATATACCCGTACATCAGCGTGATCCGCTCATCGCCCAGGCGCTCGACAATGAACGTGCCCGCCAGCAGAACCAGATCGAGTTGATCGCTTCGGAAAATATCGTCAGCCGCGCGGTTCTCGATGCGCTCGGCCACGAAATGACGAACAAGACACTTGAAGGTTATCCGGGCAACCGTTTCCATGGCGGCGGCCAGTTCGTCGACGTCGTCGAGCAGGCGGCAATCGACCGGGCCAAGGAACTCTTCGGCTGCGCCTATGCCAATGTCCAGCCGCATTCCGGCACCCAAGCGAACCTCGCCGTCTTCTTCCTCCTGATGAAGCCGGGCGAAAAGGTCCTGTCGCTCGATCTCGCCGCTGGCGGCCATCTGTCGCATGGCATGAAGGGCAACCTCTCGGGTCGCTGGTTCGAGGCACATAATTACACCGTAAATTCGCAGAACGAAGTCATCGACTATGACGAGATGGAGCGTATCGCAGAAGAGGTCCGCCCGAAGCTTCTGATTACCGGCGGCTCTGCCTATCCGCGCGAACTGGACTTCGAGCGCATGGCGAAGATCGCCAAGAAGGTCGGCGCTTACTTCATGGTTGACATGGCGCATATCGCCGGGCTGGTCGCGGGCGGCGCGCACCCCTCGCCCTTCCCGCATGCGGATATCGTCACCTGCACGACCACGAAGACGCTTCGCGGCCCGCGCGGTGGCCTCATCCTCACCAATAATGAGGAATGGTTCAAGAAGCTGCAGGCCGCCGTCTTCCCCGGTGTGCAGGGCTCGCTGCACAGCAATGTACTCGCGGCCAAAGCGATATGCCTCGGCGAAGCATTGCGCGATGATTTCAAGACCTATGCGCACCAAGTGAAGGCGAATGCCAGGGTGCTGGCTGAAACGCTGGCCGATCGCGGCATCCGCATCGTCTCGGGCGGCACCGATACGCATATCGTGCTGCTCGACCTGTCCAGCAAGGGACTTAACGGCAAGCAGGTCGAAGACGTGCTGGCGCGCGCCAACATCACATCGAACAAGAACCCGATTCCCGGCGACAGCCCTCGCCCCGCGGAATGGGTCGGAATGCGCCTCGGCACATCAGCGGCAACGACCCGCGGCCTGAAGGAGGAAGAATTCAAGCTCCTTGGCAATACCATTGCCGATCTCATCGAGGCGGAAGCGGCCGGCAAGGCCGACGACGTCGTTGCGGCCGCAAAGGCGAAGGTCGCCGAACTGACGGCCGCCTTCCCGGTCTACGCACACTAGGGCCTTTCGTGCGGTGGATGAGTGCCGCGTGATACGGCGCTCATTCCGGCCGCCAGCCTGATGATCTTGGACGATAGGAAAGGAAACGTCATGGGAATGGACAGGATTGCCGCCGACAGGATCATCGATGGCAAGAAATTCGCTGGCAGCCTGCTGGACGACATTACGGCTAGGGTAGCAAGGCTCAAGGATGCGGCCGGCGCTGTACCCGGCCTTGCCGTGGTGCTCGTCGGCGCCGATCCGGCCAGTGCGGTCTATGTCGGCTCGAAACACCGCCAGACGGTGGCGGCCGGGATGAACTCCTTCAAGTACGAGCTTGCGGCCGAAACGACACAAGATGAACTCGTGGCGCTGATCGGCCAGCTCAATGTTGATCCCGTCGTGCACGGCATCCTCGTACAATTGCCCCTGCCCGCCCATCTCGACACCAATGCCGTTATCCAGGGTATCAACCCCGACAAGGACGTCGACGGCTTCCACATCTCCAATGCCGGCCTGCTTTCCATCGGCCAGCCGGCGCTGGTGCCGTGCACGCCGCTCGGTTGCCTCATGCTGCTGAAGGACCAGATCGGCGATGACCTGTCCGGCCTCCACGCCGTCGTCATCGGCAAGTCCAACATCGTCGGCAAGCCGATGGCACAATTGCTGCTTTCGGAGAACTGCACGGTGACCATCGCCCATTCACGCACCGGAAATACGCCGGAGCTTTGCCGCGCGGCCGATATCCTCGTCGTCGCCGTCGGCAGGCCGGGCCTCGTGCGCGGTGACTGGATCAAGCCGGGAGCCGTGGTTATCGACGTTGGCATCAACCGCGTGGAAATCGATGGCAAGTCGCGCATCGTCGGCGACGTTGCCTTCGAGGAAGCCCGCCATGCCGGTGCCATCACGCCGGTTCCGGGTGGCGTCGGCCCCATGACCATCGCCTGCTTGCTTTCCAATACGCTCACGGCCTTCTGCCGCCAGCATTCCATTTCGATCGACTGATCGGCCCGAAAGGATCGCCAATGTCCGCTCTTTCCAACCGCTATGCCCTGCGCGTCGCCTGCCCCTCCATACGCGGCGTGACCGCCGCTATCGCGACCTATCTGTCCGCCAACGGCTGCAACATATCTGATAGCGCCCAGTTCGACGACAAAACCACCGGCCGTTACTTCATGCGCGTCAGCTTCCAGTCCGAGGACGGCCGCACACTGGAAGAATTGCGCGGCGGCTTCGCCGAGATCGCTGCGACCTATCAGGCGGAAACCGAGTTTTTTGACGAGACGACCAAACGCAAGGTCATCCTCATGGTCTCGCGTTTCGGTCACTGCCTCAACGACCTGCTCTACCGCTGGAAGATCGGCGCGCTGCCGATCGATATCGTCGGCGTCATCTCCAATCATTTCGACTATCAGAAGGTCGTCGTGAACCACGACATCCCTTTCCACCACATCAAGGTGACCAAGGAGAACAAGCCGGAAGCCGAAGCCGAGCAGATGCGCATCGTGAAGGAGACGGGTGCCGAACTCATCGTCCTTGCCCGCTACATGCAGGTTCTCTCCGACGAGATGTGCCGGACGATGTCGGGGCGGATCATCAACATCCACCACTCATTCCTGCCGTCGTTCAAGGGTGCGAACCCCTACAAGCAGGCCTTCGAGCGCGGCGTGAAGCTGATTGGCGCGACCTCGCACTACGTCACCGCCGACCTCGACGAGGGCCCGATCATCGAGCAGGACACCGTTCGCGTCACGCACGCCCAGAGCGCCGACGACTATGTCAGCCTCGGCCGAGACGTGGAGAGCCAGGTGCTTGCGCGCGCCATCCATGCACATATCCACGGCCGCGTGTTCATCAACGGCAACAAGACCATCGTCTTCCCGCCATCACCGGGCTCGTTCGTGTCAGAACGGATGGGTTGAACACCTATGTTGAATCTCGCCAGAATATCGAGCAAGCAGAGCGGCGCGCCCTCTTTTAGCAGGATCACAAAATGGTAATCCCACTCCCCGACAATCCCGCCCGCGCGGACGTGCTCGCGGCCCGCCCAACGCTCTGGACAAATCCCCGATACGTCAAGAACGCAATCGAGGATATGTCACTTCCCGTTCGACCTTCGGATGTGGACGAGGCGCATGAGAACTGGCGGCGACTGGCTCCACTGCTTGAAGTCTGCTTTCCGGAGTTGAATGCCACCGCAGGTAAAATCTGTTCCGATCTTATACCGCTTGAAGGCATGCGTGGTGCGCTCGGCTATGACGGCCCTGAATTCGGCAACATCCTGATCAAAGCGGATAGCGCCCTTCCCGTCGCCGGCTCGATCAAGGCGCGCGGCGGTGTCTACGAGGTCTTCATTTTTGCCGAGCAACTGGCAAAGCGGGAAGGCCTGCTGCAAGAGGGACAGGACATTCGCGATCTTGCAAAAGCAGACGCGAAAGCCTTGTTCTCCCGCCATACCATCGCGGTCGGGAGCACCGGAAATCTCGGACTCAGCGTGGGTATCGCATCGCGTGCGCTCGGTTTCAACGCGACGGTGCACATGTCCTCCGACGCAAAGTCGTGGAAAGTGGACCGGCTGACGCGACTTGGTGTCGAGGTCGTTCAGCACGAGGCCGACTACACAACCGCGGTCGAAAACGCCCGCATCGCCGCCGAAAGCGACCCGAGTATCTATTTCGTCGACGACGAACAATCCAGGCATCTTTTCCTCGGCTACAGCGTCGCCGCTCTGGAACTTGCCGACCAACTCAAGGCCCAGGGCATCGCGGTCGATGCCGAACATCCGTTGTTCCTCTACCTGCCCTGCGGCATTGGCGGCGCACCGGGTGGCGTCGCCTATGGCGCAAAGAAGGTCTTTGCGGACAATGTGCACTGCTTCTTCGTGGAGCCGGTTCAATCGCCTTGCGCGCTGGTTCATCTCATGAGCGAAGCCGAAGACCTCGTTTCCGTCTATGACGTCGGCCTGACGAACAAGACGGAAGCCGACGGCATGGCGGTCGCCCGCATGTCCGGCTTCGTCGCCACCGTCATGCGCCACATGTTGGCCGGCGTGTTTACCGCCGACGACCCCTCCCTGTTCCGCTGGCTTCTAAGCGCCCACGAAAATCAGAGGCTCCGCCTCGAGCCGTCGGCGGCAGCGGGTTTTGGAGGTCCCGGCTTTATCCTCAGGCATCCACAGGGAAAGGAGTTCTGCGACACCTGGCAAATCAGCAATCATCTCGCGCGGGCAACGCATGTCATCTGGACAACCGGCGGCTCATTTGTTCCGGAGGAACAATACCAAGCTTTTCTCCACACAGCTCAATCAATCAAATGACCAGCAATAAGCTGGGACCATCGACGTCAGGTTTCCTTGAGGTCGCCGATCAACGTCGGCACCAATTCTCCGACGGTCGGATGGATTGGCACCGCCCACCGGAGTTTTTCGGTTGAGGCTTCCAGGTTCATGGCATCGAGAACGCCGTAGACCGCCTCGTCACCCCCAACCCCGAGGAAGGCCGCGCCGAGTACCTGGTCGGTGTCGGCATCGGCGACAAGTTTCAGGAGGCCGAGCGTCTCACCCTTCTCGATGGCGCGACCGACGCGGCTCATGGGACGGGTCGAGACTTTGATCCGGTGGCCGGCCTCTTTCGCTTGGCGCTCTGTCATGCCAACACGCCCGAGCGGTGGATCGATGTAGAGGCCATAGCCGAGGATGCGGTCGGTAACCTTGCGGTCGTCGCCGTCGAGGAGATTCGCCGCGGCGATCTCGAAATCGTTATAGGATGTGTGGGTGAAGGCCCCTTGCCCATTGCAGTCACCAAGTGCCCAGATGCCCTCGACAGTTGTCTGCAGACGCTCATCCACCGTGATGAAGCCGCGCCGATCGGTCTCGACGCCGGCAAGATCGAGGCCAAGATCGTCGGTATTCGGCTGGCGTCCGACGGCGACCAGGATATGGCTGCCACGGACTTCGCCCTGATCCGTATGCACGACCACGTCTGCGCCGTCTCTGGCGACGGACAGCAGATTGCGGCCCCGGAAAACGTTAATGCCATCCTTGGTCAGGATATCCGCGATGGCTTCCGAGATATCCGTATCCTCCCGAGCCGCCAGGTGCTGCCCGCGTTCGATGACAGGGACCTCAGCACCGAATCGCCGATACATCTGGGCGAATTCCAATCCGATATAACTGCCACCGAGAACAACCAGATGCTTCGGCAGTTCCTCCAGCGCGATCATCGACGTGCTCGTGAGATAAGGCACGTCGGCGAGGCCCGGAACATCGGGGATATGCGGCCGCGCGCCCACATTGATGAAAATCTGCGAAGCGGTGTAGTGTTTCCCGTCCACGGACACCGCCTTCGCGGCGACGAATTTGGCGTGGCCATAGACCACATCCATCGTCTCGAGGCTGTCGAACCAGGCCGCCAGACCGCTTCTCGCGTCAAGGGTCACCTTCCGGGCGCGGGCCGCCACGGCCGGCATGTTCATGATCGGCTCGCCATCAATCTTGACGCCGAATTCCGATGCACGCCGTGCGACCTCGGCGGTCTTGGCACTGGCGACCAGGGCCTTTGTCGGCATGCATCCGGCGTTTACGCAGGTTCCGCCAAGAAACTTCCGTTCGATCAGGACTACCTTGCGGCCCATCGCGGCCATGCGGGCGGCGAGGAACGGTCCGGCCTGTCCGGCTCCAATGAAGATCGCGTCATACTCCCTCATGACACGGTCGTCGCGATGAGCAGTGCAAGTGCAATGGCGATCGCATCTTCGATCAGGGCGGCGGGGAGATCACGGCCGAACCGGTTGGCGAGATGGGCGCGACCAGCCGCACCGCCAAATGTTCCGATCACAGCGCCGATGACACCCGCGAGGAGCCCAACAACCACCATGCCCTCAGTTGCGGCTATCGCCGCACCGCTGAGAGCGCCCGTCGCGATACGTGCTCCGAACTGCATGGGCACTTTGCGTGAAGGCGTGCTGGGAAGCTGGTCGGTGATGAGTTCGACGATGGCAAGCACGGTAAAAATCGCCACGGCCCAGATCGACCCCATGAAGGAGAGACTGCTTTGGGAAATATCGAACCATCCGAGATAGGCACCCCAGGCAACTGCGGCGGGAGCGGTCATGGCGCGTAGACCGGCGACGATTCCTATGAGAATTGTGAGAAGAATGAGCATGCAGGTCCCCTGAAAGTTGCGCAAATCAAGAACGTGCCGCGGTGCCTGGTGGGCGGACAGATGGCGGGACTAACGTAGCGCGTCTGGAGGCACCAGCTCTTGAGGACGGCCGGATGTCAGCGTTGACCATGCCCCTATTGATCGTCCACATGCCCTGACCCAGGCCCGGTAAGTCTTGAGCGTACCATTCCCGAGCAGTTCGGTCGATAGCGGTGCAGAATCGACGCAGAGAACGAGATCACACAGCGGCCAACCGTGGTGAACCTCTATTCAGATCGCTGACGTGTCGGCGGCGGCACCCCTAGCTCGATCTGTGTGCTCGGATGGTCCGCAAGCCATGTTCGCCGCTCTCGATGAGCGTGCCAGTCAAGATCAGACAGGGGGCGAGTTTCCGGCATTTTAGCAACTCATGCACTTGCAAGTGAGGCGCCGAGAAGAGCCCTGGCCTCACGACGATAATGATCCACACCATCATCGTCCCGGTCGCGGCGGCTCGGCAGATCGACCGCGATTTCCCCAATGATGTGCCCCGGCCAGGGCTTCATCACCACAATCCGGTGCGCCAGTAAGACGGCCTCATCAATATCGTGGGTGACAAGGATGATCGTCGGGCGGCTTTCTTCCCATATGTCCAGAAGATGGTTTTGCAGGGCGGCCCGTGTCAGCGCATCGAGCGCCGAGAACGGTTCATCGAGAAGCAGGACTTCGGGCTGTGTCACCAATGCCCGGGCGATCGCGACACGTTGCGCCTGCCCACCGGAAAGTTCCTTGGGCAACCGGTCCTCGTATCCTTCGAGATGGACTTGCCCGAGAGCGAGACGAATTCGTCGGTCCCGCTCAAGAGCCGGCAGATCGGTCAGGCCGAACGCAATATTGTCCCGGACCGTCAGCCAAGGCAGCAGGCGCGGCTCCTGAAATATCAGGTTGATCAGCGGATGCGGCTCTGTGACCGTTTCGCCATTGATTGCTACCGCTCCACGGCTCGGCCGTTCAAGTCCGCTGATCAGCCGCAAAAGCGTACTCTTGCCGCAACCGGAGCCGCCGATCACTACGAGGATTTCTCCGCGCGGCACGCCGAGCGTGAAGCCGCCAAGCGCCTGAACACCGTTACCATAGGTCTTGGAAAGTCCGCTGAGCGACAGCATCACGCCCCCTCCCGCTTGAAATTGTCCTGCCAGGCGACGAGCGGCGATGTCAGCAACACCAGTAATCCATCGGATAGTTTACCGATGACGGCGAAAATGATGATCGACGCCACGATTTGATCGGGCTTGCCAAGCTGCTGGCCATCGACCAGCAGATAACCCAAGCCTTCGGAGGCGCCCATGAATTCGGCGGCAACCACGAACATCCAGCCAAGCCCAAGGCCCGAACGCAACGAGACGATGAAGGATGGCAGGACCGCAGGAAACAGGATGCGGCGCACGAGACCGAAGCCGGATAGTCTGAAAATCCGGCCGACCTCGACGATCTTGCGATCGACCGAAAGAAGCGCCGTCGAGACGCCGAGATAGACGGGGAAAAATACCCCGGTCGCAATGAGGACAACCTTCGACGTTTCAAAAATGCCGAACCACAGGATGAACAGCGGAACCCAGGCGATCGACGGGATGGCACGCAGGGCCTGCAGTGTCGGATCGATCAGACTTCGGGCAACACCAAAAAAGCCGGTTATGCTGCCGAGTAAGGCGCCAGCCAGTGACCCCGCGACAAAACCGAACAGCACCCGCAGACAGGTCGCGCCGACATGTTGATAGAGATCGCCCGCCTGCGCCAGCTGCCATAGCGTGGCGATGATCCGCGAAGGCGGCGGAACAAGGCGCCCCGTCGCCAACCCCGAAGAGACAACGAGCTCCCAGATTAGAAAACCGCCGGCAGGAAGGAGTATGGCGAGCAGTGCCCGTTTGAGAACGGGCGGCACCTTCGGCTCACGGCTTTCTCCTTGCACCCCATCCTGTTCCGCCAGAATATCGGTCGTGGTCACCTCCCGCACCCGTTACTGAACGAGGGCTTCGCTGAAGCTTGGATCGATGAGCTTGTCGGTCTCGGCGGCAATATCGGCTCCAGCCGGCAGCACCCCGGCCTGTTGCAGGGCAAGTCCCGCTTTCAGGATCGTCTCCCGCTGTTCCGAGCCGATGCGGGAATATTGCAGGTCGGTGCGTTCCAGCTGCTTGGCGATGACCGCCTCAGGCAGCTTGGCAGCTTCGATAAGGGCCGCCTGCAGCGCCCCCGGATCGGCAAGCGCGCGCTTGCGCGCCTGTTCGTAGACGCCCAGCACCCGTTTCACGACATCAGGATGCTCGGCGGCAAAAGTTTCGGTGGTGTTTAGCACACCCCAGCTATTGTTCTCAGGCTTGCGATAAAACAGCTTTGCGCCATCTTCCACTTCGGCAGCGGCCATCAGCGGATCAAGACCAGCCCAGGCATCGACATCCCCCCGGGTCAGCGCAAGACGACCATCAGCATGCTGCAGCAGAACGAACTTCACGTCGCCATCCTTCAATCCGGCATCGGCCAGCGCCCGGACGAGAAAGATATGTGGGTCGGTGCCACGGGTAACCGCAACCGATTTACCCTTGAGGTCGGCAACGCTGGCAATCTTGGAATCCTTGCCGGTTACCAGCGCGGTCCATTCCGGACGCGAATAAACATAGACCGATTTGATGGGATTGCCGTTGACACGCGCGATCAGCGCGGCGGCGCCAGCCGTGGAACCGAAATCGATTGAGCCGGCATTGAGAAATTCAAGCGCCTTGTTCGAACCGGCCGATTGCACCCACCGTATGGCGATACCGTCCTTTTCGAACTCCTTTTCCAAAAGCCCTTCCTTTTTGAGAAGAAGGCCAACCGGATTGTAGGTCGCCCAGTCGATGCGGATTTCCGACAGGTCGGCGGCGGCAACCGGTGCCAGCCCCAGACCGATGAAGGCGGCAACCGCCGCAAGTCTTGCTATGATCGACCGCATGAATGAGCCCTCTCCGGCGCGAACTGATAATCGTCGGAGCCTAGGGACTTGATCGTGTCACGATAAGGAAAGATGTTCCATAGTATTGTTTGTATATGGAATTTATCAGCTTAAATGAGCCATGCGGTGATCCAAAAATTTGGCGCATACCCTCCTTGTCGAAGCGCTGCCGTGTTGAGCCTCTCTTAGCCGGCAGGAAACCGTTTCAGCCTGCCCTGACACCGTCATCGACGATCAGCGGATAACGACCAGTTCCTTCAGCAATTGCGGCTCGGTCCAGATCGTAGGGGGAAACATCCACAGCACGCCGCCCTGCACAAAAGTTCGACGCACCGTTGACACTACCCCTCTGCCGGACGGTGCGTGTCCACATCAGGGATGCGGGCACCTTTGAAATTCATCGCAACCGATGCCAGATAAAAGAAACCCTCCGCGAAGGAGGGTTTCCCATTGGCCTGTGACCGAAGTGTGCGATGCTCCAAAAGAGCAAAAACGATGGCGCTAGAGAGCGCTTTGTCGAACGACTGTGATTTTGCCGAGCTCGACCAAGGGCGTAACGTCAAGCCGCTGCCCTTCACCAGACAAATCAAGGCTGTATCGAAATATCTTTTCGACTGGCTGATCGTCATTCTCATGGATTTTTTCCGTCCCGGTATACGGGCCGGCAGGAATGGGAATGCCCGAGGTTTCACAATCCTCGAGAGCGCGAAAACGTACAGGTGCACCTTCCATTTGTTCCTCCATAGGTTCAGTCAAATGAAAACCAATGCAGCGGGTACTGCCGGAATATAATGCGTTGAAACGAATCGTGAGGCAATCAGCGAAATCTGATGGAGGAAAAACGAACCTCGCCCGGATGAATTATCCGGCACGCAAAGCGACAGACCAGCTCTCCAGATCCGACAATCGACAGTTCCGGCGGTGCGGCGTGTGCATTGCCTTCGGCATCGGTTGGGGAACACTGGTCGCCGCCGAGTTGATTGCCTCCACGCGCGGTATCGGCTTCCTCATCATGTCGGCCGCACAGTTCCCGGCGACCGATGTGGTGTTCGTCGGCATCGCCATCATCTCCGTCTGCGCCTTCGGCTTCGGCTTACCTGCGCGGGAGGATTTGCGTCGAACCTTATTTGAAGGTTCCACTAGCTTGTTCTCGTGGCTTGAGCGCATCATGCGCCTCTGGCTTCAGGAACAGAAACACCACCAGCGCCGTGAGAAGGGTGATGGCGGTCAATAGCAGCAGAAGGTCGCTGAACGCATCAGAATATAGTGACACCAGCAATGCCCTTTCCGAACCGGGCATGGCGCTTGCCGCCATGGCAACGTCGCCGGCGGCAAGCCTCTGAGCGGCAGCAACCATATCCCCATGCCCAGGCAGCCGGTCCATTTTGCTCGCCAACAGCGCCGACAGAATTGCACTGACCACCGCGAGTGCCACACCCTCCCCTGCCACCCGCGTGGTGCTGAAGATGCCGGTCGCCATTCCGGCGCGTTCTTTAGGAACGACGCTGACCGCCAGCCCGTCCATCAGCCCCCATGGCAGGCTTATGCCTGTACCGATCACAAGCATCGGCAAGGCCGTCGTCCAGACAGGTGCCCCGACCGGGATAAGCGCCAGCCAGAACAGGCCGCCGGCCGAAATGAGCAAGCCCGTGCCGCAGAGCGTCGCGGGATGGAACCAGCGCGTTAGCAGTCCAGCCGCAACGGGGAGGATTAGCAGCGGCGCGGACAGCGCGATCATCAACATGCCCGCCTCAACCTCGCGCATGCCTTCAATGCCGATGAAGCGCGCCGGAAGCAGGATCAGCAACACGACGAAGCCATAGGCAGGGGCCGCCGCCAGAAGCTGTACGCCGACGAAGCGTGGATAGACAAACAAAGAGAGGTCAAGCATCGGTCGGGAGACAAATCGTTCAATCGCCACGAACATGAAGAGGAACAGCGCAGCGGTGATGAGCAGCCCGACGACCCTGCCGTCGCTCCAGCCGCGTTCGGGCGCAAGCAGAACGCCATAGGTGAATAGCCCGAGTGTGGCGGTGAAGGTCAGTGTACCGGCCCAGTCGAGAGTGCGGGCATCCGGATCCCGGCTTTCCTTTAGCGTGCGCCAACCGAGAGCAAAGGCAAAAACGGCGAAGATCACTACCGCGAGAAAGATGCTGCGCCAGCCGAAGATCTCGATCATCACCCCGGACGCGACTGGGCCGAGCGACAGGCCGACGCCGAAGCTGGTCCCGACGATGCTGAAGGCGCGAAACCGGGTCGGGCCCTCGAACTCCTGTGCGAGTGCAGCCATGCCGCCGGAAAAAGCTGCCGCTGCCGCAAATCCCTGGGCTGCGCGTAACAGATCGAAGACTAGTATGTCCGGTGCGAGGACGAGTGCAAGGGAGACCAAAGCAAACGATCCGACACCGATCAGGAATATGCGCCTGCGACCGTAACTGTCGGACAGCGCCCCCGCTGCCATCAGGCTAGACCCGAAGGTCAGCATGAAGGCGTTCGTCACCCAAGCGATCTCCAAAGGGCTGCCCCCCAATGTCCGGCCGATCGCGGGCAGCGCTACCGCGGTGCCAGTGAATGTCAAAGGCATGGCGGCGGCGGCGAGGCACACCGCCAGCAGCGCCAACCATTGGGAGGTACTATCAGAATGTTTCGAGTGCGGGGACATGACTACTCCTGGAACTGGAGACCGCCGCCAAGACGGGCGGTCTGTTTCCAAATCAATATATCGGCGCTTGAATGTCGAAAAATATTGCCAATCTTCCGTTCATAACGGACTATAACGCTCGAATAGAACTGAAATGGATGTCTTATTATGGATCGATTATCCGGCATGATGGCCTTCGTTCGCACGGCCGATCTCGGCAGCTTCGTTGCCGCCGGACGGCTGCTCGGCCTGTCGCCGTCTGCCGTTGGCAAAGCCGTGACAAAGCTCGAAAGCCAGCTTGGTGTCAGACTTTTTCAACGCTCGACCCGCAGCTTGCGCCTCACAGAGGAAGGCCAGGCATTTCACCAGCGGTGCCGAC
Organism: Agrobacterium tumefaciens; assembly: GCF_005221325.1. Lineage (NCBI taxonomy): Bacteria > Pseudomonadati > Pseudomonadota > Alphaproteobacteria > Hyphomicrobiales > Rhizobiaceae > Agrobacterium > Agrobacterium tumefaciens. The sequence continues at coordinate 1,249,614 of NZ_CP039889.1, read as the reverse complement.
ACATTCTCGATGAACTCGACGACGCCCAGGAAACGTTGCTGAGAACCCGGGAAACCCCGCGCGGACGCGTCAGGGTCAGCGCACCGATTGTCGCCTATCACTTGCTGTTGCCGGTGCTCCCGGAATTCCTGTCACTGTACCCGGAAATCGAACTCGATCTCGATTTCACAGACCGGATCGTGGATCTGATCGATGAGGGCGTCGATGTCGCCGTCCGTAGCGGGCAATTGCCGGACAGCCGCATCATGGTGCGCGCGCTGCGTCCGTTTCAACTGCTTCTCTGCGCTTCTCCCGCCTATCTAGAACGGAAGGGAACACCCACCCGCCCGCGCGACTTGTCCGACCATGTGGGGATCGGATTTCGTTATCCCAACAGCGGGAAGATTCAGGACTGGCCGCTCATTCTTCCGGTAGGGGAGCCGGAGGTGCGTGTGCGCCATATCCTGACTTGCAATAACATGGAAGCCCTGCGCGGCGCCGTGCTGGGTGGGCTCGGCATCGGCTGTATGCCTGATTTTCTGGCGGCGGGGTCACTGAGAACGGGCGACCTTCTACCGGTGCTAGTCGATCACCTCAGTGCTCCCGGCCAGTTCAACCTGATCTGGCCCTCGAGCCGCCACCTATCCCCCAAAATAAGGGTATTCGTCGATTTTATCAGCGCCCGGCTCTTTTCAAGTGAATGTCAGCCCGCGTCCAGGATATGATGTCGAGATTGGCAGCGGTCGATGCCTCTCCGACCGCGGCAGATTAAAGCTCGGACAAGTCTTCCGTGGCAAGGCCGGATTGAGACGCTAGTGCCCCATTTGCTCGCGCAGGCGCGGCGTAATCCAGTCGAGAAAGCACCGCACCTTCAATGGAAGGGGATGGGCAGGCCCGTAGATGACGTTCACAGGCAGCGGTTCGGGCTCGAACTCCTTCAGCACTTCCTGCAGAGTACCGGAGCGCAATTGCTCGGCTATCTGATAAGAGAGCACGCGGATCATGCCCATGCCGGCCACTGCCGCCTGAATGGCAGCCTCCGTCGTATTGACCGCGAATTTGGGACGGGGCTCGACAGCGAAAGCCGCACCGTCGCGACGGTAACGCCATTCCGGTGCGGTCGCAAAGCCCTGAAAGCTTATGCCGTCATGCTGACTGAGTTCTTCCGGCTGACACGGAACGCCTCGGCGGGCAAGATAGTCAGGGCTCGCGCAGATCACTCGCCGGACGGCGCCAACTCGCGTTGCGATAAGCGCGCTGTCCTCCAGATGTCCGATCCGCAGCGCGACATCGACGTGCTCGTCTGCCAGACTTAGCTGCCGATCGGTGAGGGTCAGGCGCATGTTGATATCGGGTTGCTCCTTCAGGAACTCCAGAGCTATGGGCAGAAGATGGCGTTCGCCGAAGGCAACTGGTGCTGTCACATGAAGCCCTCCACGCAGTGCGACATAATCGCCGCTGGCCTGCCGCTCAACCGTATCCAATTCGTCAAGAATACGACGTGCCGCGGCAACGAAGCTGCGGCCCTCATCGGTCAGGGTAAGGCCGCGGCGGGTGCGCAGAACCAGACGTACGCCAAGGTGCTTTTCTAGATCCGCTACCTTGCGGCTGACCGTTGCGAGCGGTGCATGCAATCGCCGCGCCCCAGCCGAGAGGCTGCCGGCGTCCACTACCGCCAGCAGTACCGACATGGCTTCAAACCGATCCATCGTATCCTTCCATAAATTGAGAGAGATATTCCCAAAAAGGCAGGATACTCCGGATGTTTCGGATATCCTAGCTTTTGTGTCATCCGCGGGACGACAACCGGCCTTCCGTATTGCCAGCGATCAGGAGAACACGTCATGCCTCAACTTTCACGTCGTGCCTTTGCCGGCGCTCTTCCCCTCGGTCTCCTCGGAGGAGGATTGATCGGCGGCGCGCCGGCCCTTGCGACAACGCGTGACACCGCCGCCAGGCCGGCCAGCATTACGCCCATGGCGCAGATACGCATCGGTCGTTTTACGGTGACTGCGTTGACAGACGGGTATGCCGACATGCCTTACGACTATTTTCCGGGACGAAGCCCCGCGGCGGTCGAACAGGCGGCGACCGCTCAATTCACGGCCCGGCCAAGCGGGGTGAGGTTCCTCTTCAATCAGTACCTCATCGACGATGGCGAGCGCCGCATCCTGATCGATGCCGGCGCAGCGGGCTCGATCGGGCAGACCGGCAAACTTCCGCAGGCGCTCGGCGCGCTTGGTCTGCAGCCTGACCAGATCGATGCTGTGATCGTGACGCATATGCATCAGGATCACATGGGTGGCTTGATCGTCGGTGGCAAAAACAACTACCCGAAGGCAGAACTCTACATCGATCGTCGCGACGTCGCCCATTGGACCGACCCGGCCAAACGCAGTGGCGCACCCGAATATCTGCATACCAGCTTTCAGATGGCGGATGAGGTCGTGCGCCTCTATCCCAATCTCCAGGCGATTGACGGAGAACGTGAAATTGTGCGCGGCATCTCGATTGTCGATCTCACAGGCCACACGCCAGGCCACATTGGTGTCAGGGTGGAAGACGACGGAAAGAGCCTGATCATGGTTTCGGACATGATCTTTCCAGTCGTGCATCCGGGTGCGACCGACGTGTTCTTCCTGTTCGAGCAGGACCGCGTAGCCGCCAAGGCAATGCGCGATCGCTTTTTTCCTCGCGCCGCTTCGGAGGGCGTGCTCATCGCCGCCACGCACATGCCGTTCCCGGGGCTCGGGCGTGTTGTTACCGATCAAGGGCAGATGCGTTGGGAGGTAGCGGACTGGGCCTTGCAGGATTGAGATGGGCTTCGACCGTCTGGAAAGGGTAAAACGGAATGAGCAAATATCTCAATATGGCCACGACGCCTTCCGTGGCGGCCGCGCAGGACCATTACGGCAGCGCGGACCAGTGGGCGCGGATCGGCGCGCGCGGTGGTGTCGATGAGACTGCGCAGAGCCAGCGCCTTGGTCCGGCGGAAACAGCCTTTATCCGGGAGCGCGACGGCTTTTATCTCGCCAGTGTCTCGGAAACTGGCTGGCCCTATGTCCAGTACCGTGGTGGACCGACCGGCTTCCTCACCACTCTGGAGCCAACATTGCTAGGCTTTGCAGATTTTCGCGGTAACCGGCAATATATCACGACAGGCAATGTGCGGGCGAACGACCGCGTCTCACTGTTTCTCATGGACTACGCGCACCGACGACGCCTGAAAATCTTTGCTCGCATGCACATCATCGACGCAAGCGATGATCCGTTGCTGGCGAAAAAGCTGAGCGTGCCTGACTATTCAGCCCGGGTGGAGCGTCTCGTCCTCATCGCCGTGGAGGCGTTTGACTGGAACTGCCCGCAGCATATTACACCGCGCTTTACGCTTGCCGAACTGGAGCGTTGGCGATCGGAGTAACCAGAACTGTTGTTCCTTTGTGGCGGTTTCGAACTCTTTGTCGCCCGAATGGGACGAGGGAGCATTGCATCTCGATCATTTCGGCCTCGATTTTCAAGATTTTGCTTTCCTATAAGGAGAAGGCTTGCCGGTCAGTTTGTGCGGAAACGGCGCTATTTCCCTGGACAGGAAGAGTCGAGTGTCACAGTTCATCCAGTGTTTCGTTGAGCGACTCGATACTGCGCAGGCGTATACGGCCATTCGTACCAGCCTTTTCAAGGCAACGAGTGATGAGAACATGGCAAAGGGCCATTACTGCCGTATGATTGAACAGCGGGCCTGGAGCCAGGGTCTGGCACTGAAAATGCCAAGTTGCATTCGTATCAAAGGGGGCTCCTTCGTCGGTCACGTAAAGAAGCTGCGCCTTTGTGCGTCGGATATGATCAATGATCGCATCGGATTGGCTGGTCCTGCGACGCAGCCCGAAGAAAACTACGACGTCATTTTCGCCGACGCTGACTAGATGTTCGCCCATGGTCTGCCCGGGGCCCGGGGTGACGGCGATGCTTTCGATGACCTGTGTAAGCTGCCATTGCAGATAGGCTGCAAAGGGGTGGCTGCTGCGAAAGCCTATAACCCAGACTTTGCGTGCGTGAAGCAGTGCAGTGACGGCGCGGTCGATCTGGCTTTCCGAAATCCCGAGAAATGTGGCTTCCAGATTGGCGAGAGCTTGTGCGACATGTGCCTTGATTGATTGTTCGGCGCCGGCATCGGCAGCGCGCGCCAGGAAAAGCCGCGAACCCGTCTGCTTTTCCGCCCGGGCGTGTCGTCTGGCTTCCTCGTAATTGTCGTAGCCGAGCCGTTTGATGAAACGTGTCACGGTCGCCTTGGAAACATGCGCCAGCGCTGCAAGCTCCTGGGCTGAATAGCTGGCGAGTTCGCCGGGAAAATCGCAGACGAACTCTCCAATCCGCTTTTCTGCAGGATGAAGATCCGGCAGCGACTGCCTGACGCGGGACAGGAACGATCTTTCCTTGGGCACGCGATGCTCCGGCGAAATCTCAACGGCACAACTTTCAGCCACCTTGTCGCGGCTTGCAACAGAAAAGTAACGAGGCCGTAAGCCGTATTATATCCGTTACCGTCGCTCGGTCTTCCTGCTTTCAAGCGCTATTGTCCGGATGAGCAGTTCCACGGCCGACCGGATTGGCGCAATGATCGGGGCGGACAGGGAACGTTGCAGGTCATCGGCCGCTTGCCCCAGCGGTCCACCACCGATGATGACGACCTCGGCGCCGTCTTGGTCGAAACATTCCCGAGCGGCTATTTCCAGCGCAACATGCAGTGCTTCGGGATCTGAAGCAAGAAGCCTTGGATCTCCCCTGGTCAACCGCGTGCCGGTGAAGAGCGACGTCAAACCGAACGTTTGCACCTTCGCGGCAAAGCTTCCCACCAGATCCGGCGTCACGGTCGCGATCCCAAAACGTCGGCCATCTGCCGAGGCTTCCAACATGCTTGCCTGGCAGATACCGACACAGGGAAGACCGGATACCGCAGCGAGACGTTCCAGCCCCGGATCACCGAAAGCACAGACGATCAAGCCGTCACTTCGACCGGCCAGATCAAGCCCCATCTTCACAACTCCATCGTCGGCGGCGGCCAGTTCGGCGTCGTTGAGGATCATAGGTACGCCATGCTCTGCCGTGCATCCTTCGATAGCAAAGCCGCACGGGAGATAGGTGCGAGCGATTTCCGTCATCATGGCCGTCGTGACCGGAGATGTGTTCGGATTGATTAGTCCTATGCGTTTCATGATTTCCGGGACACCACGAAGGTCCACCCGCCTTGTCTGTTGTAATAGCGATTGCTTATGATCAACGCGCGTTCAATTGGGGCATAGGCAGGCGACACCCGTTCCCCCGGACAAGGACACGAGCGGTGGCACCTGCGTACGACAGAGGTCGGTTACCTGCGCACATCGCGGCGCAAAAGCACAGCCCGGCGGCATGGACGCCAGATCGGGCGGTGCACCGGGAATGGTAATCAACCGGTCACGTTCCCCGGCCAGTTCAACGCGGGCGTCGAGCAAGCCCTTTGTATAGGGGTGACGCGGGTTGCGGATGATATCGCCCACCTGCCCCTGCTCCACGATACGGCCCGCATACATCACCGCGATTCGGTCAGCCACTTCAGCCGCCACGCCGATATCATGCGTGACGAAAATGACCGATAGCCCGTATTCACGCTGCAGTTCACGGATGAGCAGCAATATCTGGATCTGGACCGTGGCATCAAGGGCCGTCGTTGGCTCGTCGGCTAACAAAACTTTCGGATTGCAAGCGAGCGCCATCGCGATCATGGCGCGCTGAAGCATGCCACCCGACATTTCATGGGGATAATTGGCAAGACGCCGCTGCGGCGATGGAATGCGCACTTTCTCGAACAGCGCAAGCGCCCGCTCGGCAGCCACGGCACGCGACACCTTCTCGTGGCGCATGATGGTTTCCTCGATCTGCTCGCCTACGGTATAGACCGGATCGAGCGCCAGACGCGGCTCCTGGAACACCATGGAAACGACCGCACCCCTCAGGTCGGCAAGCGCGCGGTTGGAAAGCGCAGTCACATCGCGGCCATCGACGGTCATGCCACCCTCGATCAATGTTCCTTTGGGGTGAAGCCGCAACAGGGAGCGCATAGTCACGCTTTTGCCCGACCCGGATTCGCCAAGCAGCGCAACCACCTCGCCGGGCTTCACGGACAGGCTGACACCGTTGACGGCCCTGACCGCCTTGCCGCCGCGCCGGAACGTGACGGAAAGGTCGCGAATATCAATCATTGCATCGTTCTGCATGGTCATGCCTCCATCATTGCCGGGGCGCGGCTGTGTCCGGAACCGGGCGCCGCCATGAGGCAGGCGGCCGCCTGATCGCTGGAAATTCCGGTCAACGGCGGCAACGTTCGCTGACAGACATCCTCGGCAAAACTGCACCGCGTATGGAAACGGCAACCGGATGGCGGGTCTATCGGGTTGGGTGGGTCTCCGCTCAAAGGGGGAATCTCGGTTCGCTCTGCCGGATCCATTTTTGGCATGGAAGCAAGCAGTGCGGCGGAATAGGGATGGCGGGTATTGCCGTAAATAGCCTCGCGGCTGCCAACCTCCGCCACCTTGCCGAGATACATGACCATAACCCTGTTGCACATGAAGCGCACGACGTTGAGATCGTGCGAGATGAATAGGTAGGTCAGGCCAAAATCGCGTTTGAGGTCAAGAAGGAGGTTCAGAACCTGCGCTTCCACGGACTTGTCGAGTGCCGAAACCGCCTCGTCCAAAATGACGAGACGCGGTTCGAGCGCCAGGGCACGGGCAATATTGACACGCTGCCTCTGTCCGCCGGAAAGCTCGTGAGGGTAACGGCCCGCGAAACGCGATGGCTCCAGGCCAACGCGGTGAAGCAGATCATGCGCCGTGGCAATCGCCTTTGCAGCGGGCACTCCGTGTACCTGCGGGGCAAAGGCGATCGACTCCTCGATCGTCAGTCTTGGATTGAGAGAGGCGTAACTATCCTGAAAGACCATCTGCACCTGACGGCGATAGGCCGACAGCGGCAAGGTGCCTCCAACCGTTTCGCCATCGAACAGAACCTCCCCCTGATCCGGCGCAATCAACTGCATAAGAAGCCGCGCCGTCGTCGATTTACCGCAGCCGCTTTCACCGACCACGCCAAGCGTCTCACCCTTGAGAATATCGAAGTCGACCCCATCAACCGCACGCACCAGTTTCTTCGGTTTGAGAAAGCCGCTGCCCTTGACGGGAAAGTGCTTGAGAAGCCCGCGAACGGAAATCAGCGGCTGGGCGGGACCACCCCGTTCACCGACAGGCAATTCGAAAGCCGGTTTTCCAACGATGCTCATCATGACTTCACGTCCATGGCTGTGCGCAGCCCGTCAGAGAAAAGGTTGAAACCGATCGACGTGATGAAGATCATCACGCCGGGAAGAGCCGCGACGAAGGGATTGGTATAGATCGCCGTGCGCAACGTATTCAGCATCAGCCCCCATTCAGCATCAGGCGGACGCACGCCAAGCCCCAAGAACGACAGGCCCGATGCGAGGATCATCGACACCGAAATCAGGCTCGTGGCGAAGACAAAGATAGGCCCTAACACGTTTCCGAGAATATGAACGCGAATGATGGTGAAGGTTGGCGCACCCGATGCGCGCGCTGCATCGACATAATCCAGCTTGCGTACCTGGGTGGTCACGCTTTCGGCGACACGGGCGATCTGCGGAATGAACACGACCGTCAGCGAAACAAGTGCATTGGTAAGGCCGGAACCAAGCGCACCCGACAACGCGACGGCAAGCAACACCGAGGGAAAAGCGTAAAACACATCGACGGTACGCATGATCAGCGTGTTGATCAAACCTCCCGCGTAACCGGCGATGATGCCGATTGCAGAGCCGATCACAAACGCGATGGGGACCGGAACGACGCCCATGATCAGCGACAGCCGAGCCCCATAAATCAAGCGCGAAAGCATGTCGCGACCGAGTTCGTCGGTCCCTAGAATGTAACCTTCCGTTCCAATGGGCTTCAGGCGACGGATCACGCTGCCCTTCGCCGGATCGTAGGGAGCGAGATAAGGAGCGAATATCGCAATGAGAACCAGAAGAACGAGAAGTGCCAGCGCCGCCATCGCGATTGGATCGCGACGGAGGCGCCTCAAGACGCCGCTCCAGAAGCCGGGCGACTTGGCAATCTTCTCGACGGGAATTTCATGTGTTGCGGCAATGACGGCCATGCTCAGCTCCTCTGGATGCGGGGATCGATGGCACTCTGCAACACGTCGATCACGAGATTGAGGAAAACGAAAAACATCGCAAGCACGAGGATAGTGCCTTGCAGGATGGGCAGATCACGGGTGAAAATCGCACCATTGAGAAGGAAGCCGGTGCCCGGCCAGGAAAATACCGTCTCGATCAGGATTGACCCGCCGAGCAGATATCCAAGTTGCAGGCCCATGACAGAGAGCGCCGTGGGCGCGGCATTGCGCACCACATGGCGCAGGATACGCCCTCGCATCAATCCCTTGGCCGCAAGCGCCTGAGTAAAATCCTGTGCGAGTATATCCGCCACCAGTGAGCGGATAGTGCGGGCAATGATGCCCATTGGAATGACCGACATGGTGATGGCCGGCAGAACGAGGTATTGGAAGTACTCCCAGCTGAAGCTTCGACCGGACGAGCCACCCGGACCGCCCCCCATTGCCGGCAACCAACCGAGCGTGACGGAAAAGGCGATGACAAGCACCATACCGAGCCAGTAGTGCGGAACACTGACGCCCAGCATTGCGATCCCCGATGACAGGCGGTCGATCCAGCCACCGCGAAAAACACCAGCCAGAAAGCCAAGCGTTGCTCCACCGATAAAGCCGATGACCGCCGACGACAGGGCAAGGATGATCGAATTGATCGATGCATCGACGATATCGGCAAGAACGGGTCGTCCGGTGGCGATGGACGTACCCAGATCGCCCTGAAGGGCGTGCCACAGCCAAAGCGCGTATTGTACAGGCAAAGGTCGGTCCAGACCGTAGAATGCGCGCATCTGCGCCTGCATTTCCGCAGAGGCATCCGATGGGAGGATAGCAGCAAGCGGATCACCGGGCGCGATATGGATCAGCATGAAACAAACGATACTCACGCCGATCGTGACGGGAATGACGTGCAATAGTCGTTTTAGCGCGTAGAGCAGCATGATGTCCTCGCAAGGGTCAGATCGGGCATCGTAAACGGTCGGTCGGGCTCGTTTCCCGGCCAACCGCTGCGCGGACTTAAGGATCCATGGTGATCGTCGAGAAGTCCTGGAACCAGTTCTGCGCCTGAACGAAGCCCTTCACCTTGGCAGACATGGCACGCGGATTGACATCATGCGTCACCATGAGGAAGAGAGCGTCGTCGACATATTTCTCGTGGATCTTCTGGAGGACCTTGTCCTGCTCCGCTGCGTCGAAGGTATTGCGTACCTTATCGAACAAGGCATCCATTTCCTGATCACAGTAGAAACCCCAGTTGGTGCCGTTTGGCGGCGCCAGATTGCACTGCGACTGGCGGATCAAGGCCGTGAAAGGATCCTGAATGAAGTAGCTGTAGTTGACGGCCGTGGCACCCTTTGCGCTCGGGTCTTTGGCACCGGCGCGCCAGATGTTGATGACGGTGTTCCAGTCGGCAACTTCATATTCGACATTGATGCCGATTTCCGACAGGGTCTGCTGGATGTATTCGTTCATGGCGAGCGGCAGCATCTGGCCGGAACCGGAGGAAGAGATCACGACCTTTGTGGTGATGGGCTTGTCCGGGCCGTAACCGGCTTCGGCCATCAGCTTCTTGGCTTCCTCGACATTATATTCAAGCTTGAAGGTCGGTTTGCCGAACCACTGATGCCCGGGCGGAAGATACCCCTGTGCCGGAACCGACAGGCCGCCGAGCAGTTCATTGAGGCCTTCGCGGTCAACGGCAAGGTTGGCAGCCTTGCGAACGCGGATATCATTCCATGGCGACCCTTCGACACGCGACAGATGCCACGTCCAGTTATGCGGATAGGAATTGGTGACGATGCTGAACCCGGCATCCTTCAACGACTTGACCGAATCCGGTGCGGGCGCCTCAATCCAGTCGACCTGACCGGAACGCAACGCGGCTACGCGGGTGTTCGGCTCGGGAAGCGGGACGAGCACCAGTTTGTCGAGTTTCGGCACACGCGCCTTGTCCCAATAGTCTTTATTGGGGGTCAGTTCAGCGCGCTCACGCGGCGTGAAGCCGTTTTCTATTTTCCATGGGCCCGTGCCGGAAGGCTTCTGGGCAACGGCATCCCAGTTCTTACCCTGCGCTTCCCAGTTTGCCGGGGAGGACATGAGGACCCAGCTCAACTGATAGGGAAGCGTCGCATCGGGGCTCTTGGTGACGATCTCAACCGTCAGCGGATCGATGACCCTGTAGGAGGCAACCGCTGGAATGCGAGATCTGCCCTGCGCCGACTGGCGCTTGTCGAACTGCGGCGCATCCGTCACCAGCAGCTTGTCGAGGTTCCAAACTACGGCCGCCGCATCGAAAGTGCTGCCGTCATGGAACTTGACGCCGTCACGCAGCCTGAACGTCCATTTGGTCTTGTCGACGGGATTGACGTCCCATGAGGTTGCAAGCGCCGGGATCAGGGCGGAGGGTTTATCTGCACTCGAGAGGTCCCATTCGATCAAAGCATTATAGAGGGTGTAGCCCATGAAACGTTGGCCTTCTCCGCCCTGATCAGTCTGGCCAGTGGTGAGCGGTATGTCGGAGGCGGTCATGCCGATACGAAGCGTCCCGGCCGCCAAGGCTCCAGACGCATGCCCGACCACCAGCGAGACGATGGCGCCGCCTGCCAAAGCTGCCATCCGCAGACCTTTGAGTATCGGAGGTTTCTTCCCGGATATCTGCATCATGCTGTTCCCTCTTTTTGTTGCCGGGTTGCTGCCCGGTCAAAAAAGAGGAAGCAGATTTCATGCCAGTTTAGGTGAAACTGAGATTTCATATTGTTATCAATATGAAAGACGGAAGACTTGGCTGCAGAGAAATAAGGGCTTGATTCAGCCGAATGCAAAAAATCTAGGCTATGCCACATTTGCAGTTGTACATCTGCGTCCAATGATCATGTCGTCGGCTCATGTTGCCCCCCACACGGTCTTTGTTCGTTACCGTCATACCAGCTGGCCCGAAACCGATCGCCATCATCTCCTATTCGGTGAACGCTTCCTCCCGTTTGCGGCTGATGCTCGGCGACAGCATGAGCGCCAGCACCGCAACCGCAAAGATCAACAGCGACAGGCTAAGCGGGCTGCGCAGAAAGATCGTTGGATCACCCTGGCTGATCAGCATCGCACGGCGCAGATTTTCCTCCAGCATCGGCCCCAAAATGAAGCCGAGCAGCAACGGCGCCGGTTCGAAACGCATCTTGCTCAATGCAAAACCGACAATGCTGAAACCTGCCATGACGAAGACATCAAAAACGCTGTTGTTGATGCTGTAGGCGCCGATGCAGCAGAAGCCGATGATCGCCGGAAATAAAAGGTGGTAAGGCACGGTCAGCATCCGGACCCAAAGCCCGATCAGCGGCAGGTTCAGAATGACGAGCATGAGATTACCCGACCACATGGAGACGATCATGCCCCAGAACAGGCTCGGCTCCTCGGAGATCACATTCGGGCCGGGCGTGATGCCCTGGATTATCATCGCACCGACCATCAGCGCCATGACCGGGTTGCCGGGAATACCGAGGGTCAGCATGGGAATGAACGATGTTTGCGCGCCGGCATTGTTGGCGGCTTCAGGGGCAGCAACCCCTTCGATGGCACCCTTGCCGAACTCGGCCCGGTTGGGAGAAACCCGTTTTTCCACGGCATAGGCAGCAAAGGAGGCGAGCATGGCCCCACCGCCCGGCAGAACACCGAGGAAGGACCCAAGTGCGGTGCCACGCAAAACGGGCGCACAAATTCGCCGGAAATCTTCCTTCGTCAGCATCAGTCCCGTGACGCGCTTGACGCCGACCGAACGCTCCTGTTCGTTTTCCAGATTGCGCAGGATTTCGCAAATTCCGAAGATGCCCATGCTGACGGCAACAAAATTCAATCCATCATAGAGTTCTGGAATATCAAAGACATAGCGTGGCGTTCCGCTTTCGACATCGGTGCCGACTGTGCCAAGCAGCAGGCCGAAGACGATCATGGCAAAGGCCTTGAGCAGCGAACCGCTTGCCAGCGCGACGGAGGCGACAAGCCCCAGAACCATCAGCGAGAAATATTCGGCCGGTCCGAAGTTGAGCGCGACCGCGGCAAGCGGCGGCGCTGCAACCGCAAGCAGGATGGTCGCCACCGTGCCAGCAAAGAAGGAGCCGAGGGCGGCGGTTGCGAGCGCCGCACCCGCACGGCCGTTGCGGGCCATCTGGTAACCGTCAATCACGGTGACGACGGAAGAGCTTTCCCCCGGCAGATTGATGAGAATGGCCGTTGTCGAGCCGCCATATTGCGCGCCATAAAAGATGCCGGCCAGCATGATGAGCGCGGATTCCGGCGGCAAGCCGAAGGTGATCGGCAGGAGCATCGCGATCGTGGCCGTTGGCCCAAGCCCCGGCAACACCCCGATCGCAGTTCCCAGAAGACAACCGATGAAGCCGTACAGCAGGTTCATCGGCAGGAAAGCGGTCGATACGCCGAGCCAGAGGTTAGCAAAGATGTCCATAAGTAATCCAATCCGGTTTCGGGGCTGACTGGCACGCCCTAGAAAAAGTCACCGATAAAGGGGATCCACGGTCCGAATGCACGGAGAGGGAGCGCCAGGAGCTTGGTGAAAAGCAGGGCCGAGCACCCCGCCAGGAAAAGGCCCAGCAGGATGGAGTGACGCCAGTTAGCATAACGACTGGCAGCCGAGGCTCCGACGATGAGCAGGAACATTGTGGGGGCAAGGCCAAGCCCTGCCAGCACGAGACCGAAGCCGACGGGAGCCAGAATCACCAGAAAATAAGCTTTCCAGTTCCAGGTTTCGGTCTCACCCTCTTCAACGCCAACTATCAGCGACTGGATGAGGACCAGCGCGCCAAGCACCATCAAGATCAGGCTCAGCATGGTCGGGAAATAACCAGGGCCCATCTGGAATGAGTTCCCGACCTCCAGATTGCGACCGAACCAGATGAATAACACGCCGGCAAAAATCATCGTCACGCCGCCGGCGAAGTCGCGACCGTTTTTTATCTTCAGCATGGCACTATACTCGCTGTGGAAATGTGCCGGCCGGAATGACATCGTAGGAAATCATATCCGGCCGGCAGCTTGCATCACTGCGGCGGGACGTTCGCGGCCTTGATGACCTCCGCCCACTTCGTCGTTTCCTTGTCGATGAACGCCTGGAATTCGGCCGACGTATTGCCGACCGGCGTCACACCCATTGCTTCAAGTTTCGCTTTCATCGCCGGATCCGCGATAATTGCCTGAACTTCCTTGCTGAGCTTTTCGACGATTTCCGGCGGGGTGCCGGGAGGCGCAAACAGACCATGCCACGAGGTCGCCTCGAAACCGGGAATGACGCTTGCCATGGTTGGCACGTCGGGCAACAGGCTGGCTTTTTCCAGGCTGGTGACGGCGAGCGCCTTGACCTTACCGGCCTTCACCTGCTGGGCAGCGGTCGGAATATTGTCGAACATCATGTCCACATGGCCACCAACAACGTCGAGAATGGCCTGACTGCTGCCTTTGTAAGGTACATGCGTGATTTTGAGATCGGCCTTGGTGGCCAGAAGCTCGCCCGCGAGATGGATGGACGTGCCAACACCGGAAGACGCGTATGTGTGTTTACCCGGCTCCGACTTCAAGAAAGCGATCAACTCTTCGACGGAATTCGCCTTTATCTTGTCGGGATTGACCACCAGCACGTTCGGCAGGCTCGCAATCAGCGAAATCGGCGCAAATCCCTTTTCCTTGTCATAGGGCAGGGTCTTATAGAGCGTCTGATTGATCGCGTTGGAACTGACCGTTCCCATACCGATCGTATAGCCATCAGGCTTTGACCGCGCCAGGTCGCCAAGGCCGATATTGCCACCGGCACCGGGCTTGTTTTCAACGATGAAGCGCTGCCCCAGTCTCTTGTCCAACTGTTCGGCCACAAGACGGCCAAATGTGTCGGTATTGCCGCCTGCGGCAAATGGAACAATCACGGTCACCGTCTTGGACGGATAGTCTTCGGCAAAACTGGACTGGAGACCGGTTGCGGATATTGCGGCTGTGACAGCCGCAAACGTCATGAAACGCTTGAGGTTCATAGTAATTCCTCCACTTTTCTGGCTTCCCGCCAGCACTGTTCACCACCCTTCGAAACCCTCCTCCCGAAGAAATGGAAGCGCTTTCATTTTAGTCCGAAAAATCTCTTCCGCAACCGCAGGGAATGTTTTTTAAATCGTTAAATTTCAATACATTAGATAGTATTGCCACAATACTTTAGACGAACATCTTGATTAAGCTCAAAATGAAAGCGTAAATCATTTTGAGAGGAATGAAAAATGGCCGACCACGAGAAAAGCAGTTACATCGCACCAGGCGGGCCGGTAACGCTCGCCGACATTGCAAAGCTCGCGGGCGTTTCGCCGGTCACGGTTTCCCGGGCGATCAATACTCCCGCCCTGGTCAAGCCCCGCACGCTGGAGGTGATTGAGCGGGTGATCGCAAAAACGGGTTATGTGCCTAATCTGCTGGCTGGCGGCCTTGCTTCCCGGCGGACCCGGCTGATCGCTGCGATCGTCCCAACCGTTTCCAGCACGATCTTTGCCGAGACTATCGAAGGGCTTAACGCCGAACTTGTCTCCGCCGGCTATCAACTGCTGCTTGGCCTTTCTGGTTATGACAATGCCCGCGAGCTGGAACTGACACGCGCGATTTTGGCACGCCGTCCCGATGGCATCGTCCTCACGGGCATCACGCATCTTAAAGGGACACGCGCCATGTTGACAGGCGCGGGCCTGCCGATCGTCGAGATATGGGATTCCACCCCCTCGCCGCTCGACACTGCGGTCGGCTTCTCGCATGCGGCGGTTGGCGCTCTGGCGGCCGAGCATCTGCTGGTCAAGGGCTACGACCGCTATGCCCAGATCGGTGCCAACGATCCCCGCGCCGTTCAGCGCCGCGACGGTTTCGTCGGTCGCCTCAGAGGGGTCGCGGATGTCGAGTTACCAGCGCTGGAAATGAATTCACCCTCTACCTTTCGGGACGGAAGATTGGCGATGGCGCAGCTTCTGGACAGTGGGCAGGGAACGCTCGGCGTATTCTGTTCATCGGACGTCGTCGCCCACGGAGCCTTGGCGGAAGCAAATGCACGCGGCTGCAGCATACCCGATAAGCTCGCCGTTATCGGTTTTGGCGATTTTGACTTTGCTCCCTACACACACCCGCCACTGACAACGATCCGTATCGATCGCCGTGACATCGGCACCAAGGCAGCGCGCTCCATTCTCAGAAAGATAGAAGGCGACGGGAATGTGGAGGCCATGATCAATATCGATTTCCACATCGTCGCCCGCGGCACCGCCTGACACAGCGCGCTTACGGCCGCTTGCCAAATTCCGCCGTGGCCCGCGTCCAGTGATCGGCCTGTTCCGAAAGCGTAATGCCAAGACCCGGCCGGCTTGGCACCAGCATGCGGCCATCCCTGATCTCCAGCCGCTCGTTGAAAAGCGGATCGAGCCAGTCGAAATGCTCCACCCAGGGCTCAAGCTCGTAGGCGGCCGCCAGATGAAGGTGGATTTCCATGGCGAAATGGGGCGCTAGCTGCAGCTTCCTGGCTTCCGCCAGCGCGCAGATTTTCAGGAATTGCGTGATGCCCCCAACGCGAGGGGCATCAGGCTGGATGAAATCGACGGATTTATTCTCAATCAACGAGATATGCTCCAGAACGCTCGCCAGCATTTCGCCGGTTGCGATAGGTGTATCGAGCGTTGCGGCGAGCGCCGCATGGCCCTCGACATCATAGGCATCGAGCGGCTCTTCGATCCATGTCAGATTATAGGGCTCCATGAGACGGCCGAAACGCATCGCGGTGGGGCGATCCCATTGCTGGTTCGCATCAACCATCATCGCCACCCTGCCGCCGATGCGCTCATGCACCGCCGCAACGCGTTTGAGATCGACAGCCATATCGGGCTGACCGACCTTGATCTTGATCCCACCTATGCCCGCAGCAATCGAGCGCTCGACATTATCGAGAACTTCCTCAATCGGCGACGACAGGAAGCCACCTGATGTGTTGTAGCATTGCACGGAATCGCGGTGGGCGCCGAGCAACTTGGCAAGCGGCAGGCCTGCACGTTTCGCCTTGAGGTCCCACAAGGCCACATCGAAGGCTGCTATCGCCTGAACGGCAAGCCCGCTGCGACCGACCGACGCTCCGGCCCAGCAAAGCTTGTTCCACAGCTTGCCAATGTCGTTCGGGTCTTCACCGATAAGGACGCTCGCGATCTCCTTGGCGTGTTCATATTGACCCGGACCACCGGCACGCTTGGAATAGCTGAACCCGATGCCGCTATGGCCGTGCTTCGTCTCTATTTCCGCAAAGAGAAACGCCACTTCGGTCAAAGGCCTCTGCCTGCCCGTCAAAACCTTTGCATCGCTTATCGGCGTCTTCAGCGGCAGGAAGATCGAAGAAAGCTTTATCCAGGCAATGCTGTCTGCACCGAGGGCCTGTTGCCGGTGGCCGGTTTTTGCTGGCTGCGTATCCATCTTCGCCTCTCTGATTTTCACCCGCCGAGCGGCTCTCGTCTTGACTGATATCGCGGCAATCAATTTAAGTCCAAGTTGTTTTCTGTTGGATATTAATACCGGGATTGAATAGATGCTTGATTTGGGACAGGTCCGTTCATTTGTCGCCGTCGCCACCGAGCTGAATTTCAGCCGCGCGGCCCGGCGTTTGAATATGACCCAGCCTCCACTCAGCCGGCAGATCAAGCTGCTGGAGCAGGAGCTCGACGTCACACTCTTCGAGAGAACCAGCCGCAGTGTCGTCCTGACGCCGGCAGGGGTAGCGTTTCTGGCTGAGGCACGGAAACTGCTTGAGCAGGGGGATGCAGCGGTAACCGCGACAAGAAGAGCAGCACGCGGGAGCGCGGGAGCAGTGAAAATCGCCTTTGTCGGCGCCAGCACCTATAGTTTCCTGCCGAGGTTCATCAGTCGGGCGCGTACTGCCGCGCCTCAGGTCGAACTCGAACTGGTGCAGATGGAAACGGCCGAGCAGCTTCAAGCGATCAATGCCGGCGATATCGATCTCGGTCTTTCCCGCCCGCTTACCGGCAATCATCATCTGGAAAGCCTGTGCGTTGCGCGCGAACCCATGATGCTCGCCATCCCCCGCACGCATCCGCTTGCCGGAAAACGCCGACCCACGCTGGATGCGCTCAATGGTGAGCCCTTCATCATGTTTTCCCCGCCCGCACGCTATCTGCACGACAAGCTGACCAGACTGATAGAGCAGAACGGTATTGCCCCCCGCGTCGTTCAAAGCATGACCCATTCTCAGGCCATCCTCTCACTGGTCAGCGCCGGCATCGGCCTGGCGCTTGTTCCGGCCGGCACCCAAAACGCCTGCTTCGATGATGTGGTCTTTCGATCGCTGGATTTGCGAGAAGAATGTGTTGCAGAGCTTCACGCCATTTGGAGTCCCGACAACCGCAATCCTTTGCTGCCGGAAATACGCAACATCGTTACCCTTCGACATGGCGTGTAAGCCATTGACCTGAGTAGGCCGGCAGGAATTTCGGCGATGGTGAAACTTTCTGAAGCTGCCAGTCAGGCAGCTGCCACGATCAGCAAGAGCAGGACCGTTTAGTCTTTCGCGGCCTTGGCCTCTCCATAAAGCCATTGCTCAAAAAGATGCATCGATTGGCTGGTCGGGATATTGATGGGCTTGGTGAACCAGTATCCAAGCTCACTTCGATAGCCCATCCCACCCGGGTTTACGAGACGACCCGCTAACATATCATCGACGATCAGGCCGTGCGGAATCAATGCCATTCCCTGCCCCGCAAGTGCCGCGCGTATGACCATCGTGTAGTAGCCGAAACGCATGGTGTGGCGTACCTCCAGTTCCGAGCGTCCATTCGCCTGAGCGAAGAGCGGCCAATGAAAGGGCGTCTGGGGATGTTCCAGCATGACGCCTCTCGACACCGCCTCTATCGTGTCGTGATCGCCAAGCTTTTCCCAATAAGAGGCGGCACTGACCAGGCGTATGTCGTTGCCAAACAGGTAATTGCCTTCTTCATCGGGGCTGGGGCTGACGACAAATCGAACGCTCCCATCCGGCACCTCGGTCTGCGCTTTTGATACGAAGGTCGTGAACTGCACCTCGATTTCCGGATACGTCTCAGTGAATTGTGCAAAACGTGGTAGCAGCCAGCGATCGCCGAAAATCGGCGGCACCTGAAGACGAAGCACGCGCGGGCCCGGTCTGAGCCGCGCGACCTTCAGCGCGGCATCCTCCATGGCCTTTATGGCCGTGCGGGCATGGTCAATATAGATGGCACCCAGTTCGGTTGGCACCATACCGTTCGGCGTTCGGGAAAAAGCCGGGCCACCGATGATTTCTTCAAGTCCGATCAATTGTTTACTGACTGCGCTTTGCGACAATGCGAGTGGTTCTGCGGCGGCACTCGTCGAGCCGCGTTCGGCAACCGCAAGCAACACCTGCAACGCTGTCATCGATGGAAACTGTTTGCGACCCGACACCCTGACCTCGCGATTAGTCCACTTCAGACTAGCCCCGAAAATCGGGGCTGGCTAGTCGCTTTTGTCATAGGGCAAGTAATTAACTTCGCTTGTCGGAAGTAACGCCTCGTGTGACCGTGAGTGCAACAGTAACAAAAAAGGGAACAAAGATGTCGGAGCCGACGCAGCTCTGGGGTGGACGATTCAAGTCCGGCCCCTCTGAAGCACTCGCCAATCTTTCTCGCTCGCACCCCACTTATTTCCGGCTTTACCGGGAAGATCTGGCGGGTTCGCGTGCACATGCCTCGGAGCTCAAACGCGCCGGCGTTCTGGACGAGGCGGAATTCACCACGATCCGCGAAACGCTCGATCATATCGAAACCGATGTTGCAAACGGAAACGAAAAGCCGATCGCTTCCGATGAGGACATCCATACTTTTCTAGAGCGTCTCCTGATGCAACGCCTTGGCGTGCTGGGCGGCAAGCTGCGTGCCGGCCGTTCCCGCAATGACCAGACGTCCAACAATACGCGTCTTTATCTTCGCCGCAAGGCGCGCGAACTGGCGCTCGGCATCGTGGCAGTCGAAGAGGCGCTCATTCTTCAAGCCACCAGACACACCGAAACGGTCATGCCGGGCTTCACCCACTTGCAGCCGGCCCAGCCAGTCGTGCTTGGCCATCACCTGATGGCGCATGCCCAAAGCCTGCTGCGCGATCTGGAGCGCTTTGAAGATTTCGACCGGCGCTTCAACCGTTCACCGCTGGGTGCAGCGGCACTCGCAGGCTCCGGCATCGCCTGCCGTCCGGACCTCTCGGCAATAGAATTGGGTTACGCCGCGGCCTGCGAAAACTCCATCGACGCGGTTTCCGCACGAGACCACGTCGCCGAGTTCCTTTTTATTTGCTCTCTAGTCGCCGTCAGCCTTTCGCGCCTCGCCGAAGAAATCTGCATTTGGAGTTCAAAGCAGTTCAGCTGGGTCAAGCTGCACGATTCCTATTCAACCGGCTCCTCCATCATGCCGCAGAAGAAGAACCCGGACATTGCCGAGCTGACGCGCGGCATGAGCGGCACGCTCATTGGAAACGTCACCGGTTTCCTGGCAACGATGAAGGCGATGCCGCTGGCCTATAACCGCGACCTCGCCGAAGACAAACGGGCACTGTTCGAAAGCATCGATGTCATAGAACTTATTCTGCCTGCATTCGCAGGCATGGTGGAAACTCTCGAATTTGATGTTGTAAAACTGCGCGAAGAAGCGCCGAAGGGCTTCACACTCGCAACAGAAGTGGCTGACTGGCTGGTGTCACAGAACGTGCCGTTCGCACAGGCGCACGAGATCACCGGCGTCGTTGTGCGCTACTGCGAGGAGCGTGGCCACGATCTGGCTGGTTTGAAAGCAGACGACCTGCCACGCATCGACGAACGCCTCAATCCTGGCGTTCTCGAAGCCATTACGCTGGAAGGCGCGCTTGCCAGCCGTCATGGCTACGGCTCGACCTCCCCGGTTCGGGTACGCGAGCAGATCGAACGGTTCACCACCATCCTGGACGCGAAGAAGACCTTCGCCGCCAGCACCGTGAAGTTGCCCGGCGAAGGGTCCTCCGAGCGGCGTGAAAGAGGTTTGCGATGACCATCACCGATACGCACCCCGCATCGCCTGAACAGAAATACGAGATTGCACATCTGACACTCGTTCCAAAGCGCCACATCGGCCGCATGGTTGCGGCCGCTGCAGTTCTCCTCATACTTGCAGCGATCATCCGCGCTTTCAGTGTCGGGCAGATCGAATGGAGCTATGTCAGGGATTTCCTGTTCGCTCCGGCTATTCTCGACGGGCTGAGAAATACGCTACTCATGACAGTCGCGGCCATGACACTGGGGATCGTTCTCGGTGTCGTCATCGCAATCATGCGGGTATCCGGCAATCCGGTCCTGTCGTCCATCGCCGTGGGATATGTCTGGATTTTCCGCGGTGCACCAGCACTGCTCCAGCTCATGATCTGGTTCAATCTGGCGCTGATCTTCCCCACCATGGGCATTCCGGGCCTGTTCGAATTCCGCACCGTCGATATCATGACGCCCTTTGTTGCGGCCATGCTCGGGCTTGGAATCTCCCAAGGCGCCTACACCTCGGAAGTCGTGCGAAGCGGGTTACTCTCCGTCGATAGCGGGCAATATGAGGCTGCGCGTTCTATCGGCATGACGCAGATGAAGATGTTGCGTCGCATCGTCCTTCCCCAGGCCATGCGGGTCATGGTTCCGCCGATCGGCAATGAAGTGATCGGCATGGTCAAGCTCACCTCTCTGGCCAGTGTCATCCAGTATTCCGAGATATTGCACAACGCCCAGATCGTTTACTTCGCAAACACCCGCGTGCTTGAACTGCTGCTGGTCGCCAGCTTCTGGTATCTCGCCGTCGTCTCCGTCCTGTCGGTCGTTCAGCACTATATCGAGCGATATTTTGGTCGTGGCAGCAAAGCTGTCAGCGCTTCGATGTGAGGTCCGTCATGAGCAAGAACATCATTGTCAAAGCAGTCGAAGTTACCAAGCACTATGGCACCTTCACCGCACTCGATCAGGTCAATCTGGAAATTGCCAAAGGCGAGGTCTGCTGCGTCATCGGTCCTTCTGGATCAGGTAAAAGCACCTTTCTCCGATGCATCAATCAGCTCGAGAAAATGAATTCAGGTGCGATCTGGGTCGGAGACGAGCTGATCGGTTACCGCCGTGAAGGCAACAACCTCCACGAGGTGAGCGACGCGGAAATCTCCAGGCAACGGCGCCGCATCGGAATGGTTTTTCAGCGCTTCAACCTGTTTCCGCACAAGACGGCGCTTGAAAACATCATGGAAGGTCCAGTCCACGTTCTGGGTGAACCGGTGGCAAAGGTCCGTAGCCGTGCCCTGGACTTACTGGCAAGGGTCGGTCTGTCGGACAAGGCCGATCATTATCCCTCCCAGCTTTCCGGCGGCCAGCAGCAGCGTGTCGCCATTGCGCGGGCCATGTGTATGCAACCCGATCTGATCCTCTTCGACGAGCCGACCTCTGCCCTCGATCCGGAGCTGGTTTCCGAAGTGCTCGATGTCATGAAAGCGCTCGCGGCCAGCGGCATGACGATGATCGTGGTCACCCACGAACTGGGCTTTGCCCGCAATGTTGCAAATACCGTTGCCTTCATGGAGGCCGGGAAGATGGTCGAAGTAGGTCCCGCAGCCGAGGTGTTGGGAGCACCCAAGAGCCCGCGTACCGCCGAATTCATCAAGGCAGTTCACGGCTGATGCCTGGCAGGGCGGCCAAAACCGTCGCCTCGCCAAAGTTTTTTCTACCCAGTCACGTATCAAAACAAAGGGGAACCGACGTGAAAACAGCTCTCATTTCTCTCGCCGTCATTCTGGCTTCGACTGCCGCGCATGCGGAAAGTCTGCCTGAGCGCATCAAAACCGCCGGCAAGGTCGTCGTGGCAAATCAGCCCAATTACCCACCGATGGAGTACAAGGATCCCGCCACCAACACCCTCGTGGGCGTCGACATTGACCTCGGTCTCGCACTCGGCAAGCAACTGGGTGTCAGTGTCGAATGGGCCGACATCGGCTTCGAACAGATGGTGTCGTCCCTCCAGACCGGTCGCGTCGATCTTATCCATAGCGGCATGAGCGACTTGCCGAAACGGCGCGATACGCTCGACTTCGTCGACTACATGAAATCCGGTGCGCAGTTTTACACCGCTGCATCGCGCAAGGAGGAGTTCAAGACAACGGCAGATTTCTGCGGCAAGACGGTCGGCATGAGCCGCCGTACGTCCTTTCCGGAAGAAACCGCGAAGTGGAGCGCTGCCAATTGCGAAGCCAAGGGACTGGCACCGATCAAGGTCGTAGGCACTGAAGGCTCGGCGGACGCACGCGCACAGCTCAAGCAGGGCCGCCTGGATGGCGCCGTGCAGGGTTCGGAAACCCTGCCGTATCTCCTCAATCTTGAGAAGGACACCTACGCCGTCATTGGCGAACCCTTCACGGCGGTGTTCCAGGGCATTGCGTTTCCCAAAACCAATACGGAGCTTCGTGACGCCTATGCCGCCGCCCTAAAAGCTCTCATGGCATCCGGCGAATACAAGGCGATCTTTGCCAAGCATGGCCTGGAAGGCACGCTGCTTGACGGTCTCTACATCAATGGTGAAGCCGTCAAGTAATTGCTCCGCCCATATTAAAGATGCCCGGCTGCTTTCAGGCGGTCGGGCACACTCCCAGCCTTGCCTGCTAACGTGAAATTCCTTCCCTTCGAGCATTACCATGAACCGATCTTTCGCCGACACGCCTATCGACAGGCTGGCCCACTTTGTCTCTTCACTTGACTACGACGACCTGCCCGTCGACGTCGTGACGAAGGCAAAAGTTCACATCGCCGACACGCTTGGCGCCGCAATCGCCGGAGCCCGCTCTGGCGAGTTCGCGATTGCCTTAAAGTCAATTCGGCCGAGTGGTTCGGTGCGGCTGTGGGGAACGGGTCTTAGCGCTTCTGCCCGCGACGCAGCACTCCTCAATGGCTGCGCAGCTCATGCCTTCGAGCTGGACGATGCTGGTGGCTGCGATCATTCCGGTGCAGTTGTTTTACCAGCCCTTTTTTCTGCCCTGAAAGACGTTGTCCCTCCCGTGAGCGGCAAGCAGATGCTTGCTTCAGTGGTTGCCGGTTACGAAGTCGGGCGCAGGATACTGGAAGCCACCGGTGGCTATGACGCGCACAACAGTCTCGGTTGGCATTCTACCGGTACCTGCGGCACGCTTGCAGCCGCAGCCGCCTGTGCGCGCCTGTTTGGCCTTGATGCCGCCGCCACACGAGACGCCATCACACTCGCCACCAGTTTCTCATCCGGCCTGTGGGCGTTCATTCATGATGGATCGCAGGCGAAAAAACTGCATGCCGGCCGCGCAGCGGAAGGCGGTTTGTTGGCAGCGCAACTCGCGGCCAATGGCTTTGCCGGACCCTCCCGTGTGTTCGACGACGTATGGGGCGGCTTCTTCAACGCTTTCAACAAGTCTCCCTGCCAGCCGGAACTTTTGGCCGAAGGTCTAGGCGACGTCTGGAAGATCAATCGCGCCGTCCTGAAACCCTATGCATCCTGCCGCGGAGCCCATTCGGCCGTCGATGCACTCGAAGACCTTTTGACCGAGGTTGGGCGGCCTGCATCGGAGATCGAGAAGATAGACGTGCGGCTGAGCGCGATGCTGAAAGACATGTGCGGGGCAAAGGTGGGCGGCGCCATGGCGCCGACGCAGATGAGCCTGCCTTACGCGCTGGCAGCACGCTGCGTCTTTGGAACGGCCGGGCTTCAGGCTTACACCGAAAAACAACGCCTTGACCCAGCCGTCCATGCCCTTATGGACAGCATCCGCCTCGACGTCGACGACAGCATGGCTCCCATGGCAGAACCTTTGGTCATGCTGACTTTTCGTGATGGCTTAAGGGTGGAACGCATGGTGCCGCGCGCAACGGGTTCCGCCGAACGCCCCATGCGATCTGAGGCAATTGCCGCAAAGTTTCGCGAACTCGCGGGTATGAGCCTTTCAAGCGCCAATCGAGATGCTCTTTGGAACACATTGGGCGAACTCGAAAATGTCAGGGACTGCTCGATGATAGAATCCCTGATTGTCGGAAACGCAGACAGCCTCCCCACTTTCAGATGAAAGCCTGAAACATGACCTTTGACCTGTCTCCCCGTCCACTCAACCCCGCTCCGCCAACACCCAAAATGGCCTGGCCGAACGGTGCGAAGAGCGCTTTGTTCATCGGCTTTGATGTGGATGCAGAAACCGCCTGGATCGGCAACAACCCCTCGAATGTCGATCGGATGGTGACCACTTCTCACGGTGGCTACGACGCGCGCGTGGGCATCGCAAAAATTCTGGAGCTTCTCGACGAGCTTGGGCTGAAGGGCACATTCTTCACACCAGGCTGGACGGCGCTTGCTCATCCTGCCCAATGCGAAGCGATAGTCGCGGCCGGCCACGAGATCGGCCATCACGGTTATCTCCACATATTGCCGGATCGTTCGAAACTCGATGAAGCTTTCGAGGAAATCGATCGTGGTTTTGAAGCGCTGAAGTCAGCGCTGGGCGTGCGGCCGGTCGGTTATCGCGCACCTTCAGGCGAAAATTTCCCGGAACTTCTCTCCTATCTCAGGAAGTCGGGTATCCGCTACTCCAGCTCTTTTCGGGACGACATCTTACCCTATCGCCATGCCGGCGCGGCGGGCGAGACCGGGCCGGTGGAAATCCCCGTCAACTTCGCTTTTGACGACTGGAACTTTGGCATGTCCAGCCGCACGAGCGCGCGTCCGCTGTTTGGGCGTGATGCCGTCATGCAGCTCTGGCTCGATGAATTCGAGGCGACCCACCTGTGGGGCGGAGTCACCACCATGGTCTTGCATCCGCAGGTGTCTGGCCGGCCTATGCGCTGGCACATTCTGCGCGATTTCCTCAAGCACATACTCGACAAAGGCGATGTCTGGATTGCGACCGGCGTCCAGATTGCCGATCATTTCGAGATGCTCGAAGCTGCCCAAGGGCGACAATAAACCGAAAGGAACGCGTGATGGCAATCGACGAAGAAAAGCTCAGGAGCTTGCGGGAACGATATAGCGAAGGCCACGGGGGCAGTATCCACGATCCTGAATTCCGTGCTGTCGCTGATCGAATTTTCACTAAATCCGGCTCCCGCGCTGCCCCTTACAGTGGCATATCAACGCTGCTTGATGCGCCCTTGAGACAGATCGACAGCGACAACCCCGATTTCAGCGATCTGGATGTCGCGCTTGTCGGTGTTCCCATGGACCTTGGCGTCACCAACCGCCCCGGTTCGCGTTTCGGCCCCCGGGCCCTGCGCACCATCGAGCGCATAGGACCTTACAATCATGTCCTCAAGACCGCTCCGGTATTTGAAATGAAGGTTGCCGATATCGGTGATGTGCCATTTCGCAGCCGCTATCGTCTTGAACTCAGTCACGAGGATATCGAAGCGCACCTGAATAAACTCATTGACGCCAATGTTATCCCGCTTTCGGTTGGTGGGGACCATTCCATCACCCATCCGATCCTCAAGGCGGTCGGTCGCGACCGTCCGGTAGGGATGATCCATATTGACGCTCATTGTGATACCGGGGGAGCCTATGATCTGACGAAATTTCATCATGGGGGGCCGTTTAGAAACGCTGTGCTCGACGGTGTTCTTGACCCATCCCGCGTGATCCAGATCGGCATTCGCGGTGGCGCAGAATACCTTTGGGAGTTCTCCTATGAAAGTGGGATGACAGTCATCCACGCAGAAGACATTGCCAGAATGGGTATCGACGCCGTGGTCGCCAAGGCGAGGGAAGTCGTGGGCGATGGCCCCACTTATCTGTCTTTCGACATTGACAGTCTCGACCCCGCCTTTGCGCCCGGAACGGGTACTCCGGAAATCGGCGGGCTGACAAGCCGCCAGGCACTCGACATTCTTCACGGGCTGAAAGGGCTCAATTTCGTCGGCGGCGACGTGGTTGAGGTGGCGCCGCAATATGACGGGACCACAAACACCGCGCATGCCGGCGCGCAGATGCTGTTCGAGATTCTCAGCTTGATCCGCTTCAGTCCTGCGATCGCGGGTCGCGCGTGACACTTTCTTGGAGAATGTCTTCCTTGGCCCGAGCGGATTGGGGAATTAAGAACACGAGGATGACGGATTGGCCGAGGTGCCGGAAAAGCTGCGAAAGCAATGGCCCATAGGGCGGCGCTTGTCGTCCGAAGGCAATCCGATCACATGAGTGTCTGGCGGCGCGATCCCATCGACGCCGCCACCAATCTTATGGTGGAGTCAAACTGCTTCGTCAGCTCGCGCCTCATGCATCGGAGCGAACCAGCCACTCGCGATGCACCCGTGCAAGCATTGCGGCCCGTAACTGACGCAGGGCGGAAACAGCTCCCCTGGTTTAACGGATAAATTATGCAACTATCGTATGACCACTTATGGCGCATTCCTGTCGCAAGTTTCATCGCTTCATGGCCAAACACCCAGTTTCCAAGTTAGGCTTAGAAGCCTTCACGCCATCTCGGGGTGAGAGGATTCGGTCCCCTGCGCGATAAGCGGCGCGGGAGACTTC
This sequence comes from Agrobacterium tumefaciens, assembly GCF_005221325.1. Classification (NCBI taxonomy): domain Bacteria; kingdom Pseudomonadati; phylum Pseudomonadota; class Alphaproteobacteria; order Hyphomicrobiales; family Rhizobiaceae; genus Agrobacterium; species Agrobacterium tumefaciens. The sequence continues at coordinate 1,222,837 of NZ_CP039889.1, read as the reverse complement.
GAATGCGGGTGGGAAGCATTAAGTCGCCGAGCCACGATATCGTGGTTGAGCCACAGGACGGGACCGGAGGGTTCGGACGATTCGCCGAAAATTAGCTGCCCGGTTGCCTTCACAACGAGACCGCTCAGGAGATCGCTGATCATCACCTTGCTATCCCGATGCATCTGGGTGATCTCGTTTGACGTGCCAATGGTCAGATCGGCCTGTGCCTGGCTGTTTGCCATAGGCCAAGCCGAAAAATCATAAAACGGACGCATGACCTCGCTGGCCTGCATGTCGGTGATCTTCCGGAAAACATCATTCATGGTCAAGCCGTCGGCGAGAAGCTGCTGGCATGCCTGCCACTGTTCATCTGCCCATTGGCCACCGTCTTCTTTCTTCAACGCAAGCAGCAGCGGTATCAAGGGCAACTCGATACCCGTGAACACGTCGGACGAATTGGTCCGGATTTCGGGACAATTATAGACAGTTGCCTTGATCCCTGTCGCCCAGGCTTCCTCTGCAATGCCCTCGAGCCGCATCTTCGCGTAACCCTGGGTGTAGTTGGTATAAGTCTGCCAACGATAGCTCCCATCGATCAGGACCGCCGATCCGTGATAACCATAAGCCGTATAGCGCACTTGTCCGCCCGAAGCTTCGACGCGCTCGCGGATCGCCGCGCTGAAATCAATGAGATGGCGGAAGGTGTTTGCGGAGACATCTTCAAAATTCTGTAGAATGAGCTTTCCCATGTCACTGTCGAGCAAGGTCTGCGACGACATGTGGCGGTTTCCGGTCCCCTTGTAGATTCGATTGGCGACGACCAGAAATACCTTCGCCTTCGGAATGCCCCCGGCCATTGTGTGGGCGAAGAAAACATTGCGGCCAGCGGCGATCATTCCGTCTAGAACGGTCATGACCTTTGAAAGCGACTCCGTAAAACGCGCAGTGGCGATGTCGCGGCATTGCCCGACATAGTCCCAGTCGAACTTGTCCTGTTCCCAGCTATCAAGCGTCATCTTTGCCAGGAGATCGGTGGGCGTTGGGCCGCCTGCCGGCGCATCGAGATCGAAACCCGCCATAAGAGGTATGTTGATAATCCTGCCGCCCAGCTGGGCCTCCGCCGAAGACAGTTCCTCCGCGTCAAGCGGCCGCAATGCGTTGTTCTCATCGCGCCGCCCGACGGTGATCCCCACAATCTCCATTCCAGCCCGTCTGGCTTCGTCGAGCAAACCAGTGGCGTACCCGCGACCGAACAGTTCGCCGAAGAGTACGAAAACATCGCCTTTACGGAAGACCGTGTTTTCAGAAAGACGATTCAATGCAACCGGATTTTCCATACTGTCAGCTCTTTAATTCGTGTGTCGTCGAGCAATGGCCCATACGAACTTTCACAAAGACATGACCGCATTGGCACAGAATGGAAACTCATTTTCGGTGACGGTTCATTTCAAAACGTGAAGTCGGTCTCTGTTACTCCTACAATACAGGGAAATGCCGAGACCGTTGGAGATCGTGCGCCGACAACCGGAACGAGTTCGCTGACATGGCTTCGTTTCGATGAGAAACAGGATTCGTAAAGGTATCAAGTCGATCCCGGTCGAGACGGCGACTATGTGGAGGTTCGGTCTGCTGCCGGTGCCGACGCTGAAACCACGTTATCGCACCAACTTCACCGCCTCACGTTTATACTCGCGCTGAACTTCCTTCGTTGCATTCATGCGCTCCAGTTTCATTGGAAACACCTTAACTCGTTGCCCCAAACCGGCAGCAGGGCAGCCTCTTCAAACTTCTTGGCGGCTTCGGCAAGCGTCTTTTCGGTTTTCATCAACCCGGCCGACAGCTTGCCGCGAAGCCCGAGATACCAGTCTTCCGCGAATGCCTTGGCCTGAGCCAGCCCGGTTTGCTTGGTGCTGGTACGGTACTGGCGGCTCTTCAGGGATGCCGAGCAATGCGCAGGTGAGCCCCTTGCGCCGGTAAATATTGACCTTCCCTCCAAGGATATTGTGGCTCGCTATACCGGCCCCCTGTTTGTTTCTCATTTCGATATGAGAACAGGGATCACGACCTCAAGGGACCAGTCAAATCGGCCTCGAGACAGAGGTCAAACACAAAACGCTCCTCAAAGCTTTACACGAAGGAGCTTTGTGTTCTGGGACTTGAACGCGGAAATATCTGGAAATGGTTGCGGGGGCAGGATTTGAACCTGCGGCCTTCAGGTTATGAGCCTGACGAGCTACCGGGCTGCTCCACCCCGCGTTACCAGCGCAAGTTCGAAGAACTTGTCGCGACAGAGCAAACTCGAAGAGTTTGCGTGTTTACCAGGTTTTTGCGTTAGCAAAATACCGACTGCGTTTTTGCGTTAGCAAAAATGTCATTACCAGCGTAAATCCCTATGGGATTTATCGCGACTGCATCACAGGGAAGCTGTGATGCATATTGCCGGAGTAAATTGCGGAGCAATTTATCTCCTGTAAGGGACGCGCTGTGCGTTTGCCTTGTTTTATGCCGTAGAACGACGAAAGGCCGCTTGTAGCGGCCCTTTGTATCGGCTGGGCCGAAGAGAGTGATGAGAAGATTGATTGTTGCGTTTTGCAGACCTGGCAGCGACCTACTCTCCCGCGTCTTGAGACGAAGTACCATTGGCGCTGGGGCGTTTCACGGCCGTGTTCGGAAAGGGAACGGGTGCAGCCGCCCCGCGATAACCACCAGGTCGGCAAAACGCAACAACATAAGTTGTTTTCGAGAAGCTGGGTGGCATTACCACTTTTTGTCTTAATTACACGTCTTGTCTGACCGATCCGTATTCTACCTTTGCTCGAGATCGAGCTTGGAGCCATACAGACCAGAGGTCTGTCGCGCCTTCCGGTTTTTGCTGTCAAGCAAAATACCTTATGGCGCGGCCCGTCCGGAGCGCTTTCAGCGCGTCAGGACAGAAGACGATGTCATCAAGCTTTGCTTGATGAACATAATCAATGGGAACGAAGAAGTCGATCGAGCTATTAGTAACGGTAAGCTTCACACATTGCTGTGCTTCCACACCCGTCCTATCAACGTGGTCGTCTTCCACGGCTCTGATAGGGAACACTCGTTTTCAGGTTGGTTTCCCGCTTAGATGCCTTCAGCGGTTATCCATTCCGTATATAGCTACTCTGCTATGCCCTTGGCAGGACAACAGATCCACCAGAGATACGTCCATCCCGGTCCTCTCGTACTAGGGACAGATCCTGTCAATATTCCTACACCCACGGCAGATAGGGACCGAACTGTCTCACGACGTTCTGAACCCAACTCACGTACCGCTTTAAATGGCGAACAGCCATACCCTTGGGACCTGCTCCAGCCCCAGGATGCGATGAGTCGACATCGAGGTGCCAAACAACCCCGTCGATATGGACTCTTGGGGGTCATCAGCCTGTTATCCCCGGCGTACCTTTTATCCGTTGAGCGATGGCCCTTCCACACGGGACCACCGGATCACTATGACCGACTTTCGTCTCTGCTCGACTTGTCAGTCTCGCAGTCAGGCGGGCTTATGCCATTGCACTCGACGACCGATTTCCGACCGGTCTGAGCCCACCATCGCGCGCCTCCGTTACTCTTTCGGAGGCGACCGCCCCAGTCAAACTACCCACCATACACTGTCCCGGATCCGGATAACGGACCGCGGTTAGACATCCACGAAGATAAGGGTGGTATTTCAAGGATGGCTCCACAAGAACTGGCGTCCCTGCTTCAAAGCCTACCACCTATCCTACACATGCCTTGGCGAATGCCAGTGTAAAGCTATAGTAAAGGTGCACGGGGTCTTTCCGTCTGACCGCAGGAACCCCGCATCTTCACGGGGAATTCAATTTCACTGAGTCTATGTTGGAGACAGCGGGGAAGTCGTTACGCCATTCGTGCAGGTCGGAACTTACCCGACAAGGAATTTCGCTACCTTAGGACCGTTATAGTTACGGCCGCCGTTTACTGGGGCTTCAGTTCAGAGCTTGCACCCCTCCCTTTAACCTTCCAGCACCGGGCAGGCGTCAGACCCTATACGTCGTATTGCTACTTCGCAGAGCCCTGTGTTTTTGATAAACAGTCGCTACCCCCTGGTCTGTGCCACCCCATCATACTTGCGTACAAAAGGGTCACGCTTCTTCCGAAGTTACGCGTGCAATTTGCCGAGTTCCTTCAACATAGTTCTCTCAAGCGCCTTGGTATACTCTACCTGACCACCTGTGTCGGTTTCGGGTACGGTCTATACGGTGGAGCTATTTCCTGGAACCTCTTCGCCGCACATTCAATCCAATAAGAATGTACAACACACGAGATCCGTCACTACCACCAGGCCCACGAATATTAACGTGGTTCCCATCGACTACGCGTGTCCGCCTCGTCTTAGGGGCCGGCTAACCCTGCTCAGATTAACTTTAAGCAGGAACCCTTGGTCTTTCGGCGAGGGAGTCTCTCACTCCCTTTATCGTTACTCATGTCAACATTCGCACTTCCGATATCTCCAGCAGCCCTCACGGGTCCGCCTTCACAGACTTACGGAACGCTCCGCTACCACTGAAGCAACCCGAAGGTTGCCACAATCCTCAGCTTCGGTGCATGGCTTTAGCCCCGTTACATTTTCGGCGCAAAGACCCTTATTTAGACCAGTGAGCTGTTACGCTTTCTTTAAATGATGGCTGCTTCTAAGCCAACATCCTGGTTGTTTTGGGATCCTCACATCCTTTCCCACTTAGCCATGACTTGGGGACCTTAGCTGGAGGTCAGGGTTGTTGCCCTCTTCACGACGGACGTTAGCACCCGCCGTGTGTCTGCCGACTAGTACTCCTCGGTATTCGGAGTTTGGTTAGGATCAGTAAGACGGTGAGTCCCCATAGCCCATCCAGTGCTCTACCCCCGAGGGTATTCGGTCGACGCTCTACCTAAATAGATTTCGCGGAGAACCAGCTATTTCCGAGTTTGATTGGCCTTTCACCCCTAGCCACAAGTCATCCCAATCTATTGCAACAGATACGGGTTCGGCCCTCCAGTTGGTGTTACCCAACCTTCAGCCTGCTCATGGCTAGATCACTCGGTTTCGGGTCTAATGCAACTAACTCAATCGCCCTGTTCAGACTCGCTTTCGCTGCGCCTACACCTACCGGCTTAAGCTTGCTAGTTACACTAAGTCGTTGACCCATTATACAAAAGGTACGCCGTCACCCTTGCGGGCTCCGACTGTTTGTAGGCATCCGGTTTCAGGTTCTATTTCACTCCCCTCGTCGGGGTGCTTTTCACCTTTCCCTCACGGTACTTGTTCGCTATCGGTCATGCACGAGTACTTAGGCTTGGAGAGTGGTCTCCCCATGTTCAGACAGG